>SHZS01000004.1 GCA_009692105.1 Gemmatimonadota bacterium | reverse complement strand
GGGGGCGCCCGTGATTTCTTCGATCCGATCGAGGTAGCGGCGGGCATTCGCGGGCAGGTCGGAGAGCGAACGGGCCTCGCTCGTTGGGGCCTGCCACCCGGGCAGAGCCTCCAGGACCGGCTCCACCTCCTCGAAGCCGCCCGTGTCAGCGGGGAATTGCTGGGTGACGCCCTCTCGGGTGCGATACGCGGTCGCCACGGAGATCTCGGCGAAGGTGTCGAGCACGTCCAGCTTCGTAACGGCGAGCCCGGTGAGGCCGTTCACACGCGCCGCATAGCGCGCGAGGACCGCGTCGAACCAGCCACAACGCCGCGGGCGACCGGTGGTGGCCCCGAACTCGCCCCCGAGCTCCCGAACATGCGCGTCCATTTCAGGCTCGAACTCGGTCGGGAGCGGTCCGTTTCCCACCCTCGTCGTATACGCCTTCACGACCCCCAGCACCGCGTCGATTCGCGTCGGACCCACGCCGATCCCCGTGGCGGCGGCCCCCGCGGTCGTGTTCGACGAGGTCACGTACGGATACGTGCCGTGGTCCAGGTCGAGGGCGGTCCCCTGGGCTCCCTCGAGGAGGACACGCAACCCCCCGGCGAGGGAATCCTCGACCTCGAGCCCGGTGTCCGTCGCGAGAGGCAGGAGGCGCCCCCGGAGCTCTAGGCACCGCTCGACCTCCGCGTTCCAGCTCCCGGCATCACCCCGTCCTACCTGGGCCAAAGCCTCTCGGGCGTGCTCCATTCCTCGATCCAACAGCTCCCGGAATCGTGACCCGTCGAAGGCGTCCGCCACCCGGATTCCCCGACGGCCAACCTTTTCTTCGTACGCCGGCCCGATCCCCCTCCCCGTGGTCCCGATCTTTTCTTCGGCCAGGTCCTCGGCAACCTGGTCCAGGACGCGATGGTACGGCAGAAGGAGGTGCGCCCTTCGGCTGATTCCAACCCGCCCGTCCAAGTCGATCCCCCGTGCGGACAGCTCGTCGTACTCCCTGAAGAACTGGATCAGGTCCAGGACGCCGCCATTCCCAAGGAGGCAGCGCTTCTCGGGGTGCAGGATCCCCGACGGGATCTGGTGGAGAACGAACTCCTCCTCCCCTACGTGAACGGTATGCCCGGCGTTCGCGCCCCCCTGGTAGCGAGCGATGACGTCCATCTCCTCCGCCAGCACGTCGACGATCTTTCCCTTCCCCTCATCGCCCCACTGGCAGCCGACCACGACGACGCAAGAGCCTGCCGTAGCTCGCTTGGGCGTCGCTCGCGCAGGCACTCTGGAATCGCTCCTCAAATCGCTCCTCGGGGCACGAAGGAAATAGGCATGAAAAAGCCCGTCCCGGGGGGATGGGCTCGTCGCGGACGACTCCGCAGAATCCTTTGGGAAAAGCTAGACGAGGGTGAGAGGAGGTGTCAACGGCCTCCAGATTCATCCGAACAGTTTGGACACGTCCTTGCCGCTCCCGCCCTGCCCGCTCTCGCCCAAGAAGTTGACCTTCAGGTCCAGGTCCGAGGGGTTCGTGGCCGCCGCCTTCGCGACCTTGAAGTCCACGAGACCGTCGCGCACCAGCTCCAGCAGGTGCTGATCGAAGCTCTGGGATCCATAGTGCTGCCGACCCTCCTCGATCAGATCCTAAATCTCGACGGTCCGATCCGGGTCCTTGATGCAGTCGCGAATCGTTCCTGTCACGACCATCATCTCGCAGGCCACGATCCGTCCGGCCCCGTCCATGCGCGGCAATAACCGCTGGGACACTACGCCCTCGAGGCACTCGGAGAGCCGGATCCGGAGCATTTCCTGCTCCGCCTTGCCGAATACCGAGATCATGCGGGAAATGGTCTGCACCGCGTTCTGCGTGTGGACGGTGGAGATGACGAGGTGTCCCGTCTCGGCTGCCTTGAGGGCGATGTCGATCGTCTCGGTATCCCGCATTTCCCCGATCAGGATTACGTCCGGGGTCCTGGCGGAGTGCCGCACGGAGACCGGTGGCGAACGAGGGGGGGGTCGGTGCCGATGTCCCTCTGGGTGATCGAGCTCTTCTTGTCCCGATGGAGGAACTCGATCGGGTTCTCGAGGGTGACGATGTGCTTCGCCATGTCGTCGTTGATGTGCTGGACCATCGCAGCCATCGTCGAGCTCTTCCCGGAGCCGGTCGTTCCCGTGACCAGGATGAGTCCCCGCTCGGCCTCCGCGATCCTCTCCAGCACCTTCGGCATCCGGAGGTCCGAAAGGGATGGAACGTCGATGGGGATGACCCGCATCACGATCATGAACGAACCCCGCTGACGCATGATGTTCACGCGGAAGCGCCCCAGCCCCGGAAGCCCCCACGAACTGTCGTAGTCCGAGATCTCATCGATCCGCGCGCGGTCCTTCTCCAGCGGCATGAACTGGAGGGCCAGGGCCTTCACCCGCTCCTGGGTCATCCGCTGCTGCGTGAGCGGAAGGAGGCGTCCGTGGATCCGGGCCCGGATCACGTCCCCCGCCTTAGATGTGCAGGTCGCTCGCTCCCCGCTGGATCGCGGCCTTGAAAATCTCGTTCATGGCAGTTCCCGGATCGTTCGAGAAATTCGAACCCGATAGGTGTTCAAGCGCGCCCCGAGCGAGATGGCACACACTCCCGCCAGGCCATTCCCATCCGATGGCGGACCTCCTCCATCGTCGCGCGCGCCTCGGCGCGCGCCCGCTCAGCCCCCGCCTCGAGCACCTCCTGGACCTGGGAGGGCCGGGCCTGGAGCTCCGCGGCCCGCTCCCTTGCCTCGGCAAAATGCTCCACGATGTGGTCGGAGAGGATGTGTTTGCAATCGACGCACCCCCGCGTCGCCGCCCGACACTGGTCCGCGATGTCAGGTAGGAGGGTCGGGCCGGTGAAGTGCCGGTGGAGCGTATAGACGTTGCACACCTCCGGCCGCCCTGGGTCGCTCTTCCTCACCCGCTGCGGGTCGGTCACGGCGGTCCGCACCCGCGCGTGCACCTCCTCCGGGTCGGCCAGAATCCCCACGGTGTTCCCGAGCGACTTGCTCATCTTGGCGTTTCCATCGAGCCCCAAGATCCGCCCCGCCTTGCTCAGGATCGGCTGGGGCTCGGGGAAGAAATCCCCGAAACGACCGTTCCATCTCCGGGCAATCTCGCGAGACAGCTCGAGGTGCTGGACCTGGTCCTCACCGACGGGAACCAGCGAGGCGCGGTAGAGGAGGATGTCGGCCGTCTGGAGGATGGGGTAGTTCAGGAGCCCGGCAGGCACCGACTCGAGGCGCGACGACTTGTCCTTGTATTGGGTCATCCGCTCGAGGTCCCCCAGGGGCGTCACGGCATTGAACAGCCAGGCCAAGGTGGTGTGCTCGGGCACGTCCGACTGGACGAAGATGGTGCTCCGCTCCGGATCGAGCCCCACGGCGAGGAAACTCACGGCAAGGTCGAAGATCCGTCCCGGGAGCTCTTCCGGGGTGAACTCTCCCGTGATCGCGTGCTCGTCCACGATACAAAAGAAGCACTCGTGGTCATGCTGGAGGTCGACCCACTGTCGAAGCGCCCCCAGATAGTTCCCCAGGTGCGCCTCGCCGCTGGGCTGCATTCCGCTGAAGACCCGCCCCCTCACACGCGCTTCCGGCATTTCCCCTCGGCTGTGCTACCCACCCCTGCGGGCCCGTGAGACGCGGAGTCCGAAGGCACACCGTTCAAGGGCGCGCCGTTCATGGTCGCGGCGTGGGAGAGCGGCTAACTTAGCGCCCCCTCGAAGACAGGGCGACCCTTCCCCGATCGCATTTCCACTCCCATGCCAGACCCGCATGACTCCCACCGCTGAGCTGCTCGCCATCGCCCTGAAGGCCGCAGAGGCCGCCGCCCGGGTCCATCTCCTCTACCGGGGACGCGTGGGCGTTCGGGATGCCGTTCAGAAAGGCCCCTCGGACTTCGTCTCATTTGTGGACACCGAAGCGGAGAAGGCCGCTCTCGATGTGATCCGTGAGCGATTTCCCGAGCACGCGATCCTCGCGGAGGAGTCGCCCATGTCCGCAGGGTCCTCGCCGTCGGGCGCCGTCCGCGCCGGCGGTCCTCTCTGGATCGTGGACCCCCTGGATGGGACCACCAACTACCTCCACGGCCACCCGATGTACTCGGCCTCGGTGGGCGTGGCGATCGGAGGAGAGCCCACGGTCGGGGCGATCGTCGCGTCCGAGACCGAGGACCGCTGGTGGGCGGAGAAGGGCGCGGGAGCGTACCGAAACGGGGAGAGGATCCACACCTCTTCCGTGCGGAACATGGCAGAGGCGCTGGTGGGAACCGGGTTCCCCTTTCGGCGCCCCGAGGAGCTGCCCCGCTACCTGGAGGAATTTCGGCGGGTGTTCGGAGCGTGCTCAGGGATTCGGAGGGGTGGATCGGCAGCCCTGGACTTTTGCTACCTCGCCCAGGGGTCGCTCGACGCATTCTGGGAGGGGAACCTCGCGCCTTGGGACGTCGCGGCCGGCCGTGTGATCCTCGCCGAGGCCGGAGGGGCCGCTTCCCGCCGGGACGGAAGCCCCATCGAGACGGCGGAGGACGGAAGTGTCGTGGCCGCGAACTCGGCCGAGCTTCTGGAGGCCGTCCGCATGGTGCTCGGCCCCTGAGAAACCGCGCGGTGAAGGCAGACCCAGGTCCGGATACTCCCTCGCTTGCCAAGCGGAATGCCGGCCCGGAAGATGTCGAGATCGTGGACTACCACTAAGGGAATACAGATCATGGCAGCCCTTAAGCCTGTGACGCCCGGCGAGTTGCTGCGCGAGGAGTTCCTTATTCCGATGGAACTCACACAGTACCGTGTTGCCAAAGAGATCGGTGTGCCGGCTCAGCGCATCAGCGAGATCGTGGCGGGTAAGCGCGCGATCACGGCCGATACAGATCTGCGTCTCTGCCGGTTCTTCGGCCTGTCGAACGGCATCGCAGTTGGGGCTGGTCGGCGGGATCGATATCTACATCGCGAGTGCTGACGGGGGGAGCCCAGGCAGCTGACCAATGGCCCGGCCATGGGGCTGGGGTCGGCGGAGTTCCCGCACTTCGTGCCGGGGACACAGCGGGTGCTTTACTCCATCGGAATCCCCGGTGTCCCGGCTCGGCGCATCATCAATACCGATGGGAGCGGGGAGGTGATAATTGGCCTACCCGGTGGCAACGCGGTGGCGCACCTCGCACCGAAGTTCGATGGCACGGAGTTCTTCCAGGGCGCGCGAATGACGAGCTACCTCATCGCCACGGGCGCTCCGGCGACGCTCAACGACCTCAAGCACACTACGACGATGATGACCCAGCTCGGGACGCTTGGTCTCGCCGAGGTCCCGACCTCCGAGATCCCGGGCCATGGGGGTCAGGGGACGTTCGCGCTTTCAGCGGATTGGTCGCGCGACGGAGCGCGCCTCGTCTTCGACGCATTGGTCGCGGACAGGACGACGGGCGCGGTCCGGGGGATCGCGATCTTCACCTGGGATATCGCCGCCGGGAGATTGGCGCTCATCCACGGTCCGGAGCCTTTCATGGGCCAGCGGACAAACCACTTCAAATACTCCATGGGCACGCCGAAGTGGATCCCCTGAGACGCGGGGCCTCGAGCGTAGGACCGCGACCTACAGCGTCTTGATCCGAACGTTGCGGTATCGGATGACGCCGGCACCTACGTACTGAAGCGCGATCGGTCCGCGAGACAGGCGATTCGTCGCGTATATCTCGGCCGTCGGCACGCCATTCAGGACAACCCTCACACGCTGACCTTCCACCGTGATGTCGTAGGTGTTCCACTTGAGTTGCGTGTTCGGTCTGGCGGCCCGCGAGAACTCATTGATGCTCCCGGTCGGCCACTGCGTGTGCGCGTCGAATATGTTGATCTCGAACGCATTCGACATGTTGATGGCGCCCTCCGCCGGGGTCCTCAGGAAGACCCCGCCATTTGCAACGTCGTCCTCCCAGAAATCAACCCTGAGATGGAAGTTCTCATACACGCCATTCGTCGCCAGGAAGCCCAGGCCGCTATTGAGTACGGGGACGAAGGCACCGTCCTCCACCACCCATCTCGCCATCTCTTTTTGCGTCCAACCATTCATCGTCGATCCGTCCGATAGCAACTGCCATCCATCCCGCTGCTCCTCTGCCGTCAGTTGGTTCACCGCTTGCGCGGACGTCATCTGAGCATGGCCCCCGCCGATCAGCAGGGCGAGGGCAACGATTCCGGTCTTCCTCATGCTTCTCCTCCCAAATAGTGGTGTGACCGTAGTGGCATCTTCTTGAGGTTAAGTCGAGCTTCCCCGGCACCAAACAGAGGCGCTCTCCCAGCTGAGCCATGGCCCCACTACTGCCTACAACTTTTTTGTATACAATAGTTTACACACAGTGCCCCCATCGCCTAGCTACAGGGGTGGCGTTTCGCGTCTCTGAAAGAGCCATCGTGGCGTTGGATGTCCTGTACAACCTCGGCCTTACCTCGATAGATGACAGTGGAGACGACCTCAAAAATCGGGCCTTTGCGATCCATGCAGGAATAGCCTTTCCGATCAGCGGCTAGACGCCGCGGCGCATAACCACTGGTCGCCGCTGCGTCGCATTCGCTCCTTGCCCCTTCGGGACATTCGCCGGGTCACTGCGCTTGCGTTCGCAAGCTCGCGCCCTTCGGCGAACGTCGGCAACCAGAAGCCGTTATACATCATCCGGATGAGCATGGCCACTCGCCAGTCGCTTTCGGGAGTACCGGTCCAGGCAAGGCTCCATATCGGACATGCGGCCGCACACGGCCTACTACCCGGCGCTGAAGGGTCTCTTGAGAGATACGAGTGCGTGGAGTTCGTCAGTTCTGAAAGGGTTGTGCATTGGCGCATTACCCGGCGGTGACGGTCCTGCTCCCCTTCCTTTCTCCTGAGGTGCCGAGGTGACACATTAGGGCCGTTCGCCCCGCAACCGCTTGTGCATTACGGAGGAGAACGGTGAAGCTCGCGCTGTTTGGATACGGTCGCATGGGCCGGGCGGTGGAAGAGGTCGCGAAGGAACGAGGCCATCAGATCACCGCCATCCTGGACGAGTTCTCCAGCCCGGGAGGGAGCGGGATCACCGCAGAATCCATGGACGGCGCACGGGTCGCGGTGGACTTCTCGACAGCGGTGGCCGTGCTCCCCAACGTATGCAAGGCGGCGGCCCTGGGGGTTAGCGTGGTCGTGGGCACCACGGGATGGGATGACGACCGTGCGGCCGTGGAAGCCTGCGTCCGCAAGGCGGGTACGGGGCTCCTGCACGCCCCGAACTTCTCCGTTGGGATGTTCCTCTTCACCCGATTGGCGGAGACGGCAGCGGGCCTGGCGAACACGATGGAAGGCTACGACGTGCACCTCTTCGAGGAGCACCACCGCCACAAGGTGGATCACCCAGGAGGGACGGCCCGCGGATTGGCCGACCTCCTCGTTCGTGGGTTGGACAGCAAAGACGGGTGGACGGAGCTGACCCCGGGTGTGGCACCCGACCCCCGCCTCCTTCAGCTTTCGGTCGCCCGCGTGGGTGAGAACCCTGGCATGCACGAGATCGTGCTGGACGGACCAGACGACCGGATCGTGCTCCGGCATGAGGCCAAGAATCGCGCAGGCTTTGCCCGCGGAGCGGTGTTGGCGGCGGAATGGTTGGAGAATCGCACCGGCATCTATACGATGGCGGACCTGATGGGGCAGATCTGATGGCGCACCCCTCGATGAAGCCTACCTCCCCCGCTGGCCTCTCCGTCGCGGTGGTCACCCCCATGCACGCGGACGGCTCCCTCGACCTCGCCGCCCTGCGTCACCATGTGCTCTGGCTGATCGATGGCGGCGTGGACACCCTCATGCCCAGCGGGAGCACGGGTGAGAGTGCGACTCTGGACGACGAGGAGCAGCGGCAGGTCATCGCTACCTGCGTCGAGGCGGCGGAAGGACGCGTCCCGGTCTTCGCCGGTGCGGGAAGCAGCAGCACCAAGAGATCCACATCGTTGGCGCGTGCGGCGAGACAGGAGGGAGCCAGCGGCCTCCTCGTGGTCACTCCCTACTACAACAAGCCTTCTCAGGACGGACTCCGCCGGCACTTCACGGAGGTGACCGAGGCCGGGGAAGGACTCCCCGTCGTCCTCTACAACGTGCCCAGCCGAACCGGGGTGAACCTGCTCCCCGAGACGGTATTTCGGCTCGCCGAGCTCGAACCCGTGGTCGGGGTAAAAGAGGCATCCGGTGATCTCGATCAGGTGATGACACTCATTCGCGGACGCCCCGATGGCTTTCTGGTCCTCTCGGGGGATGATGGGTTGGGACTGGCGATCATGGCGTTGGGAGGGGACGGCGTGGTCTCGGTAGCTGCGAACGAGATCCCGGACCGCATGAAGGAGCTCGTCACCGCCGCCCTCTCGAATGACATAGGTCGAGCACGGGCCCTCCACTACGAGCTTCTCCCTCTTCTGACGGCGAACTTCATCGAGAGCAATCCGGTTCCGGTGAAGACGGCTCTTCACCTCATGGGGCACATGGGTCCCCATGTGCGAGGGCCGCTGGTTCCCCTTTCCCCTGGCTCACTCGCCACGCTTCGAAAGGTCCTCCTAGAAGCCGGGCTCCTTCCGGGCGGCTCGTGAGCACCGACGGCGGCCACTCCGAGCTGCGGGCGGCGATCGATCTACTGGCCGCTCAGTCCCCGCTCAAGGACCGGGATGCTGCGCGGGCAGCCGTGACGCGGCTCTTCCATCTGCTCGAGACCGGAGAGGTCCGGGCCGCGGAACGGGGGCCCGACGGATGGAAGGCGGTCGAATGGGTGAAGAGGGGGATCCTCCTGGCCTTCCGCGCGGGAGACACCGTGGCCTTCCCTCCTGGGGATGCCGAGCGAACGTATCCTTTCCGCTACTTCGACCGGGACACACTCCCGCTTCGCGAAACGCGGGGGGTCCAAGAGCATGTGCGGATCGTCCCGGGCGGAAGCTCCGTCCGGGCGGGAGCCTACCTCGGCCCGAACGTCGTGATCATGCCACCCGCCTTCGTGAACGTCGGCGCGTGGGTGGGTGAGGGGACGATGATCGACTCGCATGCCCTCGTGGGATCGTGCGCTCAGATCGGAAGCCGGGTCCACCTGAGCGCGGGCGCCCAGATCGGGGGCGTGCTCGAACCGGTGGGGCTACGCCCGGTCATCATCGAGGACGAGGTGCTCGTCGGGGGGAACGCGGGCGTCTTCGAGGGGGTCGTCGTGGGCCGCAGGGCGGTCCTTGCTCCGGGAGTGCAGATCACGGCAGCGACCCCGCTCGTGGACCTGGCCAAGGGCGAGATCGTGCGGAGCCGGCCGGGCCACCCGTTCACCATCCCCCCCGGGGCCGTGGTCGTCCCCGGGACCCGGCCGGGATCCGGATTATTTGCCAAGGAGTATGGGATTCAGATTTACGCCCCCATCATCGTGAAGTACCGGGACGAGAAGACCGACGCCGCTACGGCGCTCGAGGAGGTGCTCCGGTGAGGGCGTCCGTGGGAACCATTCAGACAGAGGTGAACCCATGAAAGCCAGCCCTCGTTTGCGTGAAGCTTCCCGGTCCGAACCCAGGGCGATGCCTCGGACGGTGCCCGGAATTGCGCGTGAAGTGGTGGGATGGGCCCTCGCAGCCACGGTGCTCCTCCTCGCGCCTCTTCCGGTCACGAGCCAGGACGTGGTTTCCCGCACTCCGAACCTCTCCGGCGGGTGGGTCGGGACCCCCGGCACCGGGCGCTTCAATTTCAACCACCGATTCTGGCTCGTCGGCGGGGAGGGGAACGAGCGGAAGGTGGTGAACTCGCCCACCCTGCTGCTCGGATTCCAGATCCCGGGCGGTTTGCTCGTCGGTGGTCAGTACGCGAGCAACTCGCTCGTAGTGCAGAATACGTTCAACGAGTGGGAGGGCTTCGTGAGGTGGGCGCCGCCCTCCATGCCGGGGCCCGTGGGCATGGCCCTGACCGCGGGGTACAACAGCGCTGCCAAGAGCTTGGACGGCGAGGTATCTCTCCGCTTGCCCTTCGACCTCCCCGAAGGTCTTCCGGGTGACTCCATCCAGGTCCTCGGGGCTGTCCGCGGGTTCTCGGACGCGCTCGGAACCGGGGAGCGCGGATGGTTCGGCGGGGTCGGGCTCATCATCCACCTCAGCGCGAGCGTCGCGCTCGCGCTAGACGGTGGCCGGCTCGAGTCCGACGGCTTGGACCTCCTCCCTCAAGGGGTGGAGGTGCAGGATGTGTGGGGCGCCGGGATCCAGCTTCGCATACCGACCACGCCACACTCGCTCTCGATCAACGCCACGAACACCCGCACGGGGACACTCCAGGGCGCCTCCGCCGGACGCCGTACGGCATGGGGCTTCGAGTTCACCGTGCCGCTCTACTACTCGCGGCTCTTTCGCTGACGGCTGGCCCTGATGGCTGAGCAGAACCGCAGAGGAGCAACCCCGACCGCTCACCGGCGCTGCCGGCGCCCGGTCAGAGCCGGAGGGCGAGACGGACGGCGCCTCGGGCCGGATACACGGGCTGTTCGAGGGGCCGGAACCCCGAGGCGGTGAGGCGGGCCAGGAGGCGGTCACGCAGTGGCCCACCCACCTCGATCAACCCCCCGACGAACGCGACCGGGGGCCGCGAAGCGGACCCGAGCTGCTTCTCGAGCGCCTTTACGTGGCTGACCAACCCCTCCACCGCGCGATCCACGATCTCGAGCGCGACGGAGTCCCCCCGATCGGCCTGCTCGATCACGGGCGGGGCGAGCGCGGCTATCCCGGCCTTGGTCGCGCTCTGTCCCCATTCCAGGACCTGCGCGACCGAATCGAGCTTGATCGTCCGAAAGAGCGCTTCACTCAGCGCCGTCGTGGCCCCGCGGTTTTCGGCACCGCGGATAGCCGCCTGCAGCCCGTCGAGCCCAATCCTGTAGCCACTCCCCTCGTCCCCTAGGAGGGCGCCCCAGCCCCCCACCCTTCGAAGCTCGCCTCCCCCCGCTCGCCCGAGCGCGATCGAGCCGGTCCCGGCGATGAGGAGAATCCCGTCCGCTTCCCCGAAAGCATCCACGAACGCCACCTCCGCGTCCGGCACGATGCTCACGCGGCGCGCGACCCCGAGCTCGCGGAGCCTGTTCTCGAGGCGCATGCGAGCGTCGACTCGCCCCGCGACTCCAGCGAGTCCAGCACAGAGCGCATCCACGGGAAGCCCGGTTCCCGCTCGCGCCGCCAGCGCACTGATCTCACGAACAAGGCTATCGGCCACGGTCCGGTCGTCGCCGGCCCCGAGGAGGCTGCCCCGCCCTTCTCCGTGGGCAAGGATCCCACCGGTGGCGTCCGCGAGGAGGTACCGAGTCCGCGTGCCTCCACCGTCGATCCCGACGACCCGCACGGGCGCAGGGCTCACTTCGAACCCCGGTCATCGAGGCGGATCATGACGTCCAGCGCTGTCAGCGTGCCCATGCCTCCTCCGGCTGATGCTGCCCACGTGGCCCGGATCCGGAAGGTCTGCGGAACCTACAGCTAGGCGCGGGCCGATGACAGGATACGGCGCCAGGATGCAGCGCCAGGCCGCCGCTACGGGTAGCCTCGTGACGCGAATTCATTATCCTCAACGTCACCGGAAGGTGGCTGCGTCCGATCCTGGAAACCTGAACAGGCGAATTCCTAGATGAAGAGCGACGTGCCGCCGCGAGTCGTGCTCAAGTTCGGCGGCACGAGCGTGTCGTCCCGACGAGGATGGGACACGATCTCCGATCTCGTCACCGCAAGGGTCGAGGCCGGCCAGAGAATCCTGATCGTTCACTCCGCCCTGGCGGGCGTGACGGACCTGCTGGACCGCCTGCCGGATGAGGCGCTGACGGGCAGGCACGCGGCCCCCCTCGACCGCCTGTCCGAGCAACACTTCCAGCTCGGCGCCGACCTGGGGCTCGACGGACCCGCCGTCCTCGGGGACGAGATCGCGGAGATCAGAAAGGCCACGGACGGAGTGGCCCTCCTCGAAGAGGTCACGCCGAGGATTCGGGCACGCATCCTCGCCTTCGGCGAGCGGCTCTCCACACGCATAGGCGCCGCCTTCCTCCTCTCGGCCCATCACCGCGTCGAGTGGCTCGACGCTGGATCGCTACTTCGGGCCGTGCAGACCGGCCGTCAGACCGGAAGCTCCGTCTGGCTCTCCGCGGAATGCGACTCCGACCTCGAACCTTCCGTTCGCACGCGCCTGGACGCACTCGAAGGCGTGGGGCTCACCCAGGGCTTCACCGCCCGAACCGAGAAGGGGGAGCCGGTGGTGCTCGGACGGGGTGGGTCGGATACGGCGGCCGCATACCTCGCGGGCAAGTGGGGCGCGGACTGGCTCGAAATCTGGTCGGACGTGCCGGGGATGTTTTCTGCCGACCCCCGGCTGGTTCCCACAGCGCGCCTACTCCGTCGCCTCAACTACTACGAGGCGCAGGAGATCACGACGACGGGAAGCCAGGTCGTCCACCCCCGGGCAATTCGCGCACTCCGCGATTCGGGGATCCCCATCGAGCTGAAGAGCACGATGGACCGGGGCTCTCCGAACACAATGATCGAGTCCATCGGGACCACTGGCCCCGCCCAGGTCAAGGCGATCTCGTGGAAGGGGAAGATCGTCCTCGTCTCGATGGATACGCTCGGCATGTGGCAAGAGGTGGGGTTCCTTGCCCGGGCCTTCGCCGTCTTCAAGGACGAGGGGATCTCGATCGACCTCGTCTCCACATCGGAGTCCAACGTAACGGTCTCTCTCGACTCGAAGGCTACCCTCCTGGACGAGGAGAAGCTCGCCGCGGTCCGCGACGGCCTGTCCCCGCTCTGCAGGGTCCAGATCATCCAGCCGTGCGCCGCCGTGAGTCTGGTTGGAAGCCGGATCCGGGAGATCTTACATCGGATGGGCCCCGTGATGGCGGCGTTCGAGGGGCACCGGATCCACCTGGTGAGTCAGGCCGCGAGCGACCTGAACTTCACGGTCGTCGTGGACGAGGAGGGCGTGGATCGGCTTGTGAGGCGCCTTCACGACCTCCTGATCCCGCAATCCACGGAATCGGACGTGTTCGGCCCGTCGTGGGAGGAGCTGTCGACGGTAGGGACCGGGTAGGGCTGGACCACCTTCGGATCCCGGACGGGATCGTTCCCCTGAGCGAATCGTTCCCCTGAGCGATGGGGATGGGGAGAGTAACGTATGGAGTCGCAAGCAAAGTTCGAGCCGAGTCCTCTCGCGCCCCGCCGCACTCTCGAGGAACCGGCGCGCGATCGTGACCTCGGCTTCGGATCTGTCGTCAGCCGCGAGACCAGGGAGCGGCTGCTCAATCGCGATGGCTCGTTCAACGTCGAGCGCACGGGTCTCGGCGCCCTCGAAACGATTGCGCCGTACCACCAGCTGCTGACGATCTCATGGTCCGGGTTTCTCGGCCTGGTCGCGCCTCTATCTCGCCCTGAATCTGGTGTTCGCGGTGGCCTACCTGGCGTGCGGGCCCACGGCTCTGCAGGGAGCTGGGGCAGAGATGCTCGGCGGACGCTTCAGCGGCGCCTTCTTCTTCAGCATCCAGACGTTCGCGACCATTGGCTACGGACAGATCGCTCCCAACGGCCTTCCGGCCAACCTCTTGGTAACCCTTGAAGCGTTGGTGGGGCTGATGTACCAGGCCCTGGCGACCGGGCTGCTCTTTGCGCGGTTCGCCCGCCCGACGGCATCGATTCTCTTCAACCATAGCGCGGTGGTCGCTCCGTATCACGATGGCCATGGACTTCAATTCCGCATCGTGAACCGTCGCCGGCGCAACGAGATCATTGAGCTCGAAGCGCAGATTCTCTTCAGTGCCATGGAGCCCGACGGCCGCGGCGGCACGGTACGGCGGTATGCGCCGCTTTCACTGGAGCGCAACAAGGTGACTTTTTTCCGCTCTCCTGGACGGATCGTACACCGATCGACGACGCGAGCCCATTTGCCGGTAAGACAGCCGGAGAGCTGGAGCGAGCAGAGGCAGAAGTCCTCGTTCTTCTTTCGGGGATCGACGAAACCTTCGAGCAGACCGTGCACGCGCGCTCTTCCTATCGAGCGGATGAAATCGTCTGGAATGCACGATTCCGATCCATGTTCCTGCAGGAGCGCTCACGGTTTGGTCTCTCGGTCGACATCAGTCGGCTGCACGAGATCGAGCCAGTAAGGCCCTGACCCCCGAGCCTTCAGAGACCGTCCGCTAGGGTGGACACCGTGCCGTCCGAGGGATGGTGGGCCCTCAGGGTCGCAAACGCGATCACCGAGCCGCTGAGCGTGATGACCGCCGCGAGCAGGAATCCTCCCCGCATCCCGTCCACGAACGCAGCCTGCTCAGGCAACCCCGCCGCGAGCGACGTCGAGGTGCGGGCGGCGACCACGGCCCCCATGACCGCGATCCCGATCGAGCCGCCCACCTGGCGTGCGCTGTTGCGCACGGCGGATCCGACGCCCGCCTTGTCCGATCGCACCGATGACATCGCAGCCGCGGTCGCGGGCGTCATCGTCATGGCCATTCCCGCTCCGGAGACGACCATGGGCAGCAATAACGACCAGAAGGTCGAGTCAAGCGTCAAGCGCGAGAAGAGCAGGAGCGCGACGGTGACGAGCAGCTGGCCAGCCCCGGCCAGGCGTCGCGCGCCAATCTGATCGGCTATGTGCCCGACGCGCGGCGCGAGCACGATGATCGGGATCGTCATGGGAAGAAACGAGGCTCCTGCCTCCAACGGTGTAAATCCCATCACCTGCTGGACATAGAGCGACACATAGAAGAAGACGCCAAACATCGCGAGCGCGCTCAATTAGGAGCACCGCGTTCGCCCCCGCGAACGTCCGGTCGCGGAAGAGGGCGAAATCGAGCATCGGAAGCCGCTGGTGCTTCTCCAGCGCCACGAACACCACAAACGCAATCGCTGCCACTGAGAACGAGCCCAGGATGCGCGCGGAGCCCCACCCGTAGCTGTTCGCTTCGATCAGGCCGTAGGTGAGCGCGAACAGCGCGAGCGCAGATGTGAACAGCCCAGGCAGGTCAGGGCTCTGTTCGTGCGAGGTGTCGCGCGACTCGTCGATGAACGCGAACGCCCCGGCGATCGCCACGGCGCCGATCGGTATGTTGATGAAGAAGATCCAACTCCATGCGATGTGCTCCGTGATCAGGCCGCCCAGGGGCGGACCGATCGCGAGGGCGAGCGCCGAGATCCCCACCCAAATCCCGATCGCCCGGCCGCGTTCCCGTGGCGGGAAAGCCACGGTGATGATCGACAGAGTGGCGGGGTTCATCAGCGCGGCGCCGGCACCCTGCACCACCCGCGCGGAGATGAGCTGACCAGCGCTGACCGCGAGTCCGCACGCGAGCGAGGACACGGTGAAGATGCCAAGCCCGGTGACGAAGACGAGCCGGCGGCCGTACAGATCGGCCAGCTTCCCGCCGGTCAGCATGAGCGCGCCGAAGGTGAGCGCGTACCCGGCCACGATCCACTCGAGCTCGGAAATCTTTAGATCGAGCGTACGCTGGATGGTAGACAACGCGACGTTCACAACCGTGTTGTCCAGCATGATCATGAAGAGGCCGGCAGCGACCGCGGCGAGCGTCCACCACCTGCGGTGCTCGGCTCTGCGATGCGATGGCGTGATCATAAGCGTGGGAGGATAGCGGCAGGGATATCTCGTCTCAAGCTCGCGCACACCTGACGGATGGGGCTTGCCCAGAACCCTTCCGACCCTAATAGTCTCATCCGGATCGGCCTTGCTGCGAGGCGATCCGGGTAGCAAGTATGGCAATTACTTAGTCCAAGGAACCCTTCTGAACGAATTGAGCCCGGAACGTGCGCGCGTCGCGCACTTCAACTCGATGTTGGCTCCCTACCAGGGGGCTGACACCGGGCGGAGCGTGTTCCAGCTGTTGGTGACCGCGGGGGGGTTCTTCGGGCTGTGGTACGTAATGCTCCGCAGCCTAGAGATCAGCTACGCCCTCACCCTGCTTCTCGCGCTTCCAACCGCGGGATTCCTCATCCGACTCTTCATGATCCAGCACGACTTGGGGCATGGATCGTTCTTCCGCTCTCGTCGCGCGTCTTCCTTGCTGGGTCACTGGATCGGCGTTCTCACCATGTTTCCGTATGACTACTGGCGGAAGACCCACGCCTACCATCATGCCCACTCCGGGGATCTGGACCTTCGAGGGTTCGGGGACATCGTGACGCTCACGGTGGACGAATATACCGAGCGCTCCCGATCCGAGCGCCTCGCCTACAGGATCTACCGAAATCCTCTGGTACTCTTCGGCGTCGGAGCCCTCTGGCACGTCGTCTTGAAGCAGCGATATCCCAAAGACGTGCCCCGCTCGTGGAAGCAAGCGTGGCGGAGTATCTGGCTCACGAATCTGTGCATCGCGGGAGTCGCGGGTACGATGGTGGCCACGATTGGTTGGCAGCGCCTCCTCCTGGTACACGGGCCGGTCGTGGCCGTGGCCTGCTCGGTAGGGGTGTGGTTGTTCTATGTGCAGCACCAGTTCGAGAACACATACTGGGAACGGAAACCGGAGTGGGACTTCTATGACGCCGCGTTGAAGGGAAGCTCCCACCTGGTTTTGTCGGCTCCGTTCCGGTGGATAACCGCGAGCATCGGCCTTCACCACGTCCACCATCTGAGCCCACGGATTCCCAACTATCGCCTGACCAAATGCCTCGAGTCGCACCCTGAGCTGCAGTCGGTGACCAGGGTGACGCTTCGAAGCAGTTGGGCACTGACCAGGCTGCATCTGTGGGATGGCGAGGCCGGACGCCTGATAGGGTTTCGAGCGCTTGCATCCCGCCCGTTCACGCCGGTATCGTAGCGCGTGTGCAAGAGTCGGCTGGCCACGATACCCTCCGGGAGCGGCCTGTGAGCGCAGCAGAGCGAACCCGGAAGGTCACGCGGCGCCAGGCGCTCCAGATCACGGCCGTGGCCGGGGTCGGGCTCGCTTTCGCAGGGGAGCTCACCAGCGCTGTTCTCAAGCGGGCCGGGCTCCACCGCATTGGCGAGACGCGCACACAGATGGGAACGCAGGTTACGGTGACCGTGCTCCATCCAGATCCATCCGCAGCCCAGCAGATGGTCCAGGGCACATTCGCCGAGGTGGAACGCCTCGAGGCAATCCTGAGCCGGCACCGCCCTGATACCCCACTGAGCCGGCTCCACCGTGATGGGCACCTTGCGGATGCGCCCGCGGAGCTCGTCGAGGTCCTCGGGCGAGCCCTCGACTACTCCTCCCTGACAGGCGGGGCCTTCGATGTCACCGTCGCCCCCCTTCTCGACCTCTACCAGACCTTATGGTGGAGCGCCGCACTGCCGCCCATTCAGAGCGAGATGGAGAAAGCGCTGGCCCTCGTGGACTACCGGCAGATCCAGATCCAAGGACGGGCCGTGTCGCTTCTGCGTCCAGGAATGGCGATCACGCTCGACGGGATCGCCAAGGGATACGTGGTGGATCATGCCGTCCGGACGCTCAGGAGCGCCGGGGCCGACCGGGTCATGGTCGAGGCGGGAGGGGACCTCGGCACCTCTGGAAGTGTGTCTGACGGGGAGGGTTGGCAGGTGGCGATCCAGGATCCCCACGACGCCCGCGGATCGCTCGGAGTCCTCCACCTGCGCGGAGAGAGCGTCTCGACGTCGGGCGACTACATGCAGGCGTTCACGCAGGATCGGGGCCTCAACCACATCTTGGATCCCAAAACGGGGAGGTCGCCGGTGCACACGAGTGCGGTGACCGTCGTGGCCCCGACGTCCATGGACGCGGACGCCCTCTCGACCTCCGCGTTCGTGCTGGGTCCGAGCGAGGGGCTCGCGCTCCTCGAGAAACTCGATGGTGTTGAGGGACTGATCGTCACGAAGGAAGGAGAGGAGCTCGCTACGCGGGGGTTCTCCCGCACCTCGTAACGGGCCAGATCGTGCCCGTAAGCTGACGCGGGCCCCCATACTCCCGCGCCCGATCCGGGGCCACGTTGGCGGACGAAGAACCGGGAGGTGCGCCCATCCCTTCCAAGCTCGCATCCAGTTCGGACTCGGACCCCGTCTCAGGAGCTGCGCTCACGGCCCCCTCGGCGCCACCGTCCGGTCTGGGATCGCCAAGGCAACCCTGTCATGCACCACTCTCCGGAACTCTATGTCCCGGGCATTATCGCGGCTGGGGTCCACCCGATTCGTGAGGAGGACCACGAAGAGCTCGAGCTCGGGGTCGATCCAGATCGAGGTGCCAGTAAACCCGGTGTGGCCGAACGACTTCGCCGAGAGCAGGTCTCCCGCGGAGGATTGGCCCTCCGGAGTGTCCCAACCCAGAGCACGGCTCACCCCCTGCTCCGCGCGATGCGTGAAGAGATCGACGGTGCCCTCGTCCAGGAATCGAAGCTGGATGGGTACGCTTCGCGCCCCGCAGGGAGCTCCCCTCCCGGGGCGATAGTCACAGGGATTCGCCATGCCGTGGTTCGACAGCATCGCGGCGAACACGGCGAGATCGCGCACCGAGGAGAAGAGCCCGGCGTGCCCCGCCACGCCACCCATGGCGTACGCGTTCTCGTCATCGACCTCGCCTCGCACCTGGTACCCCCGCCACGCGGAGTCCATCTCGGTCGGGGCGATCCTCGGTCGTTCCGCCGCGTCCGGGCGGAATTGCGTGTCCTCCATCCCCAGAGGGCGGAAGACGCGACGCTCGAGGAACGCGTCGATGGGCTCGCCGACCACCTCCTCGACAATCCAGGCCAGCGCCATGAAGCCGAGATCCGAGTAGACGGTCGCATCCTTGGGGGCGGCAGCGAGGGAGGTATTGTAGACCGCGAGCCGGAAGGCCGCCGGCCCCTCGAGCTCCTGGTAGAGCGGGAGGTACGCGGGAAGCCCGCTCCGGTGCAGAAGGAGATCCCGAACCGTCACTGACGTCTTCCGGGGGTCGCCTTGCCCGAACTCGGGAAGGTACCGGACCACGGGATCGTCCAGCCCGAGCCGCCCCTCCTCCACGAGGAGCATGACTGCCGACGTGGTCCCCACGACCTTCGTCAGCGAGGCGAGATCATAGATCGAGAGCGGCGTCACGGCCGTGCTTCCGGGAGCCCAGTCCAACCGGCCGTACCCGCGAAGGCGCACGAGCTGGCCTCGCCGCCCGACGGCCAGCGCGGCCCCTGGAGCCACCGAGTCCCCCAGGGCCCGGAGGACGTAGGCATCGAGCGCCTCGAGCGCGCCCGGATCCATGCCGACCAACTCGGGATTGGCCTCGAGCGGTGAAATCGGGAGACTCCGCCACGCCTGCGGCGCGGGAACCCCTTCTGGAGAGAGAGGCATTCCCGCCGGAAGAGGGGAGAGACCCGCCGGGTCCCCTTGCGTCGCGCCCGGTGCCGCTCCCGGCCCCTGCGCCCCCGAGCCAGGCACCCCCGAGCCGGGCGCCGTCCGTATCAGCCCCTCCCCCCGCTGGTGGAGCCCCGGAATCGTGATCGGCAGATGCCCCTCGATCCCCGCGGCTCCCGCCACGGCCAGTGCCGCCGCACGTTGGGAGACCTCCCGGTCTCCCCACGCGACGAGGTAGGTGCCGACCTCCGGGACAGCTTTCAGCAGGTACGGGTTCCCGAAGGAGAGCAGCACGGTCGGATGCGCCCCAGCAACGATCCGGACGAACTCCGCGACCGCGTCGGGGAGGGCCACGGAACCGGCGCCGGCGGTGGGCGGCACATATGCGCTCACGAGCACGACGTCGAAGTCAGTTGCCCGCTCTAAGAGCGATACGAGCTCGTCCTCGTGAGCCGTCGGGCCGATCCGGACGCTCGACACCGCTGGAACGAGGCCCCGGAGTACCGTGTCGAACTCGCGACCGGCGGGAAGGTCCTCCGCCGCCCCATAGGTCACGCTCAGGACGCGCCGACGCCGGGTACCACTCAGCGGGATCAGGCCATCGCGATCGCGGGGAAGCGTGATGGAGCGGGAAGCAACTCGGTTCGCCGCGTCCGTGTGCTCGGCTGCGCCGACGACCCGCGTCACTTCTTCCATCGAGACCATCCGCTCTCGATGCAGGCCCACCCTGGCCTTTGCTTCCAGGATGCGCCGCACGGACGCGTCGATTCTTGCTCGCGGGATGCGGCCTTCCCGCACGGCAGCGAGAACCGCTTCGATCGCCTCGGGAACCGAGGCAGGAATGAGGAGGACGTCGGCTCCCGCCTCGAGCGCGAGGACGGCGGCCTGGCCGTTCCCGAATCCCGTCGTGATCGCCCCCATGCTGAGCGCGTCCGTAAAGATGATCCCCCGGAATGACATCTCCTCGCGGAGGATGTGAGTCAGGAACTCGGGAGCCAGTGTCGCGGGCGGGGCTCCAGCTCCCAGGATTGCCGGCAGGGAGACGTGCGCCGTCATGACCGCATCCACCCCATCGTCCACGGCAGCCCGGAAGGGCACGAGCTCGAATGTGTCGAGTCGAGCGCGATCCGCCGTGACCTCCGGGAGCCCCAGATGAGAGTCGGTTCCGGTGTCCCCGTGCCCCGGAAAGTGCTTGGCCGTCGTGAGGAGGCCTCCTTCCCTCGCTCCCCGCAGATAGGCGCGCCCCAGCCGGGCGACCTCTTCGGGGTCCTCACCGAAGGAGCGCACGTTGATGATCGGGTTGTCGGGATTCGAGTTCACGTCGAGGACGGGTGCGAAGGTCATCTGCACCCCGACCGCGCGCGCCTCCATGGCCGTGATCCGGGCGAACTCCTGGATCTCGAACTCGTCCCCAACGGCGCCGAAGGCCATCGTGGGGGGAAAGCTCGTGCCGCCGCCCTCGGGAAGGAGGGAGGGAAGGGCGTACGTGTGGTTGATCCGCATCCCGGGACCCCCGTTCTCGAAATCCGACCCGACGAGAAGGGGAATCTCCGCCCGGAGCTGGAGCCTGTTCAGCTTGGCCGCGTAGTCGAAGGGCGTACCTATGGAGACCGCAAGCCCTCCGATCCCCCACCGCTCGACCCAATCCACGGCCTCGATGAAATCCGGGTCGTCATCCGCGGCGTAGGCGCCGGTGATCCAGGGGAAGACGAGCTGGCCGACGGCAGCCTCGAGGGAGAGCGATGCGAGAGTCTCCTCGACCCACTCTCGCGCGTCGTCGTCCAGCTCGACGGTATAGTAGGGACGCAGCGAGCCCGTCGAAGATCTGAGGACAGATGCGGCGGCGGCGCCCGCATCGGCCCCGCCTCGTTCAGGCTCGCCTAGTTCAGCCCCTCTGGCAGCGAGCCCGCCAGCCAGGTCGCCCGCCAAGCCCCCTGTTTGGTCGGCTGCCTGGTCGGGCGCCATCGCGTCCGCCACAGTCGGCACGGCGTCCGGGCCTTCCACCATCGGATCACCCGAGACGTCGGCCGCGGCGTCTGGCCGTGGGGATGGGCCCCAGGGGAAGAGCTCGGGGGCACAGCCGACCAGGAGGAGCGCGGGCAGGGCGCCGAACGCGAGAAATCGCCGGGCCAGAAACCGCTGGAAGGGAGAGGTCATGGCGGACCGGGTTCGGGGCATGGGGCCGATGAGGGGCGCCCGCGTTGACCTGGTACACCCGAGAGCCGATGTTCGGGACCGAGCCCCGCGCGACAGCTGGCCGGACGCCGCCCGGACGCCGTTTTGGACACGGCCAAGGTAGGAGAATCCCCACACCGAGACAATCCGGGGAGGGCGAGCATTTCGTGACTTCCGCAGGCCTGGCCTCCCAGGGCCTCATTCGCCTCATGCCCGTCTGCGGGCTCGCCTTTGCGCTGGCCTCCGGGTGCGCCGCGCCAGGGAATGACACGGGCAGCTCTCCGGATCAGGAGGTCGCGGCGGGGGGAGCTCCGGAGCCCTCGAGCATCCCCGGGATCCCGGCCCTGGGGATTCCGGTCCTGCCCGGGATCGATGTGCTCCTCAGAGATTCCCTCCACCTGGTGTCGGGCCGTCGGGTCGGCCTGATCACGAATCACACGGGGATCGATGCACAGGTGGTCTCGTCGATCGATCGGCTCGCGCGCCAGCCGGGCGTCGAGCTCGTCGCCCTGTTCTCCCCTGAGCACGGCATCCGGGGGACCGCCCAGGCCGGGGCCGAAGTCGGCGAGGAGCGCGACCCCGGGACCGGGCTCGTCGTCCATTCCCTCTATGGCGCTACCCTGAAACCCACCCCAGCGATGCTGCGAGGAGTGGAGGTCCTCCTCTTCGACATCCAGGATATCGGCGCCCGTTACTACACGTACGTCTACACGATGGCCCTCGCGATGGAGGCGGCGGGCGAGCAGGGGATTCCTTTCGTCGTGCTCGACCGCCCGAACCCTGTCGGGGGGCTCGCAGTGCAGGGCAACATCCTCGATCCAGCCTTCGCCTCGTTCGTCGGCCGCTACCCGATCCCCATGCGACACGGCATGACTCCGGGCGAGCTGGCACGGCTCTTCCAGAGTGAGTTCGGCGTCCAGGTCGACCTGACGGTCGTGCCCGTGGACGGGTGGCGTCGTTCGATGCTCTTCCCCGAGACCGGCCTGCCCTGGCGCCCCCCCTCTCCCAACATGCCGAGCCTGGAGAGCGCGCTCCACTACCCGGGGACGTGCCTCTTCGAAGGGACCAACCTCTCCGTGGGCCGCGGTACGGAACGGCCCTTCCAACGGATCGGAGCCCCGTGGCTGGATGGCGAGGAGTTGACGCGGCGGATGTCCGCCCGGGGGATTCCCGGCGTCGCGTTCCATGCCGAAGTCTTTACCCCCACGGCACCGGGAGACGGGAAGTTCGACGGCGTCGAGCTCAGGGGTGTGCGGCTCGAGGTCACGGATCCCGCGCTCTATGATCCCACGCGGACCGCGGTCGCCCTTCTGGTGGAGGCGCGGCGTCTCTCAGGGGATGCCTGGCGCTGGAACGCCGACCAGTTCGATCGGCTCGCCGGGACCGATCGGCTACGCTTCGGGGTCGAAGAGGGCAGAGACGTGCCAGAGCTCGCGGACGGTTGGACGGAAGCTCTGGACGCCTTCGAGGGGCTGCGGCGGGCGAGCCTGCTCTATGCTCCATGAGCCTGCCATGAGTGAAACTGCTATGACCAAGGTGCGCACCCGTCCGGGCGGACCTCCCTATCCAATAACCATGTCGGGGTCGCTGTCACGGCTACTGTTTAGCTGCTTCCTTGGCGGTGTCATGTCCCCGTCCCTCTCCGCACAAGCCGTCGTCCCACCCCGAGCCCTCCCCGTTTCGACACCGGTCCAGAGCTCGATCGCCCGGGTCCCGTTCGGGCCCGGAGAGAAGGCCATGTACGAGGTCAGGCTGGGCCGCCTCTCCGTCGGGGAGGGATCGATGGAGGTCATGAGCCTGGACACGATCCGCGGCCATCTCTCCTACCACTTCTCCTGGCAGATCGACGGAGGGCTCCCCCTGCTGATGGTGCACGACCACTTCGAGTCCTGGAGCGACGTGTCGACGCTCGCAACGCGTCGGTTCATCCAGGAGATCGACGAGGTTCGATACGAGCGCCTCCGCCATTACGAGATCTACCCGGAGGAGAAGCGCTGGGAGCTCCTGACCTCGGGGGACGCCGAGGCGTTCACGACGGATCGCCCGCTGGACGACATCTCGTTCATCTACTTCGTCCGGACGCTCCCGTCGCTCGAGGTCGGCCAGACGTATATGCTGCCCCAATACTTCCGCGAGGACCGTAACCCGGTGGTCCTGAACGTTCTCCGGAGGGAGCGAATCGACGTCCCGGCAGGAACCTTCAACACGATCGTGGTCCAGCCGATCCTCAAGTCTGGCGGGCTCTTCAGGGAAGGGGGAAAGGCCGAGGTCTACTTCACGGACGACGACAAGCGCCTCCTCATCCGCCTGACAACTCGAGGGGTCCCCCTCCTAGGAGACCTCTCGCTCCACCTCACGACCATAGAGCCCGGCGTCCTGCTCCTGCGAGACTAGGCCACCCCCTCCACTCCACCGGAGAGCGGACGACTCCGCCTACGCGGTGGCCCTACGCCGTGGCGTGGGCACGCACGCCGCGTTCAGGCGAGACGGCGTCGAGGAAGGCACGGTAGAGGTCGCGGGATACCGGGCCGACCTTACCCTCCCCTACCGGATGCCCGTCGATCCGCACGATCGGACGGATCTCGGTCAGGCTCCCGGTCACAAAGACCTCCGACGCCGTGCGCAGAGCTTCCACCGGGGTCGCCCGCTCCTCGACCTCGTACCCGCATCCCCGCGCGAGCTCCAGCACGAGCTCCCGAGTGATCCCTGAAAGGATCTGGTGGGAGGTGGGATGGGTCCGGACGGTTCGCCCGAACACGACCCATAAGTTGCTGTGCCCCGCCTCGAGAGCGATCCCGTCCCGCACCAGTATCGCGTCTGATGCGCCCGCCTCGCGCGCTGCCTCCTGCGCCAGGACATTCGGAAGGAGCTGGACCGTCTTCAAGTCCACCCGAGCCCACCGCCGGTCCGGCGTGGTGATCGCCCCAAAACCCTGATCCCACACGGAGCCCTCAGGACGCCGGAAGGGTGCCGCGAATGCAAATACGGTCGGGCGCGTTCCATCCGGCGGAAAGTGATGCGACCGGGGCGCCACCCCTCGGGTCACCTGGAGATAGACCATGGAGGTGGGCACATCCGCGAGCCCGTTTCGCTCGACGAGCTGGCCCAACATCGGCCCGACCTCCTCGGGATCGAAATCGATCCGGAGAGAATCCAAGCTGTGCGCGAGGCGCCTCTTGTGAGCCTCGAGGCGAAAGGGCACCCCCGCGTAGATCGGAATCACCTCATACACCGCGTCCCCAAACAGAAAGCCTCGATCCTCGACCGATACATACGCGTCGCCCTTCGGCAGATACTTCCCGTTCAGAAAGACCGTGTCCATTCTTGGCATTCTACGCCCCCACTCCCACTCCAGCGAGGGCCTCCGCCAGATACGGTGCCGTGGGTGAACCCTGCACCGTGGCCACGACCTCGGGTGTCCCTTCCGCCACGATCCGCCCGCCGCCGGCCCCTCCCTCGGGACCGAGGTCGATCACCCAATCGGCCGTCTTCACCACCTCGAGGTTGTGCTCGATGACGATCACGGTATTTCCGCGGTCGACGAGTCGGTGCAGCACGCCGAGAAGGAGCTTCACGTCGTGGAAGTGGAGACCGGTCGTCGGCTCGTCCAGGACGTAGAGCGTCCGGCCCGTAGCCCGCTTCGAGAGCTCGGAGGAGAGCTTGATCCGCTGGGCTTCGCCTCCGGAGAGCGTCGTCGCCGACTGTCCCAGGTGCACGTAGCCCAACCCCACGTCCGAGATCGTTTGGAGGCACTCCTTGATCCGCGGGACTGCCTGGAAGAACTCGAGCGCTTCGTCCACGGTCATCTCGAGTAGGTCCGCGATGTTCTTCCCCCGGTAATGCACGTCCAGCGTCTCCCGGTTGTACCGCCGTCCGCGGCATACATCGCAGGGTACGTATACGTCCGGGAGAAAGTGCATCTCGACCTTGATGGTACCGTCCCCGGTGCATGCCTCGCATCGGCCGCCCTTCACGTTGAAGGAGAAGCGACCTGGGTCGTAGCCCCGGATCTGAGACTCAGGAAGCTCCGAAAAGAGCTTTCGGATGGGGGTGAACACGCCCGTATAGGTGGCCGGGTTCGAGCGTGGGGTCCTCCCGATGGGCGACTGGTCCACCTCGATCACCTTGTCCACCTGATCGAGCCCCTCGATTCCATCGTGCGCGAGTGGGAGCTCCCTCCCGCCGTAGAAGTGGCGGGCCAGGGCCAGGTAGAGGGTCTCGTTCACGAGGGTGGACTTCCCGGATCCCGAGACGCCCGTCACGGCCACGAAGCAGCCCAGAGGGAACGCGGCATCGATCCCCGCCAGGTTGTGGCCCCTGGCCCGACGAACGCGTAGGATTCTCTTTCGATCGGGCGCGCGTCGTACCTCCGGGACCTCGATCCGCTGCTGCCTCCGGAGGTAGGCCCCGGTGAGCGATGCCTCGTTCGCCATCACGTCGTCGAGGGACCCCGAGGCGACCACGTGGCCCCCCTTTCGTCCCGCGCCGGGTCCGAGGTCCACCACGTGATCCGCGCGGCGGATCGTCTCCTCGTCGTGCTCGACAACGAGGACTGTATTCCCGAGATCCCGCAGAGCCTCGAGGGTGCCGAGGAGGCGCGCATTGTCCCGCTGGTGCAGCCCGACCGAGGGCTCGTCCAGCACATAGAGGACACCCACGAGACGACTTCCGATCTGGGTGGCAAGCCGAATCCGCTGCCCTTCCCCACCCGACAGGGTCTCCGCGGACCGTCCTAGCGTGAGGTACGGGAGCCCCACGTCCTCGAGGAACCCGAGCCGCTCCCGAACCTCCTTCAAAATCGGACCCGCCACTTCAGCCGGAAGGGGAGAGAAACCGAACCGCCGAGCAGCGCGGGCGTCGCCAGGCTGGCCAACGACCGGGAGCGAGTCGAAGAACGCGCGCGCCTCCGATACCGACATGGCCACGACCTCTCCGATGCCTCGTCCCGCGATCGTGACCGCGCGCGCCTCCGAACGGAGGCGTGACCCCTCACAGCCGGTGCACGGACGCGCCGTCATGTACTGGCCGAGCTGCGTCCTCACGGCATCGGAGGTGGTCTCGCGAAAGCGGCGCAGAACGCTCTCGACGACCCCGTCCCAGAGCTCCGAGTAGCTGTGGTCTCGTCCCCCCCGTCGGTGGGAGAACCGGATCTTCATCTTCCCCGACCCAAGAAGGATCGCGTCCCGTGCCTCTCGTGAGATCCGCTTCCACGGCGAGGCGGGGTTGAACTCGTACGCCTCGGCGAGCCCAGGCAGCACCGAGCGGAGGAGATGGCCGCGCGGCTCCCCCCAGGGAAGGATCACGCCATCGAGGATCGAGAGCTCCGGAGCTCCGATCATGAGCTCGGAGCTTACCTCGCGCCGACTCCCGAGCCCGTCGCACTCGGAGCACGCGCCATGGGGCGAATTGAAGGAGAATTGCCGGGGCTCGAGCTCCGCCAAGCTCACGCCGCAGTGCACGCAGGCATACTGCTCGCTGAAGAGGTGGGAGCGGGACTCGCCGCTAGCCGACGGGTGCTCGAGCACCTCGACGATCCCGCCCGCCGTGCGGAGCGCCACCCCGACCGAGTCGGCAAGCCGATCCCGGTCCTTCTCCCCTACGATCAGCCGATCCACGATCACGGCTACGTCGTGGTTCTCGTAGCGATTCAGAGCCGGAGGACGGGCCAGGTCGTAGCTCTCCCCGTCCACCCGCACCCGGACGAACCCTTCCTTTCGCGCCCTCTCGAAGAGGTCCCGGAAACTGCCCTTCCTCCCCCGGACCAGCGGCGCCAGCACCTGGATGCGCGCGCCCTCTCCCAGGTCGAGGAGCCGATCCACGATCTGGCTCGCCGATTGGCGGATGACCGGACGGCCGCACTTCGGGCAGTGAGGGGTCCCGAGTCTCGCCCAGAGGAGCCGCATGTAGTCGTAGACCTCCGTTACGGTCCCCACCGTCGAGCGGGGGTTCCGGGAGATCGTCTTCTGCTCGATCGAGATGGCCGGGGAGAGCCCGTCGATCGAGTCGACATCCGGCTTCTCCATGAGCCCCACGAACTGGCGGGCGTATGCCGAGAGGGACTCGACGTACCGGCGCTGTCCCTCGGCGTAGATGGTGTCGAAGGCGAGCGAGCTCTTTCCGGATCCCGAGACCCCGGTAATGACGACGAGGCGCTCGCGAGGGATCTCCAGAGAGATGTTCTGGAGGTTGTGCTCGCGGGCACCTCGGATCGTGAGAGGACCGCGACTCATAGCGCCATGAGGCGCGCGATCCGTTCTTCCGTGGGTGGGTGGGTGCGGAAGAGGCCGATGAAGGCGTCACCGCGAACGCCGGCCAGCGGGTTCACGATCGCGAGCTGCGCGCCGGCCGGATTCACCCGCATGGGGATCCGCTTCGAGTACATCTCCAGGCGGCCAAGCGCGCTGGCGAGGCCGTCGGGAGAGCCCGCGATGAGCGCACCTGTGTGATCCGCCTGGAACTCGTTCGCCCGACTGATCCCCATCTGGACGACGACGGCCGCTAGCGGCGCCACGATCGACATCACGAGGAGCCCGATCGGATTTCGGTCGCCGTCCCGCCCTCCGCCGCCCAAAATCGCCCCCCAGCGCGCGACCGAGGCGAGCATCGCGATGGAGCCTGCCATGGTGGCCGCCACCGTCGAGACCAGCATGTGGTGGTGCTTGACGTGTGCGAGCTCGTGCGCGATCACACCCTCCAGCTCCTTCTTGTCCACGAGCTTGAGGAGTCCGGAGGTCACGCAAACGATCGCCTTTCCCTGGTTTCGGCCGGTTGCGAAGGCGTTCGGCTGCTCGGATGGCGCGAGTGCGAGCCGCGGCATGGGAAGGCCCGCCCTCTGTCGGAGCGCGTCCACCATCCGGTAGAGCTCGGGCGCGTCGTCAGCTCCGATGATCCGGGCACCGTACATACGGAGCACCGCCCGGTCGCTGAACCAGAAGACTCCGAAGTTCATGAGCGCTGCCAGGACGAAGAACACGACGGCGCCCTGCTGGCCCCCGAAGTAGCCCCCCAGGACCACGAGGAGCGCCGTGAGCCCCGCCATCAGCATGAACACCTTCAACTGCTGCATACTTGTCTCCTCGGCTCCAGGGCGCAGGTGAACACGCTCGCGTCTTCGCGAGTGTTCTGGTACACGTCGGCCGGACGTGAGGTGCCGAGCCGACGCTCAGCAGCGACCAGCTAGTACCCCCACTCCCGGTACAGGGTGAGGCCGAGCACCTTCGAGAGGCGAACACCGAGCGTCCCGAAGCCCGTGTTCGCTTGCCGGGCGAAGCGATCCTCGACGAAGCCTTCCACGGACCAGCTATCCGTGAACCGCCACTCGACCCGGGCGCCGGGGAAGGTCTGGCTGACGCCCCCGAGGCCTGAGAGGGGACGAACCACCAGCGTGAGGAAGAGGTCCTGCCCCAGGTACCGACCCACCTC
This sequence comes from Gemmatimonadota bacterium, assembly GCA_009692105.1. GTDB lineage: Bacteria > Gemmatimonadota > Gemmatimonadetes > Longimicrobiales > Gaopeijiaceae > SHZS01. The sequence goes on along the minus strand of SHZS01000004.1, from coordinate 38,182 downwards.
GATCTGCGTGTACGCGAGAGAACCCGAAAGGCCAGCGGTGGATTCCATGCCCGCGGCGCCGTTCTGAGTCTGGGTGATCGAGAAATAGTCGAATCCGACCTCCCGTCCGACCACCGAGCCCAGGCTCGACGCGACCGCCCCAACGCCCAGGGTGACGCTCGCCCCCGCTGCGCGCTGGAGAACCGACGACTCTGCGGAAGCGAGAGCATAGGAGGGACGGCCGAAGATCAGATAGCTGATCAGGTCGGATTCGGCGATGGCTGGCTGCGCATCCGAGCTCAGGACCACGCGAGGGTTCACGAGGGTCCCCTGCACCTGAGCCGTGATGTTCACAGGCTCCCCTGCATCGCGTCGGAGTCGGGTCACGGCCTGGATGTTCAGGGCCGGATTGATCCCAGGCGTGCCCACGAACTCGACGGCTCCGGACGCGACCTGGAACTGCCTCCCGAAGACGTCGTAGGTGCCCCGGATCGCCTCCAGGTTACCCACCAGAAGGAGGTCCCGCCTTGGGCGGTCGTAGGTGACGGTGAGCGCCCCGCCGATCTCCACGTTCATCTCCCGGCTCCGGAGCCAGAAGTCACGCTGGAACGCGAGATCCACGTTTACCAGCAGGTTCTGGAGGAAGGGACTCTCCGTGGTCTCCGCAACCGGACGGACACCAACGAACGTCGTGTCCAGCACCTCCAGCAGTCCGAGAGCCGTCAGGTCCACGACCTCGGCTGTCCGTGCGAACTCCTCGAGAAAGAGCTCCCCCTGCTCCACCCGGAGCTGCCCGCTCACCTGCGGCTGCGTGTATGAGCCGTCGAGGTTTACATCGCCCCCAAACCGAATGGCCATGTCCCGCCGGTCCACCGCCTGAAACCCCTCCGCGGAGATGCGGAGCGAGAAGCGTGGGTCCGTCAGATCCGCGATGTCGACACTGCCGGACACACGCGCGACTCCACCGGAGGTGACGGATCCCTCGACGTCCATCTGCCCGTTTGACACCGGCCGCAGGGTAAAAGCGACGTCGGAGAGGCGGATCCCGAGCTCGGAGAGGAGCACGCTCCCTCCCGCCAGCCGGATCCTTCCACCAGGCCGGAGGTCCGTCGGGGTCCCGCTGAACTGGACCTCGCCGCTGATGCTCCCCTGCACCTCTTCGAGCACGTCCAGGTACGCAAGCGCAGCCGCTGCGGGCAAAGAGTCCACCGACAGCGTCACATCCATCTCCCGGTCCAGGACCCGCTCCTTCACCTCCTGGAGCGCGAGGTCCAAGGGCACCTGCCCCGAGAGGTTCAGGAGCGTCCTCCCCGCAAGCTCGCCCACAAGCTCAGCATGGAGGAGCTGGTCCTCGTAATCGAGGGTGCCCTCCACCCGAGAGAGGCCCGCTCCGTTCCAGGCAAACTCGTCGATCACCAGCGATGCGCCGATCCGAGGGGAGGCCGCGGGGCCATGGACTTCGAGCGAGAGATCCACCACCCCACTCGGAAAGCGGTCGCTCCGGGCGATCCCCGCGAGCAGATCTAGGTCCACCCCGACGAGACCCACTCGCAGGTCTGATTCCCCCTCCAGGTCCAGCACACCCCGAGCGTCGATGCTGACGTCCCGCCCGCCCCCGCCCGTCGGCCGGGTGATAAGGAGGCTGTCCACCTCCATCCGCGAGCCGGAGATCCGCACGGCAGTGGGCTCGGCGAGCGACCATTCTATGGAATCGAGGTCAAGCACGAGTGCCTCCACGGCGACATCCACTCCAAGGGAGTCATATGCGAGGGTGCCTCGAACTCGATACGTCTCCCGGGCATCCCTTCGGATGTCCAAGCGATATTCCCCGCGGCCCGGCTCGTACCGGACTTCCCCGCTCGCCGCCTCGAAGGCGAAGCGTTCCACGCTCAGATCCTCGAGATCCACGACTCCTTCCGCGCCCCACCCCTCCTCTCGGCTCCATACGCCCAGGACGTCGGCGCGGCCCGTCCCGATCGAGCTCCCGCCGTAGACGAGCTCGCTGACTTCCACGAACCCACCCGCGGACAACTCCTCCAGCGATCCGGACAGGCGCAGCTCTCCCCCGGCACTCCCATCCAGGGAGGTCCTGTCGAATGACGAAAGGGTATCGAGATCGACCCCATCGAGTACCAGGAGGTCGCGCTCGAGCTCGGTCAGCGTATCCGGCAGAATCGGCTCCGCCCCGAAGAAGACGGGCCGCAGGGCGGCAAGAGAGCTCGTGGAGAAGATCACGTAGACCTCTCCATCCGACTGGTCGGAGCGGAGAGGGAGGCTACCCGACCCCGAAATGTGCACCACCGGCGAGACCAACTCGAGCTGGTCCAGGCTGAGCCTGCCCTCCGACGCCAGAATCCGAGTCTCGAGAAAGTCCACGTCCACCCCGGCGATCCGCGACTCACGGAGGCTCAGAGACGCGCTCCCCGAGAGCGAGTCCAGTTCCGATCCGGCCCCCTGGACCGAGAAGTAACCGGTCACCACGGTGCGATCAGCGAGCCCCGGAACGATGTCCTGAATGCGGAAGTCCTCAACGGAGCCCTGGACCTCGTACTCCCGCGACGGGTCCCTGGCGTCGAACGTCCCCGATGCCTCCAGGAATCCGGCGGAGGTAATGAGCCGCCCCGAGACGGAGAGCTTCCCGAGCGGGCCCTCTGCCCGGAGGTCGCCGGACACCATTCCGGAGACCGGAAGCTCCCGGTCCAGCGCTCCGGCGAGCCCATCGAGCGAGAGAAGGTCTAGGCTCGCGTCCAAGCCAACCGCGAAGTCCTCGCCCTCGTCGCGCACCTGGCCTCGCAAGAGGACCCGGGAGCGCGGCCAGTCGGGACCCCAATGCTCCACCTCTCCATCCAGCTCGAGTCCCTCGGCAAGGCTTCCGGTCAGCGTCGCCTGAACGCGCCCCTCGCCGGCAAGCTGGAGATCAGGAAGGAACGCCGAGAGGATCTCGTAGTGGAACGGCTCCAAGGTGACGGAGAGCCCGGAGAACGCCGCTTCCTCACCCAGCCCGATCGTTCCTCGGAATCGGGCGGTCGTGGCCAGCGCTTCCCCCCGGGGATCCTCGTACGTGAGCTCCCCGGCAACCTCGAGACGGTCGAGCTCACCGCTCCCGGTCACGCGTCCGCGAACTCTTCCGTCGAGGGCAAGCGTGTCGGACACCCACGGTTCGAGATCGGCAAGTTCCAGGGGCATGAGCTCGACGTCGGACGGGAGGATCCGGAGCGGCTCCCCGAGACGCACGCCGGCGGTCCCGCTCAACTGACTCCCCCCGATCTGGAAGCCGGCCGAGGTCACCCGCCACTCGCCCTCCGCGAGCGATCCTGCGGCCTGAATCGCGACCGCTCCCTCGCCATCCGGGAGCCGGGGCTCGAGCCACCTGAGATCCGCGAGGTGGAGCCGGTCCGACTCGAGCTCGGCATCGAGCGTCATCTCTCCCCCCGGGGCCCCCCAACCCACCGCCACCCCCCCGGAGAAACCTGATCCGCCGAGCCGGACTCGGTCGATAGAGACTGTAGCGGCGGAAGGGGTCCGCACGACCGTGCCCCGGAAGTCCTCTATCCGGAACGGCACGTCCAGGACATACGCCGTGACGTCGAGTCGATCGATCGAGACGCGCTGGGCGCCGTCCAGATCCCCGAGGAGATCGGCTTCGACAATTCGCCCGTCGATGCCATCGAAGCGAAAGAGCTGGACCAGCTGATCCGTCCCGGGAGTCGGCTCCAAGATCCGCCGCGACGTCGTGTCCCCCGCGGCGGCGGGAAGTCGGAGGACGAGCTCCCCATCGCTGATCTCCACGTCCCGAAGGGCTACAGAGAACCCCGAGCTTCCGCCCCCGTCGTCCATGGTGCCCAACAGCAGCTCGACGTTGGTTGGACCGCCTTCCTCAATCTGCTCGATCAAGACCCGCGGCGCCCAGATGAGGGTCGGGACCAAGACCACGTTCTTTCGGAGGAGGTCCCGGAAGGAGTAGCGCACATCGAGCGAGTCCGCCTCGAACACCGGGCGTCCGTCCGGATCCCGGATCGAGACCCCGGTGAGTCGGAAGCCGCTCAGGATATTTCCGGCCCGGATCCCGGCGACCTCCACCTCCCCGTTCAACCCGCTCGACAGCTGACGGAGGGCCACCCTGAGGAGGTATTCGTGACCGGGCTGCGTTCGCGCGAGGACCACCGCGATCCCGACGGCCGAAACGCCCAGGAGCAGGATCCCCGCAACGAGCCACGCGAACGTCCTGACGACCCCGGCCATGGGCTAGAAAGCCTGGCCGATGGAGACATGAAGCTGGAGCCGGTTCCAAATCGACCCGGACCCCTCCGCGAATTCCACTCGAGGACCAAGCGGAGCCAAGTCCTCGATCCGCACCCAATCGATCACCTGACCCCCGGGTCCCTGGAGCCGGTCCTTAGGGGCATCCCGTCCGGGCTCGTACGGCCGGAGCTGCGAGGTCACGACGGGGCGCCTCGATATCTCTGGCCCGTGGTACGCGACATCGATCCGCAGGGGCCCCACCGGAGTCGCATACCTAAGCCCGATGCCGGGACCCAACGCGAGCCGATCGAAAGTGAACCCCGCAGCCGCGTCCCACACCTGGCCGAAGTCGAGGAAGGTGGCCCCCGATATGTTCAGCCCCCACACGGGGAAGCGCAGCTCCACGGTACCTTCGACGTGCCGGCTCCCGCCGGTCGGGCGCGCGACAAAGGCCCCGGCGCCGAGCGTGGAGGCGTCGCAGGTGAGGTCCACGACCTCGTCGGGAAGGCAAGCCGGATCTTCTCCCTCCACCAACGGGAAGAGGAGGTCTTCCAACCGCACCGAAGCCACCTTCGGGCCGAGCTGGTTTTGCGAGTAGGCCCGCACGGAATTGGATCCCCCAGCGTAGAACCGCTTCTGGGGATGCGCGACCTCCCGACTGCCCTCCCCACCCACCGCGGTCAACCCCTTGAAAGGACCAGCCCCGAGCCACCCTCCGTGGAGCCTCCCGGCCAAGACGAACTCGCCGCCAAACCCCCAGAACGTGGTGACCTCGCCAAGCGCCCTCCTGTAGGCGAAGTCCGAACCCGTCCACGTAGCCGCGATCTCCGTGTCCGCGAGGAGGGTGTATCCCCCGGTGGGCGCGAGAGCCCGATTCGTACGGTCCCGGAAGAAGGAGAGCCCCAAAGGCGAGAGCCGGTTCGAGGCCTGAAGCAGGTCGATGTCGAGGGGGTTGCACACGAGCACGCTCGTGCAGAAGAAGATCTCGGCAGCGTCCAGCCGAGCGAGCTGGGGACGGTATGAAAGGGTGAGGGGGCTCGCCCGTCCGAGGCTCCGGATCAGGTTCAAGTTGAGCCCCAGGGCCTCCCGCACGAAGACGTCTTGGAGGCTCTGCCTCTCCGCGAAAAGGGAAGCGGTGAAGGAGTTCCGCGGCGAAAGAATGAATGGTTGAGTAAAGTCCGCGGACACCACCCAGTTCGGATCGCCGTACACCTCCGTGCCCGCCCCGGCACAGAACGACTCCTCGAACGTGTGAGTGAGGACGTTCGCGACCCTTGCCCGAACCACCAGCCGACGGGCGCCTCCGAAGAAGTCGAAGCTGGTCCACTGGGACTCGGCGCTGAAGCACTCGGCCGTGTTCCAGGCACCCCCGGCCCGGACCCGATGTCGGACCCCCTCGTTCACCGTCACCGTGAGGGGCACGATGCTGTCGGGCTCATGCTCCAGATCCTCGAGGATCGAGGCGTGGGCCAGGACCTGCATATCGTAAAGGTTCCGCTGTCCCTCGAAGAGGAGCTCCCGGTTGTAGACCGTGCCCTCCGCGAACGGGAGCATCCTCCGGATCACCGTCTCCTCGAGCTCCTCGCCGCCCGTGCTGGGTCCTCCAACGATACTGATCCGTCCGAAGCGGGCCCGCGGGCCCGTATACACGTCGAACTCGACCTCCGCTCTCCTCGAGCCCGTTGGGATGAAGACGTTCCGAAGGACCTGGACACGAGCGTATCCCAAGTTACGGAGGCGCTGGCCCAACGTGTCCCGAGCCATCTCCAGCAAGACTTGGTTCAGCGGATCCTCGACGGAAACGGGCAGATCCTCTTCCAGGGACGGGTCGCCGAGCTCCTCCAACCCCAGGACCTCAAGCGAAGCGATCCGGTACGCCTCCCCCTCGTCGATCTGGAAGGTGATCGCGGCCCGGTTGTCGGGGGTGCGCACCACAACGGTGTCGACCAGGGCCTCGCGGAACCCACGCTGCCAGTACAGGAGAAGGAGTCTCTGGTAATCGTCCTCGAACTCCCGGGGGTTCAGATAGGAGCGATCGTGCGCGAACTCCGCCTTCGTCCAACACAGCGGCCGGAGCGGCCGGAGGAGGATCGACGTGAAACGGCACGTCGTGGGACGGGTCAGGATCGCGCCCGCGAGAAGCTCTCCCGGGACGCTCGCGTTGCCCTCGAAGCGAAGCGACGTGATCTCCGGACGGCTGGGGGTCTGGGCCTCGAGGTGGGCCGGTTCAACCGTCGTGGCTGCTCCAAGGGCGAGGAAGAGCAGGAGGGCCGCGACGGGAGTTCTCAAGGCGCCTCCCCCCGGAGCGGCCGGGGGCCCGGTGCTCGCATTTCGCGCTCCCCCCCGCCGCCGGCCGGGGGTTCCTCGCCAAACCACCGGCGAAGCCCTCGCGGGAACGAATGGACACTCAGCGGGGCGAACCCACCGGCTTCCTCGAAGTGCATGTAGTGCGTGACCTCGAGGCACGACCCATCGATGCGGATGCAGTTGAACGAGTTTCTGGCCCGCTCCCGAGCCCGGCCGCGCCGGGAGGTGGTCGTGCCGCTCTGCACGATCACGATCCCGGGGTCCCGACTCGTTCCTGGAAGGACGTCCAGGGAGTTCCCGATATAGGCCCGGTGGAGGTGACCTCCCATGACGAGCTCCACACCCATCTCCTGGAGCGTCTCCAGGATCTTCCCACCTCCGGGAAGGGGATGGCCTCCCTCGTAGTCTGGGGCAGGGGCCAGATGATGGTGTGCGACGACCGCCTTCACGTCTCCTTTCGGGGCCGACTCGAATGTCTTACGGGCGAATGAGAGCTGGTCGCGCCCGATCCGGCCGTTCACGATCGCGCGGTACGGCTCCGAGGAGTTGAGACTCACCACGGTGATACCCGGAAGGCGCGTGACGGTATCGAGCTCGTCCCGGATAAAGGCTCGGTAGTTCCGGTACGGGGCAAAGAGACGCTCCACCACCCGGTACAAGGGCACGTCGTGATTCCCCGGCGTGACGACGAGGGGAACAGAGGGCAGCCGCCGGAGAAAGTCCCGAGCGGCCTGGTACTCCCGGACTTTTGCCCTTTGCGTGAAGTCCCCGGAGAGGACGATCAGGTCAGGCCGGAGCTGGCGCGCGGACTCGAGGAACGCGAGCGCCACGCCCTGATCGTGGGGCTTCCCGAAGTGCAGGTCAGATCCGTGAACGATCGTGAGCATTCGGGCGGACGGCACGTACGTGTCCATGGCGACGGCGTTGCGGCCCGGCCCCGTCAGGCCGAGAGACCGGGGAAAGGCAAAGAGGCATTCGCGTTCAGATCGAGCTCCCCGATCTCCCCCCTCGACAGCCGGAAGGCCGCGGCCTTAGCGACCATTGCCCCATTGTCGAGCGAGAGCCGCGTCGAGGAGGAGAAGAGTTGCCCCCCTGGACCCAGCCTCCGCGAGAGCTCCTCGCGAAGGGCACGGTTCGCGGAGACGCCTCCCCCCAGCAATACGCGTCGACACCCCGTGAGCCCGACCGCCCGGAGCGTCTTGGCCGCGAGGGTGTCGACCACCGCGCTCTGGAACGCTGCCGCCAGGTGGGCGCGCTCCTCCTCGAGACGGCCCGCCCTCCGCACTTCGGACACCCGTTCCGCGACCGCGGTCTTCAGCCCCGAGAAAGAAAAATCGAGAAAGTCCGGATCACCCGGCTCCTGGTCTCTCCGGAGCATGGGCCGCGGAAGGGGAAAGCGGGCTGGATCTCCCGCCCGGGCAAGCAACTCGATCTGAGGCCCCCCCGGGTAGGGGAGCTCCAGGAGCTTCGCCGTCTTGTCGAATGCCTCCCCCGCCGCGTCGTCCCGCGTCTGTCCCAGGAGCCGATACCGACCCCACGACTCGCAATGGAGCAGGAGCGTATGCCCACCCGAGACCAGAAGGGCCACGAAGGGAGGCTCCGCCTCTGGATCCTCGAGCGAAGGAGCAAAGAGATGGGCCTCCATGTGGTGGACGGGCACGAGTGGACGCCCAAGGCCAAACGCCGCTCCCTTCGCCCAGCAGACGCCCACGAGAAGCGCTCCTATCAGACCGGGCCCGGCCGTCACTCCAAAGGCGGACAGCTGGTCGAGCGAGACCTCCGCCCGACCCAACGCTTCACGAACGACGTCGTCCAAAACGGCGAGGTGGGCTCGGGCGGCGAGCTCGGGGACCACACCGCCGTAGATCTCATGAACGTCCTGCGAGAGGATGACGTGCGCGAGAAGATCCTTCCCGTCCGCGAGCAGTGCGACGGCGGTCTCATCGCACGACGTCTCGATGCCGAGGATCAGCTCCCGGCTCACCTCGGTAGCCCTCTCCCATTTCGCACGAAGGTGAGTCGCACCGACGATGGCTGGATGTCCTCCGCGACCACGCCCTGGTGGTCCTGCACTCGGACCCACGACGTCCGAAGGAGTACGATCGTGTCGCCCGAGGCAATCTCCTCCAACGGAATCACGACCGCGGGCTGGTCGAAGGCTATGCTCATGAGCTCGCGGGATGGACCCGAGAAGCGGACAGTCACGGACGCGGGTACCGGTCCGTCAACGAGCGCCCACGCGGGGTCCCCGATATCCACTTGCACGGGCACGCCGGCGATCTCCTGGCGGTTTGGCGACTCCGCCCGCACCGCTACCCAGAGCAGAAGGGCCACTCCAAACGCGGAGAACTTGAGCTTCCAGTTCCGAATCAGGAGACCCGACAAGGAGCCCACGGAAGGTCAGGCCTCTTCGTCCAGGAGCCGTCGAATGAGGGCAGAGAGATCCGGGTTGTCCCACTCCACGGCGCCCGCCCTCTTGCCGTAGATGATCCCGTCCCGACCGATGACGAACGACTCCGGAACGCCGGTCGTCATGTACGTGCGCTGGATACGACCCCGGGGATCGTGGAGGATCGTGAACGTGAGCCCATGGTCCCTGGCAAACTTGCCGATGTCTCCCCCTGGGTATCCGGCAGCGTCCACTTCGCCCATCCTGGCGTCGATGCTCACTGCAACGACCTCGAGCCCTTGGCTGTTCAACTCCTCGTACAACCGTTGCATGGAGGGCATCTCCTCCTCACACGGCGCACACCACGTAGCCCAGATATTTAGGAGGACGATCTTCCCAGCGAAGTCGTCAAGCGAGGCAGGACGGCCGTCGAGGGTCACCGCCTCGAAGTCGGGGGCCGCGTCTCCCGGGGCCACGCTGGGGATCCGATCCCGACCGAGCCAGGCCGCGACGATGACCGCTAGGGCCCCGGTCGAGGCAATCAGATAGGGAAGGTTCGACGGTTTCTTCGTCATCGTCACAGCCCTCGACCAATCACGATCTGCACCTGGGCCCCAGGCGTCACCAGCGAATCCGGAAGAGGTAACTGCTCGATCACCTCGCCTCCCCGGTTGAAAGTGAGACGCCGCCCCACCTCACCAACCACGAGGCCGAGCGAATCCAGAAGGGCACGGGCCTCCTCCTCTTCGAGCCCCACGAGGCCGGGCATCGGAAAGGTGGGCAGCCCCAAGCTCACCGTAAGTCGCACACGCGCGGGAAGCGATAGCTCCTCCCCGACGCTCGGCGAGGTCGCGATCACCCTTCCAGGGGGGATTTCGGCCTCGACTGAATCCACGTTGACGTCGAATCCGGATGCTTGGAGAACCGCCATCGCGCGGTCGGCGCGCATGCTGGTCACATCCGGCACCGAGCGTCGTTCGGGCCCGGAGCTTAGCGTCAGCTCCACGGAACCCGCTGGGACCGCAAGATGGCCAGGGAAGGGGCTCTGTCCAACGACTGACCCCTCGGGTCGCTCCGGGTGACGGATCGAGTCCACGGCGCCGACCTGGAGCCCCATCTCCGTGAGCAGGGTCTCTGCCTCCGCCAGGGTCCTCCCGCGCAGATCCGGGACCTCGCGGTAGTCCTCGGTGTGATGTTCGGGGAGCGGGAAGGCGATCTGTGTCGCATACAGGTATCCGACGCTCGATCCCGTCACGACCAGCGTGCCGGCGAGAAGCAGAACCCGACCGCGAGCCTTCCAATCCGGAGTGCCCACCTTCGGCGAAGAGGCCTGTCCTGAGGCCCGGTTTCGACGCAGCGATCCTCCCAGTCTCACCTCGCTCTCCTGAGTCGGGCGGCGAACGCCCCGTCCGTGCTCATTGTGCCTGGGAACACTTGAAGTATCGCCGTCTCTCCCTCCGGTGCAAAGTCCGGGTGATGTCCTAGGAATGCCTGGATCGCGCCCTCGTTCTCCTCCGCCTCCAGCGTGCACGTCGCGTAGACGAGGAGCCCACCGGGACGCACGGCGCTCGCCGCCCCTGCGAGGATCTGAGCCTGTATGCTAGCCAGGTGCGCCGGAGCGTCCGGACCGAGCCGCCAGCGGGTGTCCGGGTGCCTCGCGAGCGTCGCCGTTCCCGTACAGGGGACGTCCACGAGGACCACATCGGCAGGAGCGAATGGAGGTGCTTCCGCTCGTCCGACCGCGATGCGCACCGGCAGCCCGAGACGGTGAAGCGCCTGCCTCATCCGCAGAAGCCGGGTCCGGGAGGGGTCCGTCGCAAAGACGCGGGCGCCAAGCCCCATGAGCGCGATCCCCTTTCCCCCTGGAGCCGCGCAGAGATCGAGGACGCGATCCCCTTGGCTGGCACCGACGAGCTCTGCAACGCTCGAGGCCGCGGGATCTTGGATGATCGAGGGAACCGCGCCGAGCGCCGCGACCGGATCCGTCCCCGGGGGAAGACGCAGGGTCGCGGTGCCGGGAGGACCATCCTCGGACGGGATCCCCGCCGCTGCCAGCTGGTCGGCGGCGTGGGTGAGTGGGACCCCGATCGGCCGCAGGAATAGGTGCGGCACACGGTTGCCAGCCTCGACCACGGCCCCCGCGGCGGCCGCCCCGAACCGCTCCACCCAGCGCTCCACGAGCCAGCGGGGGTGCGATCCCCAGGTCACGAGGTGCTCGACAGGATCGCGCTCGAACGACGGGAATCGATCCACGTCGCCGCCGGCCTGTCCAAGGGCGCGGAGCACGGCGTTCGCGACCCCCGCCCCCTTGGCTCCCGCATCATCGCGGGCCTGGGACACGCTTTGCGAAACGGCCGCATAGTCGGGAACGGACCCCATCCCGACGAGTTGGTAGGCGCCCAGCCTCAGGACTTGCAGGAGAGGGAGAGGGAGGGAGCCAACCCCACGATGCAGGTGGAGCCCGAGCAAGTGATCGATTCGCCCTCGGAGCCGGAAGACTCCGAACAGGAGCTCGTGGACCCACGCACGATTCACGGGGGACAGGTCGGGAGCCGCCGACTCCCAGACCAGGTCGAGCCGGCGTCCCCGATCCACCTCGCGGAGGAGTGAGAGGGCAACCCGCCGAGCCGGCGTGACGGTCAGCCGAGCATGCCTCGAGTGGGAGAGCTCGGGACCGCGACCTCCCGGGCCGGCATCCTCCCGGCCAGGTAGGCGAGACGCCCGGCCTGAACTCCGAGGCGCATCGCGTGCGCCATCGCCACGGGATCGTCCGCCGCGGCAATCGCCGTGTTCATGAGCACGCCGTCCACTCCCTGCTCCATGGTGGCGCATGCGTCAGAGGCCGTGCCCACGCCGGCATCGACGATCACCGGTGAAGTGAGACGAGCTTTGATCTCACGGATATAGTAAGGGTTGATGAGGCCGAGGCCGCTTCCGATGGGGCTCGCGAGCGGCATCACGGCGACACATCCCGCGTCCTCGAGGCGGAGGGCCGTCACGAGATCGTCATTCGTGTACGCCATGACCTTGAAGCCCTCCGCGACGAGCGTTCGCGCGGCCTCGAGCGTGGCCTGCACGTCGGGGAGAAGCGTGGCCTGGTCTCCGATTACCTCGAGCTTCACCCAGTCGTTCAGCCCCGCCGCCCGACCCAGGCGTGCATAGCGGACGGCTTCCTCGGCCGTGTAACAGCCGGCTGTATTGGGGAGCAGGAAGAATTCCCCGGAGTCCAGGTGGCGGAGGATCGACTCCTCCTTCGACCGGTCGAGCTCGACGCGGCGCACCGCGACGGTGACCATCTCCGTCCCGCTCGCCCGGATCGCGCGGACCATCGTCTTATTGTCCCGATACTTTCCCGTCCCGACGATCAGCCGGGAGGCGAAGGTCCGGTCCCCGATGCGGAGCGGCCCGTCCAGAGCATCCGCCGCACGCCGATCCTGGCCCGCGCTCGTCCTCTTCTTCGCTTTCGTCGTCATGAATCCGTTCCTCCCCCGACGAAGTGCACGAGCTCGAGCGCGTCGCCTTCCGCCAAGGTGGTCCGACCGTACAGATCACGCTGCAGGATCTCGCGGTTCCGTTCGACAACGACCAGCGCCGCGACGAGATCGAGCTCCGCGAGGAGATCCCCCACCGTGGTTCCCGTTGGGACCCAGCGCTCCCTTCCGTTCACCTGAAGGAGAACTCCGGTTCCACGCTCTTCGTCACGCTGGCCGACGGACACCCACCCCTCCTTCGCTCCGGCTCCCATCCACTGCTCCCTCGATCTCGTCCAGGAGACCTCTCACGGCAGCGGTGATCCTGGAGACCTCCCAGACGGCCCGGACGACGGCGATCCCGTGCGCTCCAGCGCCGAGCAGCTCGACGACCCGCTCACTCGTCACCCCACCGATCGCAAGCACCGGGGTTCCGGCATGGGCAGCGGCCAGCGCGCGGAAGCCTTCGACGCCGACTCCGGCCCGGTCCGGGTGCGACAGGCTCGGGAAGATCGTCCCGGCGTGAAGGTAGCTCACCTCCGTGCGGGATTCGACAGGCTCCGCCAGAAATCGCGTGGGCTCCGCCGGTGGGTGCACCGACCGACCGAGGAGGAATGTGGGACCGAGCAGCTGGCGAGCCACGTCTGCGGAGAGGCTGCGCCCTCCCAGATGCGCCCCGTCTGCGGAAAGGGTCAGGGCGAGGTCGACCCGGTCATTCACGATCAGGAGAGCGCCATGGCGCCTCGCCACCGGGAGAAGCGTGCGCCCGAGCTCCCAGAGCTGTCGCCCCGAAGTGAGCGGACCCCGGAGGTGGAGGGCGATCCCCCTCCCCCCTGCCTCCAGCGCATCCCCGGCCCGCGGGAGGAAGTCTGGACGGGCCAGGATCCGATCGTCCGTCACGAGGTGCAGACGCGGAACCTGCAGTCCGCTCCGCCTCAGTCCGCTCCGCCCCGGGCCGGTCGTCTTCACGAAAATCGCGCCCCGTCGAGCGGCCCTCGGCCACGGAGCCAGGCGGCCGCTCCCATCCTCCGCTTTCCGGCGGGCTGCACCTCGTCCAGGCGGAGCCGTCCTCTGCCCGTGGCAACCACGAGGCCCTGGTCCGGATCCGCCTGAAGGACACTCCCCGGAGCAGCGCCTGCGTCCTCCTTCAGGACCACGGGCCGAAACAGCTTGATCGACTCTCCATCGAGCGTCGTCCACGCCCCGGGGACGGCGTCCATCCCTCGCATATGGTTCCCCACCTCCACGGCCGAACGAGACCAGTCGATGCGTGCGGTCTCCCGGCTAATCTTGGGCGCGTACGTCGCCTGTCCGTGATCCTGGGGCCTCGCCTCGATCGTTCCCGCCTCGAGGAGGGCGAGCGCCCCCGCCAACGCTTCCGCTCCAAGCTCGGCCAGCCGGACAAGGACCCCTGAGGCCGTGTCATTCGCCGAGATGGGCAGCTCCCGCTGGAGAAGGATCGGCCCCTCATCCATCCCCTCGGTCATCCGCATGATCGTCACTCCGGTCTGGTCGAGACCTCGGATGAGCGCCCAATTCACGGGCGCCGCTCCCCTGAGCTCGGGAAGGAGCGAAGCGTGCAGGTTAAGGGAACCCTGCTCGGGCACCTCCAGAACTTCGAGGGGAAGGATGTGGCCGTAAGCGGCGACTACGGAGAGCTCGGGGCGAAGCGCTCGCGCCTCCTCTACGAACGCCTGACCCCTCGGGCGGTCGGGAACAAGGATCGGCAGCCCCTCCGCGACCGCCACCTCCTTCACCGCCGACGCCTTGAGCTTCCTTCCCCGCCCGGCCTGCCGGTCGGGTTGCGTCACCACACCCACCACCTCGTGGCCCGCCCCCAGGAGCGCGCGCAGGGAGGGAACCGCGAACTCGGGCGTGCCCCAGAAGAGGACTCTCAACAATCTGCTTAGTCCTTCGCCCCTAGCTTGCGGTACTTCTGGAGGAGGATCCGACGCTTGAGCGGGGTCAGGCGATCGATGAAGAGGACTCCGTTCACGTGGTCCACCTCATGTTGAAGCACGCGTGCGAGGAGGCCGCCGGCCTCGACCCGGACCGGGCTTCCGGTCGGGTCGAGCCCCTGCACCGTGACCGAGGCCGGACGGGCGACCACCTCGCTCACCCCGGGGATGCTAAGGCACCCCTCGGAGTCGCGGTCGATTTCGTCGCTCGTCTCAACGATCTCGGGATTCACAAGCACGACCCGCACCGGGGCGACACCCTCCTCCACGATCTCGGCGACGATAACCCGTATGCCCACCCCGACCTGAGGCGCCGCGAGCCCCGCGCCCTCGGCACTGTACATGGTGTCGAACATGTCCCGGACGAGCTCCCTGAGCTCGTCGTCGAAGGACCCCACGGCCGCGGCCCGCGCCCGGAGAATTGGGTCCCCGAGCAGGACGATCTCACGGGCCGACACGCCGCCTCCCTCCATCCGACCCATGCGCGCGATCGAGGGCGGCGCGTCCAGCCCGGTCCGCGGTGGTGATCACCCCTCACCCTCTTTCCCCGCGCTCACGAGGCTGCTGACCTTCCCCCGCTCGATCACCAGGCGCGTGCTCTCGGCCGTCCTCAGCGTGAGCCGGGCGTCGTCCACGTGGACAATCGTCCCGATGATGCCTCCCACCGTCGTGACCTCGTCTCCCTTCTTCAGCCCGGCGATCATTGCGTCGTGGCGCTCGCGCTCCTTCTTCTGGGGCCGGATCAGGAGCCAGTAGAAGATGAGGCCGATCAGAAGGATCTGGATCAGCAGGAAGGAGAGCGGGCTACCGCCCTCGGGGGTTGCCATCATGAGGCCCAAGGGGAGATGCGTCACCACGACTCCGTCGGGTGTGGGTGGGTGCCGGCCCGGGTTCGGGACCAGCGCATTCGTCCTAGCCGACCGCAGCTCCGGGCCGGCCACATCCGGCTTCGATGCGGAGGAGTGATTACCCCCGCTGGGCCCGATACCGTTCCAGCCATTCCCCAGCCCAAGAGGCGAACTCTCCGGCCCGGATCCTCCGCCGCGACTCCTCGGCGAGTCGGAGGAGGAACCGCAGGTTGTGGAGCGAGAGGAGGCGGTGCGCGAACGCCTCTCCCGACATCGTCAGGTGCCGTAGATACGCCCGATCGAAGTGCGTGCAACAGTAGGCATCGCAATGCGCGTCGAGGGGAGCCCGATCGAGGCGGAAGCGGGCAGCCTTCAGGTTCACTTGCCCCTCCTCCGTGACCCAGGCCGTTCCATGCCTCGCATTCCTCGTGGGGGCGACGCAGTCGAACATGTCGCACCCTCGGGCAATGGCCTCGAGAAGGTCATCCGGGTATCCCACACCCATCAGGTAACGGGGGACGTCGGTCGGAAGCTCCTCATCCAGTAGCTCGAGGATCCGCCACATGTGCTCCTTCTCCTCCCCGACGGAGAGGCCACCGATCCCATACCCCTGCCAACTACTGAGATCCTGGACCGATCGCGCCTGCTCACGGCGTAGCTCAGGATAGACGTTCCCCTGGAGGACGGGGAAGAGACTCTGCTCGGGGCCCTCGTGCCGGCCCGAGAGCTCGGCGAAGCGATCGCGGCACCGCGCGAGCCAGGCCAGGGTGCGGGCGTTCGCGGCCCCGGCCACTTCGGCCGAGCACCCCCCCGGCGGGCACTCGTCCAAGGCCATGATCACGTCGGCCCCGAGGCGCCGCTGGATCTCCGTAACTCGCTCCGGCGTGAAGAGGTGACGCGATCCGTCCAGATGGCTCTGGAACTCGACGCCGTCATCGCGCACTTCGCGGATCCCGGAAAGCGAGAAGACCTGGTATCCACCGGAGTCCGTCAGAATGGGACCGCTCCATCGCATAAACGCATGGAGCCCCCCGAGCTCGTGGACCTCCTCGTGCCCGGGCCTCAGATACAAGTGGTACGTGTTCGCAAGCACCATGGTGGCACCGAGTCCGGCCACTTCGTGGGGGGAGAGCGTCTTCACGGCCCCGAGCGTCCCGACCGGCATGAACTGGGGCGTTTCAACGACTCCATGCGGGGTAGCGAACGCGCCTGTCCGGGCCCGCCCTTCCGTCGCGAGGAGGTCGAAGGCGAACGCCGGAAGCGGAGCCGTCACGGGCGCTCCCCGGAGCGCGGCGTCACGACCATCGCATCTCCATACGAGTAGAAGCGGTAGCCGGAGGCGACGGCGCGCGCGTATGCCGCGAGGGTGGTCCGGTAGCCTGCAAACGCCGCGACGAGCATGAGTAGAGTAGACCGAGGCAGATGGAAGTTCGTGATCAGCGCGTCCACTACCTTGAACGGGTAGCCGGGGAAGATGAAGAGGTCGGTTTCGCCCTCCCCGTCTCGAACCTTTCCCGTCTCATCCGCAGCGCTCTCGAGCGTCCGTGCGACCGTCGTGCCCACCGCCCAGACGCGCCCCCCGCGCTGGCGAGCCTTGGCGATGGCGACCGCCGCATCCGCGGGCACGTGCCACCGCTCCCCATCCATTCGGTGCTCCTCGATCGTCTCCGACGTCACGGGACGGAAGGTGCCGGGTCCCACGTGGAGCGTCACTTTCGCGATCCGTGCTCCATGGGCGTCGATGCACTCCAGAAGTTCGGGGGTAAAATGAAGCCCGGCAGTCGGCGCAGCCACGGAGCCGGGCGTCCGAGCGTACACGGTCTGGTAGCGCTCCCGGTCTGCGGGCTCGTCCTCCCGCTCGAGGTAGGGAGGAAGGGGTATGCGCCCGTTGCGCTCGAGGGCATCTCGGAGAGGGACCGCGCTCTCGAGGCGGACTACCCGCAAGCCATTTGGGAGCCCCGCCTCCACGACGACCTCGAGCTCCGGGGAGACGACGACCCTCCGCCCCGGCTTGAGCTTCGACCCAGGGCGGACCAGCGCTTCCCAACGCGCCGCCTCCGAGGGATCCGCACCCCTCTCCACCGGCCGGAGGAGGAGCACCTCGCACTCGGCACCCGTGGGCTTCCTCCCGAGAAGGCGCACGGGCAGCACGCGGCTCTCATTTACTACGAGGACGTCCCCCTCGCGCACGAGCGAGGGGAGATCTGAGAAGGAGAGATCCTGGAACGGGTCGGAGCTTGAGGGGGAGCCGAGGCCATCGCCCTCGAGGGCCCCCCTGGGCACGACGAGAAGGCGGCTCCCGTCCCGCCGTTCGGACGGGTACCGGGCAATGCGCCCGGGCGGAAGGGTGTAGTCGTACGCCTCGGTACGCCTGAGATCGGGGGGCGGCGAAGAGGAGGGGTGGGGGCGACTCACTCCTGCGGGTCACGGAAGAGGGAGGCCTGATCCCGGAGCCCCTGAGGCGGAACGAAGCCGAATCGCCGGTACGCGCGCGGGGTCGCGACGCGGCCGCGAGGGGTCCGCATCAGAAACCCCTCCTGGATGAGGAACGGCTCGTAGACTTCCTCCAGCGTCTCCGCGTCTTCCCCCACGGCCACACCGAGAGAACCGAGCCCCACGGGTCCCCCCTCGAACTTCTCCAGGATCGTTTTCAGGATCCGGGCGTCCATCTCGTCCAGCCCGTACTCGTCGACGTCCAGAAGCTCGAGGGCCGCCCGGGCGACCTCCCCGTCAATCACCCCCGCCGCCCGGACTTCTGCATAGTCGCGAACGCGGCGAAGGAGTCGGTTCGCCACGCGGGGCGTTCCCCTCGAACGCCGCGCGAGCTCCTCCGCTCCTTCTTCCGTGACCTCCACATCGAAGATTCCCGAGCTCCTCCGGATGATCCGAGCGAGATCCGCCGCGGGATAGAAATTCAGCCGGTGCACGATCCCGAACCGGGCGCGCATCGGCGCGGTCAGGAGCCCGAAGCGGGTCGTCGCGCCGACCAGCGTGAACGGTTCGATCGCGAGGGTCATCGTCTGCGCCTTCGGTCCATCCGAGATCCGGATCTCCACCCGATGATCCTCCATGGCCGGGTAGAGAAACTCCTCGATGATAGGACGGAGCCGGTGGATCTCGTCGATGAAGAGGACATCCCCCCTCTTCTGGTTCGTGAGGATCCCCACCAGGTCGGCAGGCTTCTCAAGGACGGGCCCCGATGTGGTCCTGATGTCGGCGCCCATCTCGGTCGAAAGAAGCGCGGCGAGCGTCGTTTTTCCGAGCCCCGGCGGACCGTGGAAGAGCACGTGGTCGAGGGGCTCCCGGCGCCCACGCGCGGCCTCGATGGCGATCCCGAGAGCGTCCCTCAGCTTGTCCTGCCCGATGAACTCCTTCAGCCGACTCGGGCGCAGACCCGGCTCCACGCTCCGGTCTTCCGAGAGCTCCTCTGGGGTGGTGACCTCCCGCTCCACGGTCATGCGCGCGCCAACGCCCTGCGGACCAGCTCGTTCGTGTCCGTGAGAGCCCCGTCCTCAAGGACGCCTCGCACCGCCCCCTCAGCCTCCGCGAAGGACATCCCGAGCGCCACGAGCGCTCGCACCGCCGCCTGCGCGCTGCCGACCGTCCCCAACGGCTCAGTCCCGTCCAGAGGCAGATCCCCAACCCGATCGGCGAGCTCGACCACCAGCTTCTCGGCCTTCTTCTTTCCGATCCCCGGCACCTGGACGAGAGCTCCCACGTCCCTCTCGGCGAGCACCCTCGCCAGTCGCGGGGCCGAGTACGTGGAGAGCATGGCGAGCGCCACCTTCCCCCCGACCCCGGACGCACCGAGCAGGCGCTGGAAGAGGAGCCGCTCGCCCACCTCCAGGAACCCGTAGAGCGCGGCGTGGTCCTCGCGCACGACGTAGACGGTTCGGAGCTCCATCTCCTCACCCAGTGGCGGGAGGCGCTCAGCGACCGTGAGCGGAACGGCGATCTCGTACACCACCCCTCCCGCCGTCGCGATCTCGACCCCGTCCACCCCTCGCGCGACGAGCTTCCCCCGAATCCGACTGATCATGAAGTCGAGCCTCGCGCGAAGCGGTGGGCGAGCACCCCCGTCGTTGCACCGTCCACGCCGAGGACGAAGTGACAAAGCGCAGCCGCCACCCCGTCGGCGGCGTCCGACGGCCGTGGGGGAGCTTTGAGCCTGAGCCGCTCCTGAACCATGAATCCCACCTGGTCCTTCGTGGCGGCCCCGGTGCCGACCACGGCCTTCTTGATCTCCCGGGGGGAGTACTCGTGGATCTCGAGCCCACGCAGCGCAGCGGCGAGGAGGATCACGCCGCGAGCGTGCCCCAGCACGAGCGCGCTGTGAGCGTTCTTCCCCTGGAAGACGGTCTCCACCGAGACCACGCAAGGCTGGAAGCGGTCGAGGAGCCGCTCCATCTCCTCGAAGATCTCGCGGATGCGCTCGGCCAGATGCGCTCGCGGTGTAGGCCGGACGACCCCGCACTCGATGAGAGTGAGCCGGGTGCCTCCGTCCCGGGCGACGACCCCGTAGCCCGTAACCATCGTGCCGGGGTCGATCCCAACCACCGTCATCCGCGGATCCGGGCCTCCTCCGGTCACAGCAGTTCCGTCACGACATCGCCTCAGCGAGGAGCTTCTCGTCGATGTTCGCGTTCGAGGAGACCTTCTGGACGTCGTCGTGACCGTCGAGCGCGTCGAGGAGCTTCATCAGGCGCTCCGCGTCCCCCCCCGTCACGGGAATCTCATTCTGGGGGATCATCGCCAGCTCCGCCTGGGAGAACTCGATTCCCGCGTTCTTCAAGACGCTCTGGATTTCGTGAAACGCATTGACCTCGGTGGTGACGATGAACTCACCGGCGAGGGACGCGACGTCCTCTGCTCCGGCCTCGAGCGCGGCCTCGAGGATAGCCTCCTCGTGGTATCGCTTCGAGTCCACATAGATCTGTCCCTTTCGGGAAAACTGCCAGGCCACCGATCCGGCCGTCCCGAGGTTCCCCCCGTGCCGCTCGAGGAGATGCCGGATCTCAGCCACCGTCCGGTTCAGGTTGTCGGTCGTCGCCTCGATATAGAGGGCCGCGCCCCCGGGCCCGTAGGCCTCGTAGGCGACCTCCTCGTAGTGGACTCCCTCGAGCTCTCCGGTCCCCCGCTTGATCGCCCGGTCGATGTTGTCCTGCGGCATGTTCGCCGCCTTCGCCGTATCGACGGCCAGGCGGAGCCGCGGGTTGAACTCCGGGTCCCCTACCCCCGACCTAGCCGCGACCGTGATTTCGCGGATCAGCCGGGTGAACGCCTGGCCGCGCTTCTGATCGGTGACGGCCTTCTTCCGCTTGATCTGAGACCACTTGCTGTGACCGGACACGACGTCCTCCTGCGACTCCCGAATACGATGTGGCTCACGATCTCCGGTTGCCCGAGAGACCGAGAATGGATTGGGAAATGGGAAATATAAGGGGCGCCCTGGAGCCTCTGCACAGCATCCCTAGTTGGAGCGGCGCCTTCTCGACATCTCGTCTAGGACATTCCGCTCCTCGTCCGTCAGGACGCCCATCCCCCGGGCCGAGATCTTGTCGAGGATGCGATCCACCTCGTCGAGGAGATCCTCCTCCTGCCGCCGAACAGCAGAGTCGCGCCGACCACCGGACCGCTTCCCCCGGACCTCCTCCCTCGACTCCTTCCTCGGGACGATCGCGAACCTCCGGGACTCCCCTGAGGTGCGGACTTCCCCTAGTCGGGCGGCAAAACGGTCTCCGAACTTTAGGTAGCCCACGCCCGTGAGGAGCCCTCCAAGGTGTGCGAAGTTGGCGACCCCCCCCCGGGCTCCACCCCCAAAGGCGCTGATGAGGGTGGCGAAGAAGAAGAAGCCGACGAGCCACTTCGCCTTCACCGGAAAGATCCCCCACACGTAGATCGGGGTCTCTGGCCAGTACCACGCGAAGGCCAGCACGACGCCGTACACGGCCGCAGAGGCACCGATGATGGCGGCGTTCGGGGCGAATAGGAAGCTCAGGAAAACGCCGCCCATCCCGCAGAGCAGGTAGTACTTGATGAACTCTCGCGAGCCCCACCGGCCCTCGAGGGGAGGGCCGAAGAAGAAGAGCCCCAGCATGTTCAGAAGGAGATGCCAGACGTCGGCATGCACGAACATGTACGTGAGGGCGCCCCAGGGCCGGGTGAAGGCATGCTGGGGCGAGAAACCGAGCCAGTCGTAGGAGAAGCTCCCGCCCACAATGGCCGTGAGCAGGAAGACGGCCGTGTTGGCGACGAGCAGCCGCTTGACCCAGGGCGTCAGGTGGTAGCCAAAACCGAAGCGCTCGGTCGCGTACGACATGGACCACCGAGTGTGAGGACGGATCAGAACCGGAGAAGAGGCCGGGCGACCATTGTATCTCTCCCGGGCTATGGATACAACCCAACCCCCCTAGGAGTTGTTCCCGCACCGGAACTGCGCTCGAGGGCGAGCTGGACGATACGCTCGCAGAGCTCGGGAAAGGAGATTCCGGCCGCCGCCGCCGCCTTGGGCAGGAGCGAGTTAGCGGTCATCCCTGGGAGGGCGTTCGCTTCCAGGCACCACGCGTTCCCACCGCTGTCCAGGATGAAATCCACGCGCGAGAAATCCCGCAAGAAAAGGACGTCGTGGACCTCGAGGGCAAGCGCCTGGACCTTCCGCGCGGTCCCTTCTGGGATGTCGGCGGGGAAGATCTCTTGTGCCAGCCCAGGCTGATACTTGCACTCATAGTCGAAGAGCTCGTGCGCCGGGATGATCTCTCCTACCGGAAGGGCCTCGCGACCCACGATCCCGACCGTGAGCTCTCTCCCACGGACGTACCGCTCGAAGAGCACCCGCTCCTCGTAACACAGTGCTTCCTCGACCCCCGCCTGGAGCTCGGACAGGTCGTGGGCCAGGGTGAGACCGAGGGTGGATCCGCCTGAGGGCGGCTTGATGATCACGGGAAGGCCGAGTTCCTTCACCACCCGATCGAGAGAAACGGGCCCAACGAGCCAATCCGGTGTTGGGATCCCCCCGTCCCGCAGGAGACGTTTCGATACCTCCTTGTCCATCGCGAGCGTGCACCCGAGCCGCCCACTCCCTGCATAGACGAGGCCCGAAAGGTCGAGGAGAGCCTGTAGCGTCCCGTCCTCGCCCGAGCCACCGTGGAGCGCGGGAAACACGACCTGGGTGTCCGCAAGCTCGGGAGCCCGCGTGAGGGCAGTCGCATCCCCGGTTTCGAGGAGGTCCAGCGTCTCGGGCGGTGGAGGGTCCGGGCGGACGCCTTCCTCCAGGAGCCGGCTCACCTCGGCAGCAGGGAGGACCCCTCTCGTCGTGTCCACGCACACCACATCGTGGCCGCGGGACAAGAGTGCTCGGCTCACCTGGGCGCCCGAGGCGAGGGACACGTCGCGTTCTTCGGAGGTGCCACCCATGAGGACGGCGATCCGGAGTCGCGGCCCCAAGCGGGGGGAGGAGCCCGACGCTGGCTCGGACCCCGACGACCCCGATCCCGAGCCGGATGCCGACCCTCCGCTCACCCCGCCCCCGTCAGGGTTCGCACCAGATCGTAGCGAGTCACGATCCCGGAGATGCGTTCCCCGTTCCGCACGAGCACCGCCGCGTTCTTACGGGTTAGAAAGCGGGCGAGCTGCTCCAAGGGCAGGTGCGCCTCCACCACAGGGAAAGGCGGGTCCATCACCTGCTCGACGGAGGCGGCCAGCACATCGGGATCCTCGATCACGCGCGCCATGAGCTCGCCTTCGGAAATCGAGCCCACACACTCTCCGTCCAGGATCACCGGAAGCTGCGACACGTCGTGCGTGGTCAGGGTCGAGAGCGCCATGCGGACCGGCGTGGAGGGGGCAACGGACACCAGTGGCGGCACGTCTCTCGGCTTCCCGCCGAGAAGCTCTCCCACGCTCCTCCGCTCTGCCAGGAGGAAGCCGTTCGACCGCATCCACTCGTCGTCGTACAGCTTGGTCAGGTAGTGCTCACCCCAATCGCATAGCATCGCGACCACCAGCGCCTCCGGGTCGTCCACCTCACGCGCGACATCCAGAGCCGCATGCACGATCAGCCCCGAGGAGCCGCCCACGAAGAGGCCCTCCTCACGGGTCAGGCGCCGCGCCATTAGGAAGGAATCCCGGTCGACGACCGTCACGTAGTCGTCCACGAGATCCAGGTCGAGCGTGCCGGGGATCTTGTCATTCCCGAGCCCCTCGACCTGGTATGGCTCACCTACCGGGAGCTCGCCGGTGTGGAAGTACGTAGCGAGCACGGACCCCTTCGGGTCCACGCCGATGATCCGGATCTTCGGGTTCTGCTCCTTCAGATAACGCGCCACACCGGTGATCGTCCCTCCGGTGCCCGCTCCCGCGAGGAAGTGGGTGATGCGCCCCCCGGTCTGCTTCCACAACTCCGGTCCCGTGGTCTCGTAATGGCACTCCGGGTTGGCCGGGTTGTAGAACTGGTCGGCGAGCACGGCGCCCGGAGTTTCCGCCGCAATCTTCTTCGCCTTCTGGAGATAGTTATCGGGGTGGTCCGGCGGAACGGCGGTGGGAGTGATGACCACGTCGGCCCCGAAGGCGCGCAGGAGCTTCACCTTCTCCTGGCTCATCTTGTCGGGCATCGTGAAGATGCACCGATAGCCCTTCGCGACCGCGGCCATGGCGAGTGCGACCCCGGTGTTCCCCGAAGTCGCTTCGACGATTGTCCCGCCGGGTCGGAGCTTCCCGCTCCTCTCGGCGCCCTCGACGATCGCCCGCCCGATCCGGTCCTTGACGGAGCCGCCTGGGTTCATGAACTCGCACTTGCCGTACACGGGCGTGCGGATCCCCTTGGTCACGCCCTTCAAGCGTACCAGCGGAGTCCACCCCACGAGGTCGAGGACGTCCTCGTAGGGCGCCGCATGGCGTTCGTTCATCAGGTGTGGCTCCTGGTGTCGACCGTCGGCAGCGTGACCCCCTCGGCCACGCTCGGCGGCTGCCGGACCCGAGGTCAGCCCCCGGGAGCCTGAGGCCGCCGGGAGAAGAGCACGGGCAGGGTGGCCCACATGCGGACGCGATTTCCGTTCCTCTGCCCGGGCTGAAACCGTAGGTCCCGCACCCCCGCCACGGCCGCGGAGTCGAGAGCGAGATGACCCGACGACTCTGTCACCTCCACGGAGTCGACGGTCCCTACGTCCGTGACGCGGACACGGAGAACGGTCTGGCCCTCGAGCCCCTCGTCCCAGAGGCCGAGCGGGTACTCGATCGGCTCCTCACCGTAGAGCGGGACCGGCTGCTCGATCTCGTTCGGCCCGAAGCAACCTACGACGGCAAACGAGGCGAGCCAAATGAGCCTAATGGGTGCGTCTCCGGCGGACCAGCCGGCGGACGCCCGGCTGCGTTCCTGCGACGCGCTCGGCACCCTGGAGGATGCTGGAGGGAAGCCTCTCTCCCGCCTCGGTGAGCGGAAGCTCATCTCGAGGAGCCTCCCTCCTCACCGGCGGCGGAGTCCCCACCCCGACCTCGACGGTCGAGCTCCTTCCGCAGATCGGCAAGCATATTCATGGCGTCCAGAGGCGTCATCTTCTCCGGTTCGAGCTTCCTGAGTCGGGTGATCACCGGATCCTCGGCGACGAAGAGGGAAAGTTGATCCAAGCCAGGAGTGGAGCCCGGGCGATGTGCCCGCCGCCGCCCCAGCCCTTCCCCTCCCCCCGAGTGGCTCCCCTCCAGCTCGGCAAGCAACTCTCTCGCCCGGACGATGATCGGGTCGGGGAGACCTGCGAGACGAGCGACGTGGATTCCATACGAGCGATCTGCTCCGCCTTCCTCCAGTCGGCGGAGAAAGACGATCCGGTCCCCCGTCTCCCTGACTGCGACGTTCATATTCCGGACCGCCGTGAGAAGATCCGCGAGCTGGGTCAACTCGTGGTAATGGGTGGCGAAGACCGTCTTGGCTCCGACCACTTCGTGCAGGTGTTCCGTCACCGCCCACGCGATGGACACACCGTCGTAGGTCGAGGTTCCGCGGCCGATCTCATCTAGGAGCACGAGGCTCCGCGGGGTCGCCTGGTGAAGAATCGCCGCCGTCTCGTTCATCTCGACCATGAAGGTGGACTGCCCACGGGCGAGGTTGTCCGACGCTCCGACTCGCGTGAAGATGCGGTCACAGATTGGGATCCGGGCCGATTCCGCAGGGACGAAAGAGCCCATCTGCGCGAGCAGCTGGATCAGCCCCACCTGCCGGAGGATCGTGCTCTTCCCGGCCATGTTGGGGCCCGTGAGGATCACGATCCGCCCGCCCTCGCCAAGCAGGAGGTCGTTCGGGACGAACTCTGCCCGTGGCATCATCGTCTCGACCACGGGGTGGCGCCCACCGCGGATCTCGACGTCGAAGCCCGAGTGCAGCACAGGGCACGAATAGCTCCGGCGCACGGCCACCTGAGCCAGACACGCAAGAAGATCGAGCACGGCAACGCGACAGCCGAGCTCCTGGAGGCGCCCGACCCGGGCGGCAACCTCGCCTCGGATCCGCTGGAAGAGCTCTGACTCGAGCGCCAGGATCTTCTCCTCGGCACCCGAAACCTTCTCCTCCCACTCCTTGAGCTCGGGGGTGAAGTAGCGCTCGGCGTTCGCGAGGGTCTGTTTCCGCACGTAGTCGTCCGGCACCCGCACCGCGTTCGCCCTCGTCACCTCCAAGTAGTATCCGAAGACGCGGTTGAAACCGACCTTGAGAGACTGGATCCCAGTCCTCGCCCGCTCTCGAACCTGGAGCGAGGCGATGAAGTCTCGGGCGCCATCCCTCACCTCCCGGAGCTCGTCCAGCGGTTCCGAGAACCCGGCGCGGATTACCCCGCCCTCCTGGAGGGTTGACGGAGCGTCGGGTGAGATCCCGGCTTCGATCCGCCGTGCAAGGTCCTCGAGCGTATCGAGCTCCACCGACACCTCCCGAAGGAGCGGTGACTCAACCTTCGCCGCCACCTCCCGGATCGGGGGGATCCGGTCGAGGGACGCCGCGATCGAGAGGAGCTCTCTCGGGGTGACCCGATTCGCCCCCACCTTCCCCGCGAGACGCTCCAGATCGTGCATGCGCTCCAGATGCGAGCGAAGGCAACCGCGGAGCTCCCTGTCGTCGACTAGCTCCTTCACGGCCTCCTGCCGCCGCCGGATCTCCTCGACAACGACGAGCGGACGGATGATCCACTGGCGCAGGAGCCGGCCTCCCATGGCGGTCACCGTGTCGTCCAGGACGGAAACCAGGGTGGAGCTCTCGTCGCCCGTGCGGAGGGGCTCCGTGAGCTCCAGGTTTCTGCGCGTCATCTCGTCGAGCGCCATCTCGGTGCCCGGACGGAGGATGCGGGGAGGCCGGAGCGGAGGGGCTCCCGTGGGGCGGATCTCCTTCACGTACGCGGAGAGCGCTCCGGCCGCCTGGACCAGGAGCCCGTCGGCGGACTCGAAGCCCAGCGCCTCGAGGGACCGGACCCCGTACCGACTCCTGATCTCCTCGCCGCCCAGGGACTCGTCGAAGACCCATTCGTCCCGAAAGGTCCGGCCTGACGGACCGAAGAGCCCGTCCCCCTCCAGCCCAGGGATGGGGTCGTCCTCGAACGACCGTGGGAGGAGGAGCTCCGACGGGGCGAGGCGCCCCAGCTCGGACGAGAGGAACTCCAGCTCCATTTCCCGTACCTGGAACTCACCGGTCGAGAGGTCCGCCGCCGCGAGCGCCACCCTTCCGCTCCGGGGTGGAGCCAGGGCGACGAGGAAGTTGTTTCTCTTGGACTGGAGCAGACCGTCGGAGAGAACCGTTCCTGGGGTGACGGTCTCTACCACCTCGCGCCGCACGATTCCCTGCGACTCCGAGGGGTCCTCTACCTGGTCGCAGATCGCCGCCCGCCTCCCCAACCGGATCACCCGGCCGAGATACTCCTCGAGAGCCCTGGCAGGAACACCCGCCATGGGCACCTCCGCGGCGGCCCCATTATTCCGCGACGTGAGCGTCAGCCCGAGCAGGCGTGAGCCCTCCTGAGCGTCCTCGTAGAAGAGCTCGAAGAAGTCGCCGACCCGGAAGAAAAGGAGGGAATCGGGGTGGCGGGCCTTGGCCTCCCGCCACTGTCTCATCAGGGGAGTCTCCTCGTTCACAGCTGAACCCGGAACCATCGGAGCCGGTTCGCGTTCGTCAGAAGACGCCGCTAACCCAAGCCCAAAAGAGGAGAATCGCGAGGACTGCGATGAACCCGATGGCTGGAATGGCCTTCTTCAGGACGTAGCTCGCGGGGCCCTCGGCGGCCTTCCCCGTCGTGGCCATCCCACGGGCACCGCGGCTGATCCCCTGCAACTCGCGAAGGTTCGTGAAGAGCGGCCGTAGCCGCTGGACCAGCTCCGCTGGATCGCCCGGCTTGGTGATGAAATGGTTCCCACCCAGGCCGTAGCTCTCGGCTACATCCTCGTCCCGGTCGGAGGAGGTGCGCACGGCAACCGGAATCCGGCGGTACTCCTGGCTGCCATTCAGATGCTGAAGCACCTCGTGGCCGGAGCGCCCGGGCATGTGCAGGTCCAGGAGGATGAGCTCGGGCAGCTCCTCGGCAACCATCCGGACCGCCTCGTCCCCGTCTCGGGCTCTCCGGAGAACAACTTCGCCATCCGTCACCCGCTCCAGCGCCATCTGGATCAGGAGCGCGTGATCGTCGTTGTCATCCGCGAGGAGGACCTTCCACGTCCTTCCGCTCTTGGAGCCCGCCTTCACGGAATCTCTTCCTCCAGTGCACGGTCCGACGATATGACGGCTTGAAAGCCCAACTCCCGGAGCGCCTCCGCCCTGGCCTCCGCCTCCTCCCGTGTCGCGAACCGACCCAGGCGGACCCGGAGCAACTCGCTTCCCTGCACCCGCACGAGCCGTGGCTCGAGCCCTGCCACCCGGGCGTCGAGGGTGAGCGAGAGCGCCCGACCCTCGGTGAAGAAGGCACCCAATTGTAGGGTGAAGGGATCCGTTCCGGAACGCTCGTCGAGTCCGGCGGCACCGGAAACCTCGATGGTCGGCCGACTGGAGGGAGGGGGGGCGGGCGGCGGAGTATCCGTGGGGAGCGAGGGAGGACTCGACGAAACGCCCGGGCCTAAGGTGGGAATCAAGACCGCGATCGCGTCCGGGACGGGCCCTTCCTCCAGCCGTGACATCAACGAGCGTGCCTCCACCCGAAGCGGGCTCTCGGGATAGTCCCGGAGGAATATCGTGAGATACTGTTGGGCCGCCGAGACGTCGCTGCGCGCCAGAGACCCCTGGGCAAGCCGGATCAGGGCCTGGTCGGAATACGCTCCCCCCGGGTACTCCACGACCAGCCGTCGATAGTCGAGCTCGGCCCTGTCGGGATCGAGGGAGAGGAGAGCCCGGAGCCAGACTCCCAGCTGACGATCCGCACGGGTCGCCCCGCTCCATTCCCCGTCCAGCCAATCGGTGAGAGCGGCTCGCGCTTGCACGAAGCGGCCATCGTCTGCCAGCCGCTCCACCGCGAGCAGGTCCTGGCCCTGTGCGGCGGCGCCTCCCGGCGAGGCGCACATCGCGAGGAGGATGACGGGTAAGCCGAGAACGGAGAGAACGCGGAGGCACCGATCGGGCATCATGCAACCGCCTCCCGCATGACCATCCGTTCCAGGAGCCACTGCTCGAGTAGAAAAGCGGCCGGGATTCGGCTCGACTTGAGGAGCTCGTCAGCGCGTAGCAGCCCGTCGATCGCCCGCCGCAGCTCCACCACGGTCCAATTGCGCGCCTGGTCCGCCAGCCGGGGGACCAGGAATCGCTGCTTCTCCGGGAGGGCGGACGAGAGCGCCGGAGGACCTCCCGTGCGAACAAGCCCTAGCCGGAGAAGATGGGTGCCGAGCCCCGTGACGAGGCCCACACCAGACTCCCCATGATCGAGAAGCACCTGGAGCCCACGTGTTGCGTCCGAAAACCGCTTCGCCCCAACGAGATCGAACCACTCCCATCGGTCCTGGCGCGGGATTCTCGTCCCCACCGCCTCTACAGCCTCCCGGGTAATCCGCCCTCCTTCCCCCACGAGCGTGCTCAACTTCTCCAGCTCGCTGGCGAGGATCGCCAGATCGGCTCCTACAGCCTGGGCAAGCGCCCGGGCCGCATCCTCGTCGAGCTCTCTGCCGAACGACTCCCGACTCCATCCCATGAGCCAACCCGGGAGGTCGTTCGGGTCCGGGTTCCGGAACTCGACCGAGCGGGCCCCTCGCCGGAGGTCGGAGTAGAAGCGAGCCGAGGATCGCTGGGGCACGGTGCAAAGGAGGATCAGGACGAGCCCCTCCGGTGGCGACTTCGTCGTCTCCAGGAGGAGATCTCGCGCCTTCGGGGAGGAGGACAATGCCTGCGTCTCACGCAGGAGCACAACTCGCCACTGCGCCATCATCGGCGGGGTCCCGAGGACCGTGGCCAGCTCCTCACCACGCACCTCCGACCCCCGGAGCAGGTCGAAGTTGAAGTCGCCCGTGCTGGGGTCCAGGTACGCGTCGCGCAGGGCCCCGGCGAAGCGCTCCTTCCCGTACTCGTCGGATCCGTGTAGGAAGAAGACCCCGCCCCGTCCGTCCTTCAGAACCGCATCGAGCTCCGCCCGACCCATTCCCCTATCAGCGGAGCCCGGTACGCACGAGCCCCGGCTCCTGATAGCGCTGGAACAGCCGCGAGTGCTCGTATAGGAGCACGTTCGATTCGGCCCACAGGTCCGAGCTCTCCAACCACAAAGCCCCTTCGGGACGGAGCGACGGAGAGTCGGCGACGGAGAGAGAACGGGAAGGAGAAGGAGAAGGGTACGGGTCCGGTTCGAGCGGCCACCGGACGACGATGGGCGCGAGCTCGACGGAGGGATCGGGCTCCACCATCCGCGGGGCTCCGATCCATACCGCGAAGATCGCCGCGGCCGCCACAAGGAGCATGACGGGGGCCGCTCCCAGGACATTCCTCTCGGGGCGACTCTCTTCTTCGAAGCGGTAGATCGAATATCTAAGGCGTTCGTGGAAATCGTCCCGGAGGGGGGCAGGAGGCAGCTCCCGAAGAAGCTCCACGCCCTGCCGGACCACGGCGACATACCGTGCACAGGAAGGACAGTCCGCCGTGTGCTCCTCGAACGCCACGCGCCCCTCGAAGGAGGGGCCCGCGTCGCGAAAGTCCGAGAAGCTCGCGAGGAACTCGGCGCACTTCATAGCACGATACTCTTCAATGAAGCACTCCACCCTCACGTGGTGTCGCCGTGCATGGCATCGGGTCGGCGTCAAGCCGGTTCACCGGGGCCCAACGCTGACTCATACGTGTCGGAGGGTTCGTGGGTTCCGCCTCCACCCGTCATCGACACTCGGGGCCCAACCTTCGGAAAGATCGATGCAGCGTTGTACTGGGCATCGACGAGAGTGGTTCCACAAGACAGAATCCCCCGGCGGGACAAGCCCGCCGGGGGATTCGATGTCGGACTCAGGGTCCGTTCAGGGTCGGTCCCGACCGGTCCCGAACGCACGGGCGACGATGGCAACCACCGCCATCCGCGGTGCGGCCGATCGTCATTCGATCATCGGTGCCACGATCCGCGCAAAGTTGTTCCGGGCGCGGTTCAGCCGACTCTTCACGGTCCCGAGATTCGTGTGCGTGATCTCCGCGATGTCTTCATACGTGCGGCCTTCGAGCTCCCTCAGAACGAACACGATCCGGTGGTGCTCGGGCAGCTCCTGAACCGCGCGCCCGACGACCTCCTTCAGGTGCCGCTTCCGAAACAGATCGTCCGGCTTCATGGTCTCGTCTTCCCACTCGAGCGGTCGATGGTCCGCGTCCCAATTCTTCTTGAGTGTCTGGAAGAGAACGAGCGGGTTCCGCGAGCGGTTCCGGAGCTCGTTCTTCGCTAGGTTGCTCGCGATCGTGTAGATCCAGGTCGAGAACTTCTTGTTCTGGTCGAACCGCTTGAGGTGGCGGTACACCCTAACGAAGGTCTCCTGCACAAGGTCCTGGGCCCTCTCGCGGTCGCCCACGGTCCGGTACACGAAGTTGGCTAGCCGGGCGTCGTAACGGTCGACGAGCTCCCCGAAGCCCCGCTGCTCGCCGTCCAGGAATCGCTGAACGACCTCGCTGTCCGAGAGCGCACCAAGCTCCTCCCGGATCTTGCCGGCGGGAGAGCTCATCACCGCCGTTCCCGCACTGCGGCTCTCTTCGGCAAACATGGTTCCGTACCTCCCAGTGCGAAGGGTGGGCCCCTCCGCGAGGCGGAAGACCGGGGAAGCCTTCCATCGATACTAACTTGCAGGAACCGTACCAGAAACGACGTGGGCCAGGGAGGGCGCTGCCGCTGGCCTGGCGGGCGGCGGCGGCGGCGAATGTCCTCGCTGGGGGACGGGCTGATGAGCCGGGGCAGGACAGCGGAAAGCGGCCTCGCGGGAGCCCCGGGGGAGCCCCGCACCGGGGACTACCTGGGCGGGGGGCGTCGCTTCTCCGGCCAGACCGACGACAGGAACGACGCTGCGAACAGGAGCCCTGCGACGCTCTTCCCGTCCACGATCTCCCCGGCCTCTACCATGTGAAGGACCTTGGAGAAGCGAAGGGTCACAACCTCCAGGAACTCGTCCGGGTCCCGCTGGGTGCCCACCTCCTGGAGTCCCGTGGCCGCGAAAAGATGGATGACCTCGTCGGTGAAGCCTGGCGTCGTGAGGATTCGGCTCAGGTAACGCAGGTCGTCAGCCTGGAATCCGGTCTCCTCCGCCAGTTCCCGGGCGGCGCACTCCTCCCATGACTCCCGGGGCGTCCGCGGGATCCCGGCCGGAACCTCGTAGATCAGGCCCCCGGCCGCGTAACGGTATTGGTAGACGAGCACGATTCGAGGGTTGGGTTCAAGTGGGGAATCAAGGAAGGGGACGACCGCGGCAGCCCCCGGGTGTCGGATGAGCTCGAGGACACCCACCTCACCATCTGGGAACCGTACTGAATCCCTGCTGAGTCGGACGATCCGCCCGTCGTAGATCTCCTCACGGGCGATGCGGGCGGTCGAGTCCGCCCCCGCCGCTGCGCCCCCGGGAAAGGGGGCGCGGTCTTTCCCTGACTCGGCGCCCGACTGCGCGCCCGACTGCGGGTCGGTTCCCCCCTGGTGCGCCGGGGTGCTCACGCGTCCAATACCTCGAGCGGTCCCAGGCCCAGCTCACTCACTCCCGAGGCGATGCGGTCCGCATCGCCCACGAGGACGACCGCGCACGTTGCGGGGTCTAGGTGCGCTAGCACGGCCGCCCGGGCGCCCTCGATCTGCACCCCCCGGATCTCGTCCCGATACCGATGGTGGTAGTCGTGCGGAAGCCCGTAGATCACCAGCTCCGCCAACCGGTCGGCAAGCTGCGAGGTGCTCTCCATTCGAAGGGGAAACACGCCCGCGAGATAGTCGCGCGACCTCTCCATCTCCACCGGCGAGGGACCCTCTTCCACGAACCGGCGGAAGACCTCCATGGTCTCGCCCAGGGCCGCCACGGTCACGTCTGTCTGTACGGCAGTCGAGATCGAGAAGAGTCCGCCCCTCTTCCGAAAGGCAAAGCCGGAGCGCGCTCCATAGGTGAACCCGTGTCGCTCCCGGAGGCTCAGGTTGAGCCGGCTGGTGAAGGAGCCGCCCAGGGCGAGGTTCGCCACGCGGAGCGGGACCTCGTCCGGATGGCCCCTCGACGGGCCAGGAAGACCGATGCGAAGTTCGGACTGGACCGACCCCGGGCGATTCACGATCACGACGCGGCGCTCGGACGCCGGAGCCTCAAACGAGGGGTACGCCCCCGAGCGATTTGGCAACCATTCCCCGAAGTGGCGCTCCCCGAGCTCGACCACCCGTTCCCGAGGGATGTCGCCCACGAGCACGAATCCCCCGCCTGCCGCGCCGTACGAAGCCGCCGCATACGTCCGAGCATCGGCCGCCCCAAGGGAGCCCACGGCCTCCGCCGTGCCCGCGAGCGACCGATGGAAGGGATGGTCCGGGGCGAAGATCGCCCGGTCGAGCTCGTCGTCGGCCCGCTCGTCCGGCTCCATCCTGCGCTGGTGGATCGTGGCGAGCCGCTGGCGCCGGATCCGCTCGACCTCCTCGTCCGGGAAGCTCGGCTCCCGGACCACCTCCGCGAGGAGAGAGAGCATCTCGTCGAGTCGCTCGGCCAGACAGGTGAATTCCACCGACATGGCCTCCCATCCGACCGACACCCGCAGCGCACTCCCGAGGCTCTCGAGCGCCTCCGCAAGCTGGACGCCCGACCGGCGGGCGGTTCCGCCTTGGAGGGAATCCCCCGTCAGGACCGCCAGCCCCGCTCGCTCCCGCGGCACCGAGATCTCTCCTGCCGCCAGGACGAGGCGGGCGCTCACCAGCGGTACCTGGCCCCGCTCCATCGAGCGTAGAGCGAGTCCGTTCGGGAGCGCGCCCGCGCGCACCTCTGGGAGGTGGAAGGGCTGCAGGGGCCCGGGCGGTGGAGCCGTGGCTCGTTCCACGTGCGGCGAGGACTCGATCGCCGAGCGGCTCTCGTGCGGAGGCTTCTCCCCTCGGCGCCCCGTCACGTCACTTCCCCCGGGACATACGTGAGGACGGCCCGATTCTCGGGGACGAGCACGGCTTCGGCGAATGCGCGGACGTCCTCCGCAGTCACGGCGCGGAGTCGATCTACCTCCGTGTTCACCCGGGACGCATCGCCGAACAGCATCTGTTGCATGGAGAGGTGATCAGCGCGCGTGGAGAGGTGTTCCAGGCCCCGAAGGTGGGCGGTCTCGGCCAACGCCAACACCCGCTCGATCTCCTCACTACGGACGTCGACAAGGCCCTCGAGCTCCCTCACCAGCGCCCCTTCCAGCTCGTCCGGATCCCCCCCGGGAAAGCCCGTGATCCAGCACGCGAGCAGACTCCTCCCGGTGACGAGCGGGAGGCTAAAGGCGACCACGTCCCTCGCGATCCGCTGCTCCCGGACGAGCCTTCGGTACAGGCGGGAAGCCCGGCCGGCGGCAAGCACAGACGATGCCATATCCGCCGCGTAGTAGCTCGGATCGGCAAAGGAAGGGATCCGTGCACCGAGGTAGACTCGCGGTAGCGGCACCTGCCCAGTCACGCGCGCCGGGGATACGCGCCCGATCCACGGCTCCAGCTCCGGCTTCCCCGGAACCGGAGGTGGCTCCCTCCCGCGCGGCAGCTCTCCGAAGTACCGCTCGACCCGAGCGAAGGCGCTGTCCGGGTCGAAGTCGCCGGCGAGCGTGAGCACCGCATTGTTCGGCCGGTAATACGTGCGGAAGAACTCCTCCACGTCAGAGAGGGACGCCCGCGCGAGGTCCTGCATCGACCCGATCACCGAGTGGTGGTAAGGGTGATCGTGGGGAAAGACCAGAGCGTGCATTCGCTCGTCCCAGTCCCCGTAGGGCTGGTTGTCGTAGCGCTGTTGCCTCTCGTTCCGCACCACGTCCCTCTGGTTATCCAACTTCTCCTGGTCCATAGCGGGAAGCAGCCAGCCCATCCGATCGGACTCGAGCCAGAGCGCAAGATCCAGGTGGTGTGCCGGGAGGGTCTCGAAGTAATTCGTGCGATCGAACCAGGTCGAAGCGTTGACGGTGCCGCCTGCCTGCTCGACGAGTTGGAAATGATGCCCTTTGGGGACGTGCTCGGACCCCTGGAACATCATGTGCTCGAAGAGGTGCGCGAAACCGGTGCGGCCGACATTCTCGTTCCGGGATCCCACCCCGTACCAGAGGTTCACAGCCACGATCGGCGTCGCACGGTCGGGAGCGAGCACCACCGTAAGCCCGTTCTCGAGCTTTCTCGTTTCCGTGGTCAGGGCAATCGAAGAGCCCCTCAACCTCACGCCCCGAACTTGGAGAGGCGTCCCGCGTGCGCGAGTGCCAGGCTCATGAGGTGTCGCGCCTCGAACGTGCCGAGATCTCCCCCCCGGCAGGCGCTTTCGGAAAACTCGGAGCCGGTGGGCCTGGCCCACTTCGAGGAGAGGAGGAGGGGCACGTGGTGCCAGGAGTGCGCCTTCATCCGGGCCGGGGTGGAGTGATCTCCCGTGACCACAAGCACGTCGGGCGCGAGGGCGGTGAGGCGCGGCATCAGGGCGTCCACAGCCTCGATCGCCCGCACCTTGGCGTCGAAATCCCCGTCTTCACCCCTCGCGTCCACTGCCTTGAAGTGTAGGAAGTGGAATGCGGAAGGGTCGAAGTGCTTCGTCAGAAGAGTGACCGACTCGTCGTCCGTGCTCGGGACTCCGGGCACCCGCATCCCGAGGAGGCGGGCCACACCCCGATACATGGGGTAGTTGGCCACGGCGACCCCTTGGAGCCCGAAGCGCTCCGTGATCGTGGGCAACGGGTCGTAGCGCGCGAACCCACGCGCGAGGAGCCCACTCAAGGCCGGCTCTCCGCGGAGCGCGGCGTGGGCCTGGTCGAGGAACCGGGAGACGAGCTGCGCCGTTCGCACAGACCCCGGAGTACGACCTTCCGGGACGAGTGGAGGAACCCCTTCCACCTGGGGATCCGTGTCGGATACCTCGGCCTCGAGTCCCGCGCCACGCAACACCAGCACCGCCCGGTGCTCCTTCTCATGAACCAAGAAGAACTCTTCGGGCCCGTCGAGCGATACCGCACCCTTCACACGCTCCACGATACGGCGTCCCTCCGCATCCGAGGGTCTGCCAGCTCGCCGGTCCGTGATCCGCCCCTTCGGGTCGAGCGTGGCGAGGTTCAGGCGGGCAGCCACGTCCCCCGAAGCCAGGTCGAAGCCCACGCCGAGCGCGCTGAGGACCCCGCGACCGATCACCCAACGCAGGGGATCGTAGCCGAAGAGGGCGAGGTGGGCCGGCCCGCTTCCGGGCGTGATCCCATGGCCGATGGGAATCGTCATCCCCAACGAGCTGCGGGCCGCGAGCGCATCCAAGCTCGGGGTCTTCGCGGCCTCGAGCTCGGTCCGCCGGCGGTCCGGATCGGGAAGGCCCCCCAGCCCGTCCAGCACGACGAGGAGGATGCTACCCCCACCGTCACGGCGGGTTAGATCGTCCGGGAGTTGGATGGAGTCCATGGCGTGCGGAATATACCCCGCGCCCCCGGGGCTTGAGAACGGCGGTCCGGGCAAAAGGTGGATCTGACCCCGCTGAGCCGGCGGGGAGACTCCCGGTCAGGAGGACGCGTACGCGGCGTTCTCCCGGATGTAGCCTTCCGTAAGGTCGCACCCGAGTGCGAGGCCCCTCCCGTCGCCCACCCCCAGCGAAATCCGGATCTCGATCAGATCCCGCTGAAGGAGCGCCCGCACGTCGGAGTCCTCGAAGGGCGCCCGTACGCCGCCCCGGATCACCTCGACTCCCTGGATATGGGCGGACACCCGCTCCGGCACGATCCGGCAGTCGAAGCACTTCCCAACCGCCATGAGGACCCTGCCCACATTCGGATCGGCCCCGAACGCCATCGTCTTGACTAGAGGGGAGTCCACGACGGATCGGGACACACGCCGCGCCTCCTCGTCGCTGGCCGCACCTTCGACGAGCACGCGGATCAGCTTCGTCGCACCCTCTCCGTCCCGCGCGATCCATTCGGCCATGCGCCGGCACATGGCGTCCAGAGCCTCCTGGAAGGGGTCCAAGGCAACCGATCCGGCTAGTCCGTTCGCCATCAGGACGACGCTGTCGGAAGTGCTAGTGTCCGTATCCACCGATAGGCACTGAAAGCTCCCGCTCGCAGCTCGTACGAGACGCGCCTGAAGGGTCCCGGCCTCGAGCTCCGCATCCGTGAAGAGAAAGACCAGCATCGTGGCAAGGTTGGGGGCGATCATGCCGGCGCCCTTCCCCACCGCAGTCAGCGTGGCCTCCCCCACCCCGATGGAGAGCACTTTGGGCTCGGTATCCGTCGTCATGATCCCGCGGGCGGCCGGCCAGGGGTCGGCAGCCAGCTCCTTCGAGATTCCCTGGAGCCCGGAGCGAATCTTGTCCATCGGAAGCCGCCGACCGATCACCCCGGTGGAGCTCATGAGGACCAACTCTTCCTGGAGCCCGAGCTCCTGCGCGGCGATCCGCCCCATGAGCCGAGCATCCTCCACACCCTCCGCTCCGGTGGCGACGTTGCTCACCTTGGCATTCACGACGAGTGCCTGGAGAATGCCCGTCCGGATCCGCTCCCGTCCCACCACGACCGGAGCGCCCGGAAAGTGGTTCAGCGTGAACAGTGCCGCAGCCCGGGCCGGCACGTCCGAAACGAATACCGCGAGGTCGAGGTCCGTGGCCTTGAGACCGCAGTGACGCCCGGCGCACCGGAACCCGCGCGGAAGCCTGGGTACGTCGTGGAAATCCATCGCGGGGCAATCTCGGGAACAGGGAGAAAAAAGAGCCGATCCTCGTTAGGGATCGGCGGGAGAAGATGTCCGGGAAAGCCCGGCCGTGCAAATGGTGCAGTGGTCAGCGGCGACGGATCCGTGCTACATGGCTCGCCTCGCAGCGGGGGCGGGGCCTAGGTCACGCGCCATCGCACGGAAGCGGCGCGCGAGCGCTTCCTCCATCGAGCCCGTCGTGATCACCTGGCATCCGGACCGCTCGAGCACCGACACGACAAGGTTCCGGACGCTGGGATCGTCCTCCACCAGAAGGACAGTCTGACCCGGCCATTCAGGTCCTTCACGACGCGTACCTAGTTCCGGATCCAGAGGGTGTGGCCGTCCCTGTGGAGGACCCGGCAATCGTAGTGGCGGTCGTACCCCCCCTGGCCCTGGCTTGCGAGGCGTCGACGGACATTCGGTCCTCAGGGTGCACGATTCCGACCCAGAAGTCCGGCTCGTCGAGCCACTGGTGAGGCGGGTACCCGAGGACCCTCTCGGCGGCGGCGTTCACGTACGTGAGGCGGAGAGTCGCGGGGATGGCTTCCCAGACGACGGCATTGAGGTCGTCTACGAGATCGCCCCAACCTCGGGCCGGTCTTGGCGCAACGGTTCGCCGACCCGCCTCCTGTGGGATCCCAGGTGCGCGCACGATCTCGTTGCCCTCTCTATTCACCCCACCTCCTCGCGGAACCCTGCTCGTGCCGGG
>SHZS01000037.1 GCA_009692105.1 Gemmatimonadota bacterium | reverse complement strand
CACCGTACCGTCCACAGGGCTAGTGGCCGAATGGGGTTCCACCCAAGGGTCCCCAGGGTGAGGAGGAGGAAGGCGACCCCGAAGGTGAAGGCGGCCCCGAAGGTGCCGAACGCAGCGACCGCCGGTCGTCCCACGAACCCCCCGACGACCCCGGCCCAGGGCTCCGGGAGTCCCAGGACGTAGGCGCTTCCCGGCAAGAGCACGAGGAGGCCCGCCGCCAGGCCGCCGAGCGGAAACGCCCGCTCCGATAGGATCCATCCCCAAAACCAGAGCCCGGTCATGCCCACGAAAAGGGGGAACACCCACGCGGCCAGGCCGAAAGCGTAGCGGGCGCCTCCCGCGAGCACGGCGCCCACCACCCCCATGACGTTCCCCGACGGAAACCAACGATCCCCCAGCGCTCCGAGGAACCCAGGCGGGACCAACGCGAGCAGAAGGAAGAGGCCCAGGGCGATGAGCCCAACCCCCAGAAGCTCCCTTTCACGCTCCGGCTTCGCTTGCCGCTCCGGCTTCGCTTCCCGCTCCGGTTTCGTCATCTGGGGTTCACCGGCGACCGGGCGACACGAAAGACGCTCACCCCTCCTCGGAGAGGCGGATCACCCGATCGTGCATCTCCGGAACGAGATCGTGCCGGTCGCGCGAGGCACAGTACACGACATCATCTCGGAGCCCGACCTCCACCAGGGCCGCGCCGGCCGCGGTCTCGAGCAGGATGTCCGCGCTCGGCTCGTGCACCTGGGCCAGCGCAAGCACGGCCCGGGACGCGTCGTCCAGATCGAGATCGGACCGGCCCCCCCTCCCCTTCTTGCTCGACGTGCCTCCCGCAAGGTCCCGAAGGATCATCCCCGCGCAGAGAGCGTCGTCGAGGGAAAACCGGTTCTCCCGTCCCGCACAGATGAAGGTGAGTCGCTCCGCGCCCGCTACCGCTCGCCTAACGGCCGAGAGGTTCAGGAGGGAAGCCGCCACCACCCGGACCGCGTGCTCGGCCGCCAGGAAGGCGCGGGTCCCGTTCGTGGTGCTCATCACGAGTCGCTTCCCGCCGACCCGCTCGGTCGTAAACTCCGCCGGGGAGTTCCCAAGGTCGAAGCCCTCGATCTTGAGGCCCCTCCTCTCCCCACAGAGGAGGGTGTCGTCCCGTCCGAGGGAGTTCGCGAGGCGGGCCGCCTCTTCGGCCGAATCCGTGGGATAGACGGCCCGCGCCCCGGCGCCGAGCGCCTCTACGATCGTAGAGGTCGCACGGAGCACGTCGATCACCACGGCAGTCGAACCCTCTATCTCCGTCGGGCCCACCTCGGCCGCGGTAAGGAAAGTCCTGATGACTATCACGCGTGCTCCACCGCGTGCCCGCGATCCTCGAGGAACCGCTCGAGGAAGTGGGTGTCCACCTCGCCCTTCTGGAAGGACTCGCTCGCCACGATCTCTTGGAGGAGGGGGATCGTCGTATGCACTCCCTCGATCACGAACGAGCCTAGGGCGTACCGGGACCGGATGAGCGCCTCTTCCCGCGTCTTTCCGTTCACGATGAGCTTCGCCAGGAGTGAGTCGTAGAAGGGGGGCACGCGGTATCCCGCGTAGGCGTGCGTATCGAGCCTCACCCCGGGCCCTCCTGGGGCATGGAAGGTCGTGATGACTCCAGCGGATGGATGGAAGTGGCGCTCGGGATTCTCGGCATTGATCCGGAACTCGATCGTGTGGCCTCGCATGCCGACCTGCCCCTTGGGGAACGACAGGTGCTCCCCCGCGGCCACGAGGATCTGCTCCTTCACCAGGTCGAAACCCGTCGCCACCTCCGTGACCGCGTGCTCGACCTGGATACGCGTGTTCATCTCGATGAAGTAGAACGATCCATCGGGCTCGAGCAAGAACTCAACGGTTCCGGCACCTACGTAGTCGATCGCGTTCGCGGCCTTCACCGCGGCTTCTCCCATCTTCTGCCTGAGCTTCGGCGTGAGGGCAGGGGAGGGAGCCTCCTCGATGAGCTTCTGGTGGCGGCGCTGGATGGAGCAGTCGCGCTCGCCGAGGTGCACCACCCCCCCGTGTTTGTCCCCGAACACCTGGAACTCGACGTGCCGTGGGCGGAGGAGGCAGCGCTCGAGGTACACCGTCGAGTCCCCGAAGGCGGACTGGGCCTCGTTCTGTGCGGCGAGAAAGAGTCGCTCAAAGTTCTTGGCGTCGTGCGCCACGCGCATTCCCTTCCCGCCTCCCCCGGCCGAGGCTTTGATCATGATCGGGAACCCGATCCGCTCGGCCTCCCTCTCTGCCTCCTCCAGGTCGCGGACTAACCCCTCGGTTCCGGGGACCGTGGGCACCCCTATCTCAATCATCGTCTTCCGGGCCGTCGCCTTGTCCCCCATCGAGCGGATCTGCTCCGGCGACGGACCGATGAAGTTGATGTGGGAGCGCGCGCAGATCTCCGCAAACTCGGCGTTCTCTGCGAGGAATCCGTAACCGGGATGGATCGCCTCCGCTCCCGTGACCTCCGCCGCGGCGATGATCCTCGGAATGTTCAGGTAGGACTGGGAAGGAGGAGGGGGCCCGATGCAGACGTCCTCGTCCGAGAAGCGGACATGGAGGGACTCACGGTCCGCCTCGGAGTACACGGCCACGGTGGAGATGCCGAGCTCCTGACAGGCTCGGATCACCCGGAGCGCGATCTCTCCGCGATTGGCGATGAGGACCTTCTTGAACACGTTGGCGGGGGCTAGCGGCGCCTCTGGAGAGGCATCGCTCAGCCCGGCTCGACCCGGAAGAGGAGCTGACCGTATTCCACGGGCTCCCCGTTGGTCACGCAAACCTCCCGCACGATCCCCTCGATCTCGGCTTCGAGCTCGTTCATGAGCTTCATGGCCTCGATGATGCAGAGGGGATCGCCCTTCGAAATCCGCTTGTTCACGTCCGTGAACGGTTCGGAATCGGGGGAGGACGATCGGAAGAAGGTCCCCACCATCGGAGAGGTGATCTCGAGCAGGTTCTCCAGATTGGAAGGTGCCGCGGTCGGATGCCCACCCGCCGCAAGCGGACGGGGAGAGCCCGCGTGGGTCGTGGGGTCCCCAGGGCCGTGGGAAGGCGTCGGCGAGGCGGCCTGCGTGACGATCGGGGCAGGCGCGGGGCTCCGCGACACCCGGATGCGCGTCCCTCCACGTTCGATCTCGATGTGGTCGAGCCCGCTCTTGTCCAGCGTCCGGATGAGCTTCTGCAGGAACTCGAGGTCGATCATGGAACGGCGGCTCCCGCCTAGAGGGGAGAGATCAGGCCCGCTCAAGATACTTGTCCTCGCGGCGGTCTACCCGAACGACGTTGCCTTCTTCGATGAAGAGAGGGACCTGGATGACCGCGCCGGTCTCTAGGGTGGCCGGCTTCGTGCCACCCTGGGCCGTGTCGCCGCGGACCCCTGGATCGGTCTGGGTCACGGCGAGCTCGACGAAGTCCGGGAGCTCGACCGAAATCACCCGGTCATCATGCACCAGCCCCTCGCACTCCATGTTCTCCTTCAGGTAACGGAGCTGGTCTTCGCCGATCAGCTCTCCAGAGACCGGAATCAGCTCGAAGGTCTCCTTGTCCATGAAGTGATACAGCTGGCCGTCGGTATAGCTGTATGTCACCGGCCTCCGAAGAAGCCGCACCGTGGTCACCTTCTCGCCGCCCCGGAAGGTCTTCTCCACGACCCGCCCCCCGAGGACGTTCTTCAGCTTGGTGCGGACGAAGGCTCCCCCTTTCCCTGGTTTCACGTGCTGGAAGTAGACGATGGTCCAAAGGGTCCCATCGACATCGAGTACCAGCCCGTTCCTGAAATCCGCCGTAGAGGCCATAGTGCGCTTGGATCCGACTCCCTAGTGGTTCCGTTCATTTCTGAGCCAGCCTATGCGCTAGCCCGCGGAGCCCTAGAAGATAGCCGTGGATCCCAAATCCAAACACCACCCCGGCTGCTACTCCGGACAGGAACGAATCCCGGCGAAAGCGCTCTCTCCCGGCCGTGTTCGAGACGTGTACCTCGACAAACGGGAGTCCGACCCCAACCAGGGCGTCCCGAAGGACGATGGAGGTGTGCGTGAGCCCTCCCGGGTTCACGAGGAAGCCGTCCACCCGCCCCCGCGCACCGCTCAGGAAGTCCACGATCGCCCCCTCATGGTTGGACTGGAAGGTCTCGATCTCAACGCCGAGCTCGGCCGCCAGCTTCCCGAGCGCCCGGTTCACGTCATCGAGTGTCTCCTTCCCGTAGACCTCGGGCTCACGCGTCCCCAGGAGCTGGAGATTCGGACCGTGCACGATCGCAACCTTCATGGAGCAATCCTCATGGCTTGAGGCTCGCGAGCCAGGACTGTAAGTCGTCCAAGTCCTCCTCGCCCGGTGCCTTGATCTCGTGGAGACGCGCGCCAGTAGCTTCGATGGGGCCCGCCCGATCGGCGGCCGAGGCAAGCTCGGAAGCACGGATCTCCGTGTCCATCTCAACGGCATCCGGCTCAACGGCATCCGGGGCCAACGATTCAGTCGGGACCGCATCGGGGGCCAGCGACTCGACGGGTACGGCCCCCGGAACCCAAGCAAGGAGGTCTCCGAGGTAGGCGGAGATCGAACGCCCGGACAGGGGCGCGGATAGGGGCGCGACGTCACCCGTAACCTCCCGCACAGCTTCCAGCTCCACCCGGACCGGAGCCCGGAGCTCCTCACGCGGGCGCGGCTGGGGAGCGGGCTGCGTGAGCCCCCTCAGCTCCCCGAGACGCCCCGAAAGCTCCTCGTCATGCGGATCCGAAGTGAGTAGATGCTCATAGACCTCGATCGCCCGGTCCACGAATCCCTGCCGCGCGTAGAGCTCCCCCATCGTGCGGGTCGCGAGCAATCGCTCCTCCGCACCAAGGGCCCCAAACGTCCCTAACTGCGGCGTCCCCAACTCCTCCTCCAGCTCCGGCTCTTCCTCCGGCCGCTCTCCCGGTTGTTCCTTCACGGACTCAACTTGCTCGACGGCTTGCTCGACGGCGGGCCCCCGTCCCGCGGGGCCGGCCAGCTCCACGTCGGCGAGGAACTGGCGGGCTTCCCAATGGGATGGCTCGAGCCGGAGCAGCTCGCGCAGATCCACCACCGCCGCCTCTCGTCCTCCTGCCTCGGCCGCGACTCGCGAACGCTCGAGGAGCGCAGTCACATTCTCGGGATCCAGGTGCAGGACGCGCTCCAGGTGACTTCTGGCCCCCTCGGAGTCGCCCCTATCGCGCGCCACGAGGGCAGCCACGAGATGCCCGGAGGCGAAGTCCGGGAGCCTGCCGATCCCATCCTCTACCAGGGACGCGGCCTCCTCGAGATAGCCCTTCCGGCGGTAGGCATCGGCAAGTGGGACGAAGGCCCGCCCCTCCGGATCCCTCTCCGACCAGTACTGGCTCCGGAGGAAGCGGATCTCCCCATCGACCGACTCGGACACGCTGGATCCCTCCGGGATGGGATAGGTATGAACCACAGGAGCGCCCCGGGGGCGGCTGCGGGAAGGCGATCCGGGGAAAGCGAGAACGGCTTGGACGAAGATACGGATGCCGTCGAAATGATGTCAACGGAACCCAACCCCGGGGCGGTGCGGCTTGTTGAGCCCCCCCCGGTTTCCCATTAGCTTTCGCCCCGTTTCGTTGGATCCCGAGCCCTACGATCGGACCCCGGGCCCCGTGAAGGTTCTTGCCCGGGGGCCCGTTCTCCAGAAGGAGTATGCCGTATGGTGATGCGGCAGATGCGGCAGAACACGAAGATCATCATGCTGGCGACGGCCCTCACCTTCGTCGC
Organism: Gemmatimonadota bacterium; assembly: GCA_009692105.1. GTDB lineage: Bacteria > Gemmatimonadota > Gemmatimonadetes > Longimicrobiales > Gaopeijiaceae > SHZS01. The sequence continues at coordinate 13,270 of SHZS01000037.1, read as the reverse complement.
GCTGATGGTCTTCCAGTGGGGAATGGACGTGAGCGGCCGGAGTGCGGGAACCGAGCTCGGACGGGTCGGTGGGACGGCGGTGTCGATCGAGGATTATAACGCCGTATACCGGACGATCTACGACCGGATCCAGCAGTCGCAGGAAACCCCGATCTCGTCCCAACAGGACGACGAGATCGGAGACCAGGCCTGGACCGAGGTCGTGAACCAGGTCCTCATTCGGAACGAGCTGGCGCGCCGCGGGATCCGGGTGAGCGACGACGAGATCCGCCAGGCCGCTCTCTACGCGCCCCCGCCGGAGTTCCGGACCGAGCCCGCCTTCCTCTCGGAGACCGGGCAATTCGATCTCCAGAAGTATCAGCAGTACCTGAACCAGGCCGGACAGGACCCGCAGTTCCTCCAGCAGCTGGAGCTCTACTACCGGGATGCGATCCCGCGTGAGAAGCTGATCCGGCAGGTGACGTCGGGGATCTTCGTCTCCGACGGTGAGCTATGGGACCGATGGAGGACTCGGAACGAGCAGGTGGAGGTCACCTACCTTGCCGTGACCCCGGCGGACCGGGTCCCGGACTCGAGCGTCCAGGTGCCGGCGGAGGAGGTCGAAAGCTACTATCGCGACCACCCCGACGAATTCGCCGTCCCCGCGAGGGCGTCCGTGCGCTTCACGCATCTGGACAAGACGCCCACGGCCGCAGACCAGGAAGCGACGACCGAGCGGGTTCGTTCCATCCGCGACGAGATCGTGGCAAGTGGGGACTTCGCACAGGTGGCCGCGCGCGCGAGCGCGGATCCGACGGCCGCTCAGACGGGCGGCGCGATTGGGACCGTGATGCGAGGCAACTCCCCCCCCGAGCTGGACGCGGTAGTGTTCTCCATTCCGATCGGGACGGTGAGCGAACCGATCCAGACCACGGCCGGATACCATCTGATCGAGGTGCTCTCGCGCGATGGAGACCAGGCCGAGGTGCGGCAGATCCTGATTCCCGTCCGCCGGACTGCGGAGTCCGAGCTCGCAATGCTCGTCCTCGCGGATTCGCTCGAGGCACTCGGGGCGGGGCGCACCGTGGCGGCGGCGGCGGAGCCGCTCGGGCTCGAGGTGCTCGAGGGCGAGATCACCGCGGACTTCGCTTTCCTTCTCGGTGTCGGAAATGCCAGCGAGGCGCAGGACTGGGTATTCCAGGACCAAGAGGGGGTGGGAGCGGTGAGCCCCGTCTTCGAGAGTCCTGCCGCCTTCTACATGGTCGAGATCGTGAACGTTTCCCCCTCCGGCTCCAGGCCTCTCACAGAGGCCTCCGCCCAGATCGAGTGGAGGTTACGGTTGGCCCGGAAGGTCGAGCAGGTCCTTGCGGAAGCGCGCGGGTGGACCGACGAACTCCGGAGCGGGAGCACAACGCTCGAGGCCTTGGGGAACCGGCTCTCCATCGAGCCCGAGCGGGTGGGACCGTTCACCCGCGAGGAGTTCGTTCCGGGGCTGGGCCAGCAGACCGCCGCGGTCGGAGCCGCCTTCGGGGTCGCAGTCGGCCAGTTCGCCGGCCCGGTCGTGGCGATGGACCGCGTGATCCTGCTCCGCGTCGAAAATAGGGTGGAGGCGGATAGGGCGGAGTGGGAAGCGCAGGAGGCCACCCAACGGACCCAGGTGACGCAGGGGATCCAGCAGGCTCGCCTCATCGAATGGCTCGATGGGCTCCGGGAGACGACGCGGATCGTGGACAACAGGGACACGTACTTCCAGCTCGCCGAGGAGCAGGCGGCGAACCCGACCCAGCTCCCGATGGGGCCCACACGCTAGTCGGCTCAGAACGCCATGCCTGGGACCGCACGCCCTTCCAGGCGCCTCCGGTCAAGGTGGCGGACGTCGTCGAGGACGAGCCGCGCCGCCGCCAGGTCCTACTGTCCTACTGGCTGCTCGTCGTCAGTCGGCGCGGCTCCCCGTCCTCTTGCTGCTCCGCCTTCAGGGGCTCGGGGGCGGGCCCCGGCTTCGGCTTGGCCTGATCTGGGGGCAGCTTCAACTCCCCTTCGATGTCCTTGAGCGAGCTCTTGAACTCGCGAATCCCCTTCCCGATCGAGCTCCCAATCTCCGGAATCCGCTTCGCACCGAAGAGAAGGAGGACAACTGCGAAGATGAGGATGAGCTCCCACATGCTGAGTCCGCCTAACATGGTCGTTGTCCCCCTCTTGGTAAGGGAAGATTCTCCAGTCGATCCATCAGATCCAGGACCTCGCCACCAGGGCGACGATCCCTATTCCCACCAGGGTGAGCACGTTGATCGTCAGGGCCAACGGGCCCACGGTGATCGCCACCGCGACGACGTCGAGAGTGAGCGGACCCACGGACGCGGACACCGAGTACGTGAGAAAGCTCCGTGCGACGCTGTCCGGAAGGAACCTCTCGGAGAGCTCCGTGAAGAGCCCCCCCAGAAAGAGTCCCATCATCAGCGTCCAGACCGCTCGCGAGCGATCACGGTACCGGTTCTCGAGAAGCGTGCTCACCGATCAACCGCCTCGAAATCTAACGATCCGCGCCCGAGAGCATGAACCCCCGCACTCGAACAGGCCTTGCGGTGCCTCATCGGGAGCGCTCCACCGCGTAGGTGCTGGCGGCCCGGAGGGCACTCATCGCTTCTCCAGCATCAGGTACCTCATCCAGCGCCGCCTCCGCCGAACTCGCGTAACTCCGGGCCCGCTCACGCGCGTACTCGAGTCCGCCGGCCTCCTGGACCAACCCCACGATCTCCGCAATCTCATCGTCCGCGGGAGCGAGCCGCGTGAAGAAGTCGCGGATGCGCGAGCGCTCGTCCGGCCCAACTCGCCTCATCGCCTCCAACAATGGGAGGGTCACCTTCCGTTCCCTGAGGTCGTGCCACCTCGACTTGCCGGTCGCGTCCTCGCTCTCCTCGTAGTCGAGGATGTCGTCAGCGATCTGGAAGGCCATCCCAATCGAGTGACCGAACCGCCGGAACGCCACCCGGTGCTGCGGCAGCCCTACGAGCGCTCCCACGTCGCACGCCGCCGCCATGAGGGACGCTGTCTTGCAGGCGATGAGCCGATAATAATCCTCTTCGGAGAAGTCCAGGGCATCGCAGGCGACGAGCTGGCGGAGCTCTCCAACGCTCATCTCGTTCGAGGCCACCGAAAGAGCTCGGATGGCCTCGAGGCGCCCGATCCGCGCCAGCTCACTCACGGAGCGCGAGTAGAGGAAGTCCCCAGTGATGATCGCCACCTGGTGGTTCCAAAGGTGGTTTACCGTCGGAAGACCCCGGCGGAGTACCGAGTGGTCCACCGCGTCATCGTGCACGAGGGTGGCCAGGTGCACGAGCTCGACCACCGCGGCGAGGGAGAGCGCATCCCCGTGAGGACGGCCTCCTACCTCGCTCGCCAGGAGGAGGAGGGTGGGGCGGAACAGCTTTCCTCTCAGCTTCAGGAGGTAGTCGTTCACCCCATTCTGGAGCTCGAAGTCAGAGAGGACGATCCGGCGGATCTCCCCCTCGAGCCGATCCAGACGATCCTTCACGGGCGCCTGGACGTGGGCCAGTCGAGACGCGGGCCTGGCTTCGACGGATCGGGTCTGGGTCATGAACCGGCGGGTTCGTGGGGCGTGCCCGACAGGACACTCACCGGAGGATCCGAAGTCTCTCGGTCACTCCTCATTCTGCTCGTGGTGCCGGGCCTTTCTTTCAAGGATTCTTTGATCATGGTCTCCCGTCGCGAGGCTCGACGCCTCCGAGCTCATCCTGCAGTCGCTCCGCCGCCGCCCGCACCTCCGGAGGTGTCCGGTCCCCCGCAGCCCGCACGGCTTCCGTCAGCTCTCGCACCGCGCTCCGTCCCCGGTCATCGATGTGCTTCACGAGCCGTGGGGATAGGACCCGACCGGGGTTCGGGTCCAGAAGGCCCAGACGATCCGCCGCGGCATCCAGCAGGAGGCGATCCGGAATCATGCCGACAACCTCCGTCGCACGCACCGTCCCTCCCAACGACCGCACTCGCTCCTCCAACGCCTGGAACACGTCGAAGGGACGCTGGTTTTCCACGTCCTCGAGGTTCATGGAGATCTGCATCTTGGACTGCTCCACCAGAACGAGCGCCAGAGCCCGGAGCTTCGGGAACCCGCCCCCCTGTTCACGCATCCGAGCTGCCACCGCCTCGAGGCGGTCTTGCCCGAGGCCCTCAACCTCCACGTTCCAGGCGAGGAGCGGGAGCCGCGCTCCCACGCACGTCGCCCCTGCGGAGGGGTGGACGCCCGGGTGCTCCCAACCATCGGGGAGCAAGTCCGGCCGCCGCGCGTCCGGAAACCCGAGAACGAGCTGTTCGAACCCGCCCCGGCGGAGCTCCCCGAGCCCTCGTCCGGGGGGCTCAGACGCCTCTCCATAGAAATACACCGGCACTCCGACTTCCCTGGCCAGCCTCTCCCCAACCCTGCGAGCGGACGACCGCGCATCCGCCATGGTCAGGCCGACGAGAGGCACGAATGGGAGGACGTCCAGAGCGCCGACGCGGGGGTGCACCCCGCGATGTCTCCGGAGGTCGATCGCCTCCACCGCCAGCCGGGCCACCGAAACCGAGGCTTCTTCCACGACGGCGGTCGTCCCCACGTAAGTGAGAACGGCACGATTGTGGTCCGCGTCGGCCGAGACGTCCAACACCTCCGCCCCCGCGTCGGACACGGCACCCACGAGACGCTCGAGAAGCGCTGGATCCCGTCCCGCGCTGAAGTTTGGCACTGCCTCCAGAACGGGCGCCATGGCCGGGAAGATAGTGGCTCAGAACGCCTGCTGCACCCCTGCCAGGCTCCGCTGGTCATAATCGAAGTGGAGGGCCTGGTTGGCCCGGAGCGCCACCTCAAAGGTGAACGACCAATTGCCGGTGGGGGTCTGGAGGAAACCGAAGTTCGCCTCCCATTCGTGGAGGTCGCGCCGGAGCTGCACCACGTGGTCGTTGAACCGCCCAAACTCGACGTCGTACGAGGTGCTCCAACGCACCGTCCAATTCGCCGTGGGCGCGAAGGAGAGGTTGGCAGTGAGCATCTGGGCCGTCGGGAGAGATGCCTCGCCCGAACTCCGGGGTCGGCGGAGTGAGTAGCCAACCTCAGCGTCCCATCCGATGCGCCGAGGCGGCGCCACGGTCCCTGCCCCCCCCGTCGGGATTACCTGGCCGCCTGCCGGGCCACGCAGGTACGCGTCGTCCTGGACGGCCGGCATTGGAGCGGGAGCAGCCGTCGTGTCGACCGCGGCCTGAGCCAGAACAAGACCCGAGTCGGCCCCGAGGAAGCGGGCGATGGCCATCACGATTCCCGAACGCTCGTTCAGGGAGAAGTTCATGGCGACCTGGTCGAGATGCGGTTTGAACACGCGCGTCCCTCCGGTCTGCCGCGCGGAGTCGTCAAAGAGGTCGTGGCTGAATGAGAGCCTGAGCCCCCGCAGGTAGTCCGACCCCACCATGTTCGACAGGGCGGTCGTCGTGAACCCATCGAGGAACTGACCCGTCGAGTCCGCCTCGACCAAGTCGTAGCTGAGGGCTGTGGTCTGAAGGGATAGGAGGGTTACGACCCTGGAGGGGGGGAGGCGCGTCGGTCCCCCATCCGCACGGGGGCCGGTCTCGACCAGGGCGGCCGGCCGGACCAGTACCGTGTCTCCCGCAGCCGCCGGGGTCCCCCGGGGGATCGCGAGGCCGTCCGCGGAGGTCAACCCCCTTGGGGACGTCGGGGGCACGGACCGTGCCGCGGCCTCCGCGGTCAACCTAGCCTCCCAGGTCTGGTTGAAGCCGAAGGAGAGCACACTTTGGCGGCGCAGCGTCCTCGGACCAAAGACGGCGATCTGGCGGGCCGTAGGGCGCACCTCCGGAGAGTAGCTCCAGCTCAGGCTCGGCGTCATTTTGTGGCGGACACGCTCGAACGGTCCGAACCCCGGATAGAAGCCGTAGACATCGGCCTGGATTCCGGCCCCCGCTGAGACGCGGGTGGGCGAGGCTACCCGCTCCCGGGCCTCAGCGATCGAGTCGAGTTGGAGCATCGTCCCCGAAATGCGGACGTTCGGGCTCACGGACGTTGTGCCGAACAGACGCAGCCGGTAGGAGAGATTGGCGGCCCAAGCCACGTCCTCCCGCCGAAGGTCGCCTCCCTCCGGATCGGCCAAGAACATGGAGTGCGGCACGTCGTGGAAGACCTGCTGCGAGGTCGAGAGGTCGCCCGCGAGGGAAAAATTCCCGAGCCCGATGGATCCCCTCGCTCCCGCGTCCGTGCGGAGTTGGGAGGCCGCCGAAAAGATGAACTTCGAGTCGGGCTGGAGCGGCCGGTCCGCCACGCGTCGCGTCGCGTCCGCCGACCCAGAGACGGAGAGGTTGTTGTACCAACGCGCGGTCTGCGGTGAGGCCGAGAAGAAGGTGAGGGTCGAGAGCGACAAGCTCGCCGACGGGAGGGTCAGGTCGGTCCGATCCTCGTTCAGATACTGCTTCCGGCTAGCCCCAAAGGTCGCCGTTCCCCAGTCGAAGCGCCGGTTCAAGCTCGCGTCCGAGTCCACCGTCTGCGTGGCCTCCCTGGGGTCGAACGAGTTCTGGCGGAGGAAGCTGGAGCTGGAGATGTACCGCCCCGAGGCGCGGAGGGCAGATCGCTCCGAGATGTCCCAGCTGTTCTGGGTCGAGAACGCTAGATCCTTCCGACCACCGACGCCCCAGAACCTCTTCAGATTGAGGCTTCCCCCCAGGAACTGGCGGGCCCACCGGTACCCCATCCGCGCCTCGACCGCGGTGTAGCTGTTCGCGAACCAGTCCATCGCGACGGTGAGGTCCGAGTATCGGCTCATCGCCCAGTAATATCCCAGGTTCGAGAGCCGGCGATTGTAGCCGGAAGATGTCCGCACGATGTCGTTCACGGAGAAGAGGGGGGTGAGGAGCCCGCTCGCCCTCCCCGTGCTCAGGTTCTGTGCGATGAACGGCAGCCAGAGGACGGGGACATCCTCGATGTACATCGTGACGGAGCGGGCGACGAGCATTTGCCCCGCCACGATCTTGAGGCGAGCGGCCTGAAAGGAGGTGTGGGGCTCTGGGAGCGTGCACGAGGTGAAGCGGGTCGTGCTTCCGAAGAGAACCCCTGGCTGGACCGAGTCCAGGTCCCCCCGGACGATCCAAGGCCCCCCTTCGCGATAGGTCGTCTCCGCCCCGAGCGCCGTGCCTCGATCCTCGCGGAGCGAGTACACCAGCACGCGAGTGGTGACGGGCTCCCCTCCCTCCCGACTGAACTCCGTCGAGCCCCTGGTACGGATCCGTTCGTCCCGACCGTCGTACGTAATGGCGGTGTCTGCGCTCAACTCCGTCCCTTGCCCGGAGAACCGCGCATCCAGATCGGCCGACCCCTCGAGCACGAGCGTCCGCGCAGGGACATCGAAGTCGGCCCGGACTCCCTCATAGGTCGCCGCCGAGAACCCGTCGAGCTCCAGGAGCGCCCGCATGAGGGCATCCGCGCCCGGCGGGACCGCGGTCTGGGCGGGGGCGGCCGTAAGGCTCGCCCCTGGGGCCCCGGCAGGAACGACCCCGAGCGAGTCCGCCGTCGTCGTGTCGGGCGCCGCCGCCAGCTGGCGAATGCGGTCAAGCACCTGAGCGCGCAGTGAATCAGGGCGGGGGGTCGCAACTGCGGGGGGCTCCTGGGCCCAGACGGATCCCGGAACCACCCCCAATCCGCCCGCAAAGGAAAGGGCCAACCCGAGGGGAAGTGCCCACGAGCCCAGCCGAGCGCGGGCGCCGCAGGCCAACTTCGTCACGGGCCATCGGCTCCTACCGCGCCAGGGGGCGGCCCCTCCGCCGGCTGCATCCGCTCCTTCTCGGCCCTCTCCTTCCGCCGATGGACCAGAGCGGAGAGGAAGATGCTCAGCTCGTAGAGGATAAGCACCGGCACCAGCATGGTGAACGTCGTGATCAGGTCCCCGGGTGTCACCACCGCGACCACAACCGTGATGATCACGATGGCGTGCCGCCGCTTTTCGCGCATGAACCGAGGGGTCACGAGTCCCATGACCGAGAGGATCATGACCACGATGGGGAGCTCGAAGGCGGCTCCGAACCCGACTAGGAGCTGCGTGACAAAGCCCAGGTACTGTCCAACCTCGATGTTGGCGGTCAGGAACTCCGACTGGAAGCTCGCTCCCCAGGAGAGGGTGATCGGGAGGACGAAGAAGTAGGCTATCGCCACGCCGGACAAGAAGAGGAGAAGCCCGAAGTAGAGGCTCGGGACGATGACCCGCCGCTCCTCCCGGGTGAGCCCCGGAGAGAGGAATCCCCACACCTCGCGCACCACGAACGGCAGCGCGAGGATGAGCCCCACCACGAGCGACAGCTTCAGGGTGATGAGGAAGGGGTCCATCGGGTGGAAGTACGCGAGCCCCTTATCCCCGAGGACCGCCCGGCTCGGTCGGATGAGCAGCTCCAACACGCCGAAGTGCTGGACGACCACGTATCCCACCACGGTGCCGACGACGATCGCCGCGAGCGAGCGGAAGATCCGCCACCTCAGCTCCTCGAGGTGGTCGAGGAAGGGCATTTCTCCCAGCAGGTTCCTAGCCATCAGAGTCAGCAGGTCGCTGAAGGAGTACGGGGGGTCGCGTTACGAGCGCCACGGGGCCAGCTCCAAGGGGGGACCCTACCAGAGGGGAAGCTCGGACTGGTGGAGCTGCTGGAGCTCTCGCTCCCCACGCTCCTTCATCTCTCGAACGAACTCCTGGAACTCGTCCTCGTCCTGGAAGTCACGATATACCGAAGCGAACCGAACGTATGCCACGCGGTCGAGCGGCTTCAGCCGGAGCATCACGAGCTCGCCGATGAGCTGGCTCGGGACCTCGAGCCCAGCCTCCTTCGACAGCGCGTCCTCGATCTCGTCCGCAATCGCCTCCACCTGGGCCATGGACACGGGCCTCTTCGCGCAGGCGGTGCCGATGGCCCTCAGAAGCTTCACGCGATCGAACTCTTCAGAGCTCCCCGCGCGCTTCAAGACCTGGATCGGCCGCTCCTCCACGTACTCGTAGGTCGTGAAGCGGGACTGGCAGGAGAGGCATTCCCTTCTTCGACGGACGGCACGGCCTCCGCGACTCGTGCGCGTGTCCACCACCCGGTTCTCGGTAGAGTCACATCGAGGGCAGCGCATGGACCGCCCGGAGAGCTAGCGGAGGTCCCTGAGCGCCGATCGGGCCAGCTCAGCAATGCCGTCCTCCGGCCACGTATTCACGACCAGATCCAGATGGCGCTCAGCCTCTTCCCGGTTCCCGAGTTCCAGGTACAGGAGCGCCGCCCGGTAATGCGCCTCGGGTACCTTCTCCGCGGTGGGGTGGTAGGTGGGAATCTCGAGGAACGCATCAATCGCCTGCTGCGTCTCACCCTCCTCCACGAGGATGTCGGCCATGTAGAACCTGGCCTCGGCGGCCAGGGGATCGTTGGCGTGCAGCTCCAGAATGTCCTGGAAGGCCACTCGGGCAGACGAGTACAGGCCACGTCGGAAGGCGGTGACCCCGGCCTGGTAGAGGTCGCTGGCCGAGCTCGAGCTTCCCTGGGCACCGGGCTCGATCCCCGTCCCGAAGCTGACGACTTGCCTCCGATCCCGCTCGATCTGGTCCCGGAGGCCCGCAATCTGTTGCTGTGAGACCCCCTGAAGCTCCTGCAGAAGGAGAAGGAGGTCCTCGACATTCGCCATCCGACGGGCCGTCTCCGCTCGACCGTCTTGGAGCTCCCTTAGGAGCATCCCGACCGTGTCTTGGAGAGCACGCTGGTCACGCTGGACGTCCCGGACGGAGGCCTGCTGCTGCGCGTAAAGCTCCTGCATGTTCTCCCCGATGTCCCGCACGTCGCGCTTGGTCGCGCACCCGCCGAGGAGGAGGAGACCGAGAAGAGGGAGAAGGCGCCTAAGCATCGATCCCCATGCAGGACCTGGATTGGACGACGTAGCTAAACGGGCTACACCGGCCGGGGGACGCGGGGTCCACCCGGCCGGCGCGGCCCGTCTCAACCTCACCTCTACGGCTGGATCGCGTTCGCCCCGGCGGTGATGACAAACTCAACGCGGCGGTTCTGAGCCCAGGCAGCCTCGGTGCTCGCCGCCTCAAGCGGCCGTTCCTCACCGAACGAGGTTATCTGCAGGCGGTTCGCCGCGATCCCGTTCTGCGTCAGGAAGTCCATGACCGACTGCGCCCGCCGGTTCCCCAGCGCGAGGTTGTACTCGTTCGACCCCTGCTCGTCCGCGTGCCCCTCCATGCGGAGCTGCACCTGGGTGCTCGCCCGGAGGATCGGGAGCTTCTGGTTCAAGATCTGGAGCGCGGCTGGCGTCAGCGCGGACTGATCGTATTCGAACTGTACGCGCTGCCCTAGGGTCTCCCGGTTTCGAGCGATCGCGGCCTGACGATCGGCCTCGGCTGCGGCCGTCGCGGCCTGCGCTCTCCTCACCGAGTCCTCATACGCCCGGAGCGAGTCCAGGTTGGGTCCTGCCGGCGCCTGAGCGGCGGGCGCGGGGGCAGGAGGGGGCGGGGGGGGCACCTCACGGCGGCATGCCGCCACGGTCAGGCCCGTGAACAGAACGGACACGAGGAAGAGGCGGGTACGGATCATCAGTGCTCCTAGCAATGGTTCACGAAGCCAGCATTTCATCGATTTCGGTTCGCCGGAAAGCGGCACACTCGGCCCCTCTACCTTTCCCCCCCTTACCTCGGGCCGCGCACGGGAGCGAACTCAAACCCTCATATACGGCGCTCTTTCGCACTACGCAACGTCGCATTGACCGTCACGAAGCACTTCGTCCCGCTCAGCGGGGCACCAAGGTAGGGGACCACGCCGGGTTGTTCGGGCGGATCCCCGAGACAATCGTGCGCGTGTTCCCCGTCACAACGTCCGTGATGAAGAGGCCGTACCCCCACGAGCGAGCGCCAACATAAGCCAGGTGGCGCCCATCCGGCGCCCAGCTCGGGTCCTCGTTCACACCCTCGGAGGTGTGCCGGTAGATCAAGCCCGGCCGACCGCGATCGTCCAACTCCTGGACCAGAATCTGGTGCTCGCCGCGGCGCTCCAGCCGGCCGTGGTACGCGATCCGGCCCCCGAGCGGCGACCAATCGGGAGACGTGTAATATCCCGGCCGCTGGAACTCGTACGGCGACAGCAGTTCGGGCCGCGGCGACCCCTCCGACGGCATAATGTAGATTTGCGGGGCTCCGACGCCCAGACGGTCCGAGTTGAAGACGATCCTGGTTCCGTCTGGCGAAAAGGACGGGGAGAGATCGTCGCTACGTCCCTGGGTGACCGTTTCGAAGCAGCAGTTCCGCGCCACATCGTAACGGTATATCCCGTTCTGGCTGCCCGAGTTGATCGCGAAATAGAGGAGCTCACCATCGGGGTGATATGCCGGCGTAATATACAGCCCGGGATTCGGTGAGGGGATCTTATTTTCCGCCCCGGTCACGAGATTCAGCTCGTAGATCCGCGGCATTCCATCGTCCTTGTAGGAGCTGAAGGCAATGCGTCGTCCGTCAGGCGACCAGGTGGCGGAAAGTGTGAGCGGCTCGCCCAGCTCGGTTGCCTGGTACCGGGTCAGGGGACCGAGCTTCTCGCCGTCCGAGTCGATCATCCAGAGGTTCTGGCTACCGTCGGACATCGGACGGGAGAAGATGATCCGGGTCGCAGCCATCCCCGCATTCCCGAAGGCCCAGCGGACGATCGCGTCCGAGGCCATGTGCGCCGCGAGCCGGAAGTCGGCGGACTCCGGAGGCGGGATGGAGAACCGGCCCCTCTCCCGCACTTCGCGGTAGACCACGTCGTGAAGCTCGAGGATGAGCACGGCGTTCGCCCCCGCCCGCTCGAGCCGTCCCGTCACGAGCCAGGTGACCTGGAGCTGATCCCAGAGCGCGTAGTCCACCTCGTCCTGGACGAGCGACCCCGGAATGCCCGGAATGACGTAGAACCGGTCCGAGTAACGCAGGTCCCGCGCCACGATGTTCTCCACCTGGCTCGCCTGCGAAACGGCCTCGGGAACGGCCGTGAACGGCTGGACCCCGAGGATGGGAAGAGGACGAGTCTCGTACTCGAGGCCAAGGCTCACCCCGGGCCAGGCATCTTCTACCTCTTGGGCTACCAAGGAAGAGAAGACACCGCCCAGGAGGAGGACGACGACCGCTGAGCGCGCGGCCGCGCCTGCGGACCCAGAGATGCGACGGAGACGAGAGGAAGTGCGCAGGCGGACACTCAATAGGATTCTCCTCGGGATCATTCTTCCCCGCCGGAGCGGGTCGGACCAAAGGTGAACTGGACGGGGAGCACGTCATAGGGCATCTCTTCCGGCATGGGCCCCAGGCGATCCATTCCCGCGCACTCCACGGCCCCGGCGGCCGCGATGTCGAACGCCGCGTTCCCCGAGCGGGAGAAGAGCCGGATCGAGCGGCCGAGGATCCGGCCGTCTCGTCCGATCTCGAAGCGGATGACGGTCGTGTACGTCGCCGGGCCACTCCACCGGAAGCAGCGGCTGATCTCTTGCACGATGCGCTGGTAGTATCCAGGAAAGTCCCGCCGAAGCCCATCCATCCGAACCGCCATCGCCGCCACCGACGTACCCTCGCCCATCACCGGGGCCTGGGAGCTGGCTGGCGGCGAAGCACTCGACGGGGTAGACGTCGAGGGAGGCGGCTCGGGCTCTGGATTCCGATCCGGAGGGGCGGGTTCCGGTTCGGGAGCCGGGAGCTCCGGCTCGGGCTCTGGATTCCGATCCGGAGGGGCGGGTTCCGGTTCGGGAGCCGGGAGCTCCGGCTCCGGCTCAGCCTCCGGTTCGGGGGGGGCGTCCGTCCGATCCACCACCACCGGCTCGGGGATCGAGGGAAGCGCGTCGAGGGGATTATCCTCTCCGAGGCTCACCATGGTCAGCTCGTACGCGACGTACTCGTACGGCCCGACCCGGGCGCGTTCACCCCACCACACCGCCGCGAGCGCAACCACGTGCACGGCGACGGAACTAAGGACCGGCCCCTTCCCGGGTCGGCCCGAATGTCGGCCTAGATCCATCCTCAGGTGCATCCGCGGAGCTCCGACTTTCTCGTACCCGGAAAGCGCTTCGGGGATCGCCGCTCGGAAACAGCTCAACTCAGTGGTTCGGCTCGAGCGGCTCCGCGACCAGGCCGACCGATGCGCCGCCGTCGGCGGCCACCGCGTAGATCGTCGCGATCACCGGCAGCACCCCTCCGTAGAGAGCGCTCGCGTCTCCGCGAACGAGGACCGTCGAGGGCCGCCGGATCTCGAAGAGCTGAGGGAAGATTTCGCCGAACTC
>SHZS01000036.1 GCA_009692105.1 Gemmatimonadota bacterium | reverse complement strand
AGCCGATCACCCCGATCGGACGGCCGGGATGTCGTTCGCGGAGGTGCTCCAAGACGAACGCCAGGTCGCCAGTCTCACCGGAGTGGTAGAAGCGTGCGAGCCGGTTCGGCTCCCCCGAGCACGCACGGAAGTTCATCCCGATCCCCCACATTTCCCGGCGCGCGACCTCGGCCATGGCAACCCGCATGTACGCCCGGTCCGTGGATCCCTCCAGTCCGTGGAGAAGGAGCACAATGGGAGTGGTGGGTCCGGGATCAGTGCCCGAGTCCAGGTCCAGGAAGTCACCGTCGGGGGTCTCCAATCGGACCCGCTTGAGCCCGGGGCCGGGTCGCGGTCGGAAGTATCGCCCGCCTACGGTTTGGAGATGCGCCCCCGGAAGCCACCACGCAGGATGAAAGTTCCGGGGGCGGAAGCGCAGGTGCGGGGAAGGTGGTTCCGGGATCGCTCGGTCGGTCATACCCATCGGTCTCTCGAGCTCCGGAAAGGAGGCCTCGCGCTTGTTCGGCCCTCCATTTCATCGAAGATTAACGCTTCCCCCTGAAGACTGATAACCTGATCCCGCGACCGTCATGAAACGATGGACCCTGTTGGCGCACCTCGCGGGGGTGCAGCTCGCGCTCCTGGTTTTCTCCGGGTGTGACTCGCCGGCCCGGGCCCCACTGCCGATCCCAGTGCCGAGCCCAGAGCTCCCTCCCGGCGACGGGCTCTTGGGCTCCCTCGAGCTGCAGGAGGTTGTAGCCCTCCAGCTCCGACGAGATGGTCCTGCCCTAGTCGTGCGGCTTGTTAGCTCGGACGCGGCCGTCCGGGCCCGCGCGGCGCTCGCTCTGGGATCGGTCCAGGATGCGGGAGCGGATAAGCCGCTCCGAGGGCTTCTCAAGGATCCGGATGCCAGGGTGCGGGCGAACGCGGCCTTCGCGCTGGGACAGCTTCCGGTTGGGGACATAGGGGATGCACTCTGGCTCGCTCTGGAGTCGGAGTCGGATCTGGAAGCGCGGCGGCGACTCATCGAGGCGATCGGAAAGCGGGGTGGGATCGTCCAGGTCGTGTCCCTCCTGCGCAGGGGGCCGGACGATGGCCTCGAGGTGCCGTGGACCCTCGCGCTCGCGCGAGGTGGCATTCGGGGGGTCCGGGGCGATGAGTTCATCGAGGCCCTTACCGAGCGGCTGCGCGATCCCGACCCCGAGGTCCGTCTCGCGGCGGCATACTACTTCGGGAGCGCCGGGACACCGGGCCCCTGGATCCTCCAGGCCCCCCGGGTCCGGGAGGCCCTTGACGCTTACGAGCCAGACGACGCGGCGGCCATGTATCTGGTCCAGGGGCTGTCCCTGATCGGAAACGTCGAAACGGACCGCGAAAGAATGGCGTACTGGTTGGCGAACGGCGCGGATTGGAGGGTTCGAGTGGCCGTCGTGGACGCGCTGCAGAACGGGCCGTGGCTCAGCGATGCGCTCGTCCAAGAGGCGCTCTTCGCCGCGCTCGACGACGCCTCCGGTCATGTGCGGGTCGCCGCCGCGAGCGTGGCCGGGATGCTGATCTGGAATTCTCCGGACCACCTGGCCCGGGCGGCGGCGTTGATGAACGGGCCCGAGGAGGAGTGGCGGACGCAGGCGGCGTTCGTGCCCGCCCTCGTCTCGAACGGCTTCGCGGAGCTGGTCCGCTCATGGACCCGCCGGATGGCCCAGCTCCATCCGCTCGCCGCCCGGGCCGGAATCGAGGGGCTCGCCGATGCGGATGGGCCGGAGGTCACCGCGTTCCTCTTCGACCTGGCGGGACACTCCGAGCCAATCGTGCGGGCCGCTGCGGTGTCGGTCCTCTCGGTGCGGTGGCCCCAGGAGGGCAGCCGGGAGGCTGCGGCCCAGAGGTACTTCGATCTATTCCGCGAGCGCTTGAGGGATGCGGCGAACCTCCCTGCCGCCCGCGCGGCAAGGGCTCTCGCGAACTCGGTCTTCGATGCGTTGGGGGCGCCCGCCCTCCTCCAGGAGGTCTATCGGGAGCAGCGACCATCCGCCGACATGAACCGGCTCGCGCCTCTGCTCGATGCGATGGGCGAATCCTCGCTCCCCTTCCTCCGGGAGGCGCTCTCCGATCCCGACTACCGGGTGCGTCAGGAAGCCGCATTGGTAGTCGCCAGGACCACGGGTGAGGCAGTGGACCCGGCCCAGCTTCGCCTGCCGAGTCCGGAGCCAAGCGTGGATTGGAGCGCGCTGGCCCAGCTGGGTCCCGAGCCCCGCGTCGAGGTGGAAACGGACCGCGGGACGATGGTCGTCCGCCTCTTCCCCGACCAGGCACCCCTGACCGTCCAGAGCTTCATCGAACAGGTGCGGGCGGGGTCCCAGGACGGGGTCGCCTTCCATCGCGTGGTTCCGAACTTCGTCATTCAGGGGGGGGACTTCGGGCTCGGCGACGGCACGGGCAACCCGGGCTACAGGCTCCGGAGCGAGTTCACAGAGTTGTCCTTCCGCCGTGGGGTTTTGGGGATGGCCTCCTCGGGGAAGGACACGGAGGGGTCTCAATTCTTTCTCACCCACTCGGACCAGCCCGGGATGGACGGCGAATACACGGCCTTCGGATGGCTCGAGTCCGGGTCCGACGTCCTCGACCTGATCCAGGAGGGAGACCGGGTGATCGAGATGCGGGTCCTCCCCTCGGGCCCCTGATGAGGGGCGGATGGCGGTCGCCCTGCTTGACTCAGTGGGTCATCGCGTAAGTGATGGCGTTGAAGGCGAGCTGGAACGCATAGTTCGAGCGGTCCCACGGATAGTCGGGCTGCTCCGCCCATTCCCAGGCGTCCCCCAGGTCGCTGTTCCAGCTGATCAGGACCAGGAGCCTCCCCTTCTCATCGAAGATGCCGCGAAGATGCGGCACGTAGCCGTCCTGCTCGTAATAGTAGGTGGGTCCCCTGCGGGCATTCCCGACGTTGGGCACCTGGAGGACCTCCCTGATCGGGTAGACGATCCGGAAGATCAGGTGGTCCGGCGGGATCTCGACGATGGGGTACTCCGGAAGGACGCGCGAGATCTCATTCTGGAAGACGTCCCACTCGCGCGTGCCCCAGAAGTCGTCCACGAAGATGAGTCCGCCCTGGAGGAGGTAGCTCCGGAGCCCCTCCGCCTCTGGAGGGGTGAGCCCCATCCGGCCCACCGAAACCATGTAGACGAAGGGGAACTGCCTCATGTGCGGATCGTCCAGGTACACGACGTTCTCGCACGGGAAGGCATCGATGTTCATGAGCTGATCGAGCACGACGAGAAACTGACGATCGGCCTTCTCGAAGTCGGTGGCCCATGAGCCGCCCCCGCCCCTCCTGCCTTGACGAAATCCGCTCGGGTACGCCCCACGGGAGAAGTAGAACTCCCGATACGGATTCGGCGCTGTGTCCAAGATCTGCCGCGAAGGGCAGCTCCGGAGTTGCGCGCCCGTTCGCGGGGCGGGGGAGGGCTCGGGCCAGGGCCACGGGTTCGCGCCCTGGAGCAGGGAGACGAGCGAGGCAGAGGGGCTGGACCCTGTGGTCGATACCGCCGCCTCGGCCCCTGTCATCGACGCGGCGGGTGAGGTGGGAGGGGTGGTGGCGAACTGAGCGACGGACTGGGCGACGGATTGGGAGGCGGATTGAGCGGCCGACTCGGCGACTGCTGGGGCGACGGGCACGAGCGCGAGAGCTCCGAAGCGGAGAGCTCCCACCGCCGATGCGGCGAGCGCCCTCCGCGTAGAGCCCCCCGAGAGCTATCCTCTCCTGTCGTTGGGCCTGTCGTTGGAAGCGCTCATCTCGCCCTTGCCGGTCCTGAGGGCCCTGCGACCGTCCTCAATGGGTCATCGCGTAGACGATGGCATTGAATCCGAGCTGGAACGCGTAGTTGGAGCGGTCCCACGGATAGTCGGGCTGCTCCGCCCATTCCCAGGCATCCCCCAGGTCGCTGTTCCAACTAATGAGGACCAGGAGTCTCCCCTTTTCATCGAAGATGCCGCGCAAGTGCGGCACGCGGCCGTCCTGCTCGTAATAGAAGGCGGGCCCCAAGCGGCCGGCGCCTACGTTGGGTACCTGGAGGACCTCATTGATCGGATAGACGATCCGGAAGATCAGGTGGTCCTGGGGGAGTTCGACGATGGGGTACTCAGGGAGGACGCGTGTGATCTCATTTTCGAAGGCATTCCACTCGCGAGTGCCCCAGAAGTCGTCCACGAAGATGAAGCCGCCCTGCAGGAGGTAGCTCCGGAGCCCTTCCACCTCCGGAAGAGTCAGCCCCATGTGGCCCACCTCGACCATGTAGACCCAGGGGAACTGCCTCATGTGCGGGTCGTCCAGATACACGACGTTCTCGCACGGGAAGGCGTCGATATTCATGAGCCGCTCGAGCACGACGAGGAACTGGCGGTCCGCCTTTTCGAAGTCTGTGGCCCACGAGTTGCCCCCGCCCCTCCGATCGAACGGATTGCTGGAGTACGCCCCTCGGGAGAAGTAGAACTCCCGGTATGGGTTCGGCGCCGTCTGGAGAATCTGCCGGCGAGGACAGGTCGCGAACTGCGCGCCGGTTCGCGGAGCCGCAGGGGGCTCTGGACGGGGCCATGGGTTCTCGCCGCGGAGCAGAGAGGCGAGCGCAGAGGATTGCGCGACCTGCTCGGCGATGGGTTGGGCGACGGGTTGGGCGACAGGCTGGGCGGCGGGTTGCGCGACGGACTGAGTAGTGGACTGCGCGGTGGACTGAGCACCGGACTCAGCGACGGGCACGAACGCGAAGGCTCCGAGGGAAACGACTCCCGCCGCGATCGTGACGCCTATCGAAGACAGGCCCCGATAATCGTTCCACCGACTCATCCCGCGATCTCCTCCACGATGCGGTCTGTGGCGATGCGGTGTCCGATCCAGAAGCTTCCGAACTCGGCGTAGAGGGCGCTCACCTCGTCGTACCGCATCTCGGTCACGAGCGCCTTCAGGTCGAGAGGGCTGACCGCGAAGAGGGTGACGCCCCACTCCCAGTCGTCCAGCCCCACCGAACCCGAGATGATTTGGGAGATCCTTCCTGCGTAGCGGCGCCCTGTGTTCCCGTGCTCGACCATGAGGGACGCTCGCTCGCTCATGGGGAGGGAGTACCAGTTCTGCCCCACGTTTCGCCGCTTATCCATGGGATAGAAGCAGACGTAGGGCATCTCGTCGGGCTGAGTGGGGTGGAGTCGCGCCTGTACGTATTTCTTCGATGCCTCTTCCGCGACCACGGCGGCCACCATGCCCTGCCACTCTTCCGACCCTGTTTCCACGCCCTTCTCTCTTGCCTGACGCAGCAGGGAGTCGGTGAGGGAGTAGAGCCCGAGCTCGACAACCGACACGTAGTCCTCGGTTGGAACGAGGTCGCTGGCGGCGGAGCAGCTACGGATCTCGCGTTCCACTTCACCCAGCGCTTCGAGAGAGGAGCGGAAGTGAATGAGCATGAGGTCGGTCCCGCCCCCCACGATCCGATAAAGCCGGCTCCAACCGTCCTTCCCCATGTCCTCCCATCCGCGGAGGAGCTCCGCGAGCCCTTCGGCCCGCGCTCGGAGGTCCCTGACCTTCGAGAGAGGAGCGGAAAGGCCGTAGGGCGGCTCGACCCGGAAGAACTGGTGGAGCACGTACCAGCCGTCGAGGACCAGAGGAGCGAGGATCGAATGTGCCATCTGATGAGCGAGCCTTGCTGAAGCGCCAGTGACCTTTGCCGCTCTCGAAGGTCTCGTTCGGGCTCCGCTGTGGCAAGAAGCCTTCCCGCACATGCGTCGCGCCACCGGGCGAAGCTCGAACCCGGGCTCCCGGGCCGGCGGGGAGACTGGAGTACACAGCATGGCGCTGCTCTGGCGAGCCCACGCCCCTCCGGGCACATTGACTCGACGAGGCCCCGTCCGATTCGGGATCCTCGTGCGTTCCCGCGTCCGGGAGTCAGGGTGTCACGGCTTTTCGTCCATTGCCTGTTCTACGTCACCCTCATGGGAGGATGCGAGCCCGCCCGTGAGGCCGCGGACATCGAGATCCTTCGGGTCCTCCCTCACGACACCGCCGCCTACACCCAGGGGCTCGTCTTCCACGAGGGACGCCTGTACGAGAGCACCGGTGAGTACGGCGAGTCTACCGTTCGCGAGCTGGACATCGAAACCGGCCAGGTGCTTCGGAAGGTGGAGCTCGAGGACAGCTACTTCGGGGAGGGGCTAGACAGGGTCGGCAACCGCCTCGTCCAAATCTCGTGGAAGGAAGGGGTGGCCTTCGTCTACGACCTGGAGACCTTCAGGGTGGAGGGATCGTTTACCTACGAGGGCGATGGGTGGGGGCTCTGCTACGACGGCGAGTCGCTGTACATGACCTCGGGTGGCTCGATCCTCTACCGCCGGGATCCCGTAACCTTCCAGCTCCTGGACACCCGGCAGATCCTCCGGGATGGCCGTTCGCTCTCCGAGGTGAACGAGCTCGAGTGCGTCGGCGATTACATCCTCGGGAACGTCTACATGACCGACAAGATCGTCCGGATCGAGAAGGCGACCGGCCGCGTGGTCGAGGAGATCGACGGCTCGGGTTTGGTTCCCCCGGGGGGACGCCCCCGGTCGGTGGACTCCGTCCTGAACGGCATTGCCTACGATCCACAGCGGGGCGTCTACTACCTGACCGGAAAGCGCTGGTCGGCTCTGTTCGAGGTTCGAATCGTCCCCAGGCCGTAGGCCCGGGCCGTAAGCTATGGGCAAGCGGATCATGGAGAGGCAGCCTTGAAGACACGCGGGGAAGCGCTTCGCGACTACGTGCTCCGACGGCTCCTCCTCATGGTGCCCACCTTCCTCGGAATCACCTTCGCGACCTTCCTCCTGTGCCAGTTCGTCCCCGGCGGACAGATAGACCAGCTTCGGATGTCCCTCGCCGGGGCGGGAGGCGGAGGGGAGGTCACTGGCGGCGGGGGTGCCCGAGTGCAGCTGGTGATTCCCGAGGAGCAGCTGGCGCGGCTGAACGAGTACTACGGGTTCGACAAGCCGATTCCGGTCGCCTATGCCACTTGGGTCTGGGATGCGGTGCGGCTGGACCTGGGTGATTCGTTCAGGTATAGCGAGCCCGTCGTCACCGTCATCGCGGATCGCCTTCCGGTCTCCATCTATTACGGGCTCGTGACCGCGTTCTTCACCTACGCGATCTGTATCCCGCTCGGGATCGTGAAGGCGATCCGTCATCGAACGACCGTGGACAACGCGACGTCGGTGCTGATCTTCGTCGGGTACGCGGTGCCCGGCTTCGCGCTCGGCGCTGTGCTCAGCAACCTGCTTTCCGTCCGCCTCCAGCTCTTCCCCCTGGGGGGATTCGAGTCTGGAGGAGCCTCTGAGCTTGCCTTCCTTCCAAGGGCGCTCGACCTCGTGTGGCACTCCGTCCTCCCGCTGATCGCATACCTCGCGGGGTCCTTCGCCGTCACGACGATGCTCATGAAAAACAGCCTGATCGAGAACATGAGCGCGGACTACGTGAAGACCGCGCTCGCGAAGGGACTCACGTGGAGGCGTGCGGTCTTCGTGCACGCGCTACGAAACTCGCTCATCCCCATGGCGACCTCGGTGGGAAGCCTCCTCGGGATCTTTCTCACGGGGAGCTTCCTGATCGAGCGGGTCTTCAATATTCAGGGCGTGGGGCTCCTCGCGTTCGAGGCGGTTCAGGCCCGCGACTTCCCGGTCGTGCTCGGATTCCTCGTGATCTCGAGCGTCGTCCTGATGATCGGGAACCTGGTCTCGGACCTGACGGTGGCGTTCGTGGACCCCAGAGTGCGGTTCGAATAGGACTCGGATGGTCTGGCTGCGCATCGACCCGATCACCAGGAAGCGATTCGAGCGCTTTCGGCGCATCAAGCGGGGATACTATTCCTTCCTGATCCTGCTCGCGGCGATGGTCCTCTCGGTGTTCGCCCCGTACCTGGCGGAGAGCCGGGCTCTCATCGTGTGGCACCAGGGTCTCCCGTACTTCCCGACCTTCGAGTACTACACGATGGACACCTTCGCACAGGACCCTCCGCCTGCGTGGGGGATGGGTGACCTGGAGACCGAATACCTGCGCCTGCAGCGTGAGTGGAGGCTCGAGGGGTTTCTCTACGATCGCGAGCTCGGGGAGATGGGCTCGAGCCCCGATGCCCTCTCGGCGCTTGACGCGAAGTACCCGAACCATGGGAGCTTCGTCGTGATGCCAGCTATCCCGTGGGACCCCTACCAGAGCGACTTCTGGTCGAACGAGATCCTGAACGAGGTCGACCTCCTGCTCGAGGCGGGAGACTCGGAGGGCGCTGAGCACCTGGCCCGGCGGGACGGGCTAGAGGAGTTGGCCGACGTGATCTACAGCGGCGAGGTCCGGGCGCTGATCGCAGATCCCGGACGGTCTCCAACCGGAGATCTGAAGGGGCTGGCGCGCACCGGGGCAATGCCCTCGATCGCCGGGCTCGGCGTTGTGCCACCGAACGCGCCGGGGTGGAACCGGAGGCATTACCTGGGGACCGACTCCCAGGGAAGGGACGTGGCGTCCCGGCTCCTCTACGGATTCCGGATCTCGATCTTCTTCGCGCTCTTCCTCACCATCTTCAGTCAGGTCGTTGGGACCGTGATAGGAAGCGTGCAGGGGTACGTGGGAGGTCGCTTCGACATTGTGAGCCAGCGTGTGCTCGAGGTGCTTCTCTCGATCCCATTTCTCTACGTTGTGATCATCATGGCGGCGCTCTTCCAGCCGAGCTTCTGGCTCCTCCTCGGGATCATGGCGCTCTTCCAGTGGATCGGGATCACCTTCTTCATGCGGACGGAGATGTACCGCGAGAAGACTCGCGAGTACTGCTTAGCCGCGAGGTCGTATGGGGCGTCTCACCTACGGATCATCTTTCGGCACTTGCTCCCGAATGCGCTCACGCCGCTCGTGACGTTCACGCCCTTCGCCGTGGTGGCCGCGATCTTCTCGCTCACCGCGCTCGACTACCTCGGTTACGGCCTCCCCGCGCCCACCCCGAGCTGGGGGGAGCTCATCGATCAGGCGCTCCAGATCGAGAACCGGGACAAGCTCTGGCTCACCTTCGCGCCGTTCGGGGCCCTGACGATCACGCTCGTGCTTGTCGTGTTCATCGGGGAATCCGTGAGAGAGGCGTTCGATCCGAAGCAGTACGCCAAGTACGAGTAAGAGGCTTACGAGATATGAAGACGATCCCGACATGAAGAGGATATTCTACCGACGCTTCCTCGTCCTCGTGGGAGCGCTGGCCGTGGCGGTCCCCGTATTGGCGAGGACGCTCGCCCGACCCGCCCAGTCCGCAGCGGAGGGTGGGACGCCCGAGGTCGTGAGGCTCCCGGCAGGCATTGTCTGGGAGTCGAACAACGACGATCCGCCGATCGGTTCGCCCAACGCGATCCAGGGCGGGACGATCAACCTGCCGATGTACAGCTATCCGCTCACCTTCCGGCTGATGGGCCCGAACTCGAACGACTCGTTCGCAGGCTGGAATCGAGCGTTCACGATGGCCTTCCCGCTCGTGGGCCGGCATCCGGTGACAGATCGGTACATCCCGATCATGGCCACTCAGTGGTCGGTCCAGGAGGATCAGCGAACGATCTACTTCCGCCTCGATCCGGACGCGCGCTGGAGCGACGGCCAGCCCATCACGGCCGACGACTACGTCTTCACTGTTGAGATGATGCGCTCCGAATACATCGTCGACCCCTTCTACAACAGCTACGCGGAGCAGTTCTTCGAGTCGATCGACAAGATCGATGACTATACCCTCCGAGTCGTGGGAACGCGTCCGAGCTGGCGTCCGCTCTCGGACTACGGTGGCGTATGGCCGTCGCCCTCGCACGCTACCGTCCTCGACGCTGACTGGGTCACGCGTACAACGAACGAGCCCCAGATCGTGGTGGGGCCGTACGTGGTGTCGGAGGTGTCCCGCGGGGAGTCGATCACCTTCGAGCGAACGGCCGAATGGTGGGGCGACGGAAAGCGGTACTTCAGGGGGCTGTACAACTTCGACACGATCCACCTGAAGCTGATCCCGCTCGAGCGGAAACTCGATTTCCTGCGGAGCGGAGAGGTGGACATGATCGAGGAGAACACGGCTCGGACCTGGAACGAGGACTACAACTTCGAGGCCGTGCAGAACGGATGGATTCGCCGTGCCCGCGTGTTCGTGGACGTTCCTTCCGGGATCTACGGGCTCCACATGAACCTCGAGGCCCCGATCTTCCAGAACAAAGACTTCCGGAAGGCGATGCAGTACCTCTTCAACTTCGAGCGCCTGAACCGGAACCTCATGTTCAGCGAATACTTCCGGCAGAATTCGTTTTTCGAGGGGACGGAGTACGCGAATCCGGCGACTGGGGCGTATCCCTTCGATCCCGTGAGGGCGAGGGAGTACTTGGAGCGGGCTGGATATCATCGCCCCGAGGAGCTCCGGAGCCAGAACGTGTTCGCGGCGATCGGGAACGTGCTCCACGGCCTCCTCTTCACGCGGTCGAGCACGGACGACGTTCTGGTGAATGATCGGGGCGAGAGGGCGAGCTTCGGGCTCATTTACGGAACGGCTGGGCTCAACCGGCATCTCACGGTCATGCAGCAGGAGTATCGGCGGGCGGGGGTGGACATACGCCTTCGCCTGCTCGAACCCGGCACGGCCTTCGAGAGGGGCCTCGAGCGCAAGTACGAGATGACCCTCACGAGTCGGACCGGCGGATTCTATCCGGAGCCGCGCCAGTATCTGCACAGCGAATTCAAGCCGGAGACGAACAACAACGACATCTGGGGCTTCGGGACCCCGGAGGTCGATTCGCTCGTTCTCGCCTATGAAGAGGATCTGGACTTCGAGCACCGGCGGGATGCCATGTATCGGATCGACGATATCGTCCAGGACGAGGCGTTCTACATCCCGTTCTGGATGGCACCGTACCTCCGACTCGCCTACTGGGATTACGTGCAGTTCCCGGAGTTCTACTTTCCGCGGCGCACGGAGCAGTCGATCGACTACATGACCTACTGGATAGACCCCGCGAAGCGGACGGAGCTCGAAGGGGCGATGGCGCGAGGCGAAGCGTTCCCGGTGGACGAGGACATCGACAAGGACTTCTACGGCGTCCGCGAGGGGCCCTGACGTGCCGCTGCTCGAGATCGAGAACCTCGAGGTCGGGTTCGACACAGAGGCGGGGTTCCTGCACGCCGTGGACGGCGTCTCTCTCGAGATCCAGGAAGGGAAGACCCTAGGGCTCGTCGGGGAGTCCGGATGCGGAAAGAGCGTGACGGCGTCCTCGATCCTGCGGCTCGTTCCCGATCCTCCCGGGAAGATCATGGGCGGATCCATCCGCTTTGCCGGGATGGACATCCTGGCAATGCCCCGCGAGGAGCTTCCGAAGATCCGTGGGAAGGACGTCGCGATGATCTTCCAGGACCCGATGACCTCCCTGAACCCCGTCTTCACGATCGGGAAGCAGCTCGGGGAGGTTCTCCGGCTCCGCTTCGGGATGGACCGGAAGGCAGCGCGGGCACGGTCCGTGGAGATGCTCGCGACGGTGGGCATCCCGGACCCCGAGGACCGCATCCGCTCCTACCCGCACGAGCTGTCGGGCGGAATGAAGCAGCGGGTCATGATCGGTATGGCCCTCCTCTGTAAGCCCAAGCTCCTGATCGCGGACGAGCCCACGACCGCCCTCGACGTGACGATCCAGGCTCAGATCCTCCACCTGATCCGGGAGCTGCAACGGGAGACCGGGGCGTCCGTGCTCTTCATCACGCACGATATGGGGGTCATCGCCCAGATGTGCGACGACGTGGCGGTGATGTACGCGGGGCGCGTGGTCGAGCAGGGGACGGTCGCAGATATCTTCGAGCGTAGCCTCCACCCCTATACCAGGGGGCTCCTCGCGAGCGTTCTTCGGCGCGGCGCGCGTAGGAAGGCCGATCTTCCGACGATCGAGGGGGTCGTGCCGTCCCTCTTCGATCCGCCGGATGGGTGTCGCTTCGCGGACCGGTGTTGGAAGCGGAAGGGCCTCCCCCCGGGTGAGCAGAAGCGCTGCTACGACGAAGACCCGGTCCTGAGGCCCTTTCGGGGCGGGCGGGTCGCGTGCCACTTCCCGGTAGATGGAATCGAGAACGGGGCGGGAACATGACCCAGAACGCGAGCGGAGGTGGGTCGTCGCCCGAGAGTACCGCTGGGGGTGGGGCGGGGAGCGCGCTGCAGGGCGGAGACGCGCTTCTCCAGGTGAGGGGGCTCCGGATGCACTATCCCGTGCGAGGCGGAGTCCTGGGGGGGAGGATCGGATCCATCCGCGCGGTGGACGGGGTGAGCTTCTCCCTCCGGAAGGGAGAGACCCTGGGCCTCGTCGGGGAATCCGGGTGCGGGAAGTCCACCTTGGCTCGCGCTCTCACACGACTGGAGACCCCCACCGCCGGGCGGGTGCTCTTCGAGGGGAAGGATATCGCGAGCGCCTCGGGGGCCGAGCTCTTCCGGCTGCGGCGGGAAATCCAGATGATCTTCCAGGATCCGTACTCCTCTCTGAATCCGCGCATGACCGTGGGCGAGATCATCCGGGAGCCCCTCGCGGTGCACCGGCTCGGGACGAAGGAGGAGCAGCTCGGAAAGGTGCGGGATCTGCTGGAGACCGTGGGTCTGGGCGCAGACATGGTAGGGCGCTACCCCCACGAGTTCTCGGGTGGGCAGCGTCAGCGTATCGGGGTCGCCCGGGCCCTCGCACTGGACCCGAAGCTCGTGATTGCGGACGAGCCCGTCTCCGCGCTCGACGTGTCTGTGCAGAGTCAGGTGCTGAACCTGATGGTCCGACTCCAGCGGGAGCGCGGGCTCACGTACGTCTTCATCACCCACGACCTATCGGTCGTCGAGCACGTCAGCGACACGGTCGCGATCATGTACCTGGGTCGGATCGTGGAGCAGGGTCCGGTGGACCAGATCTTTCGGAGCCCGGCGCATCCCTACACCCGGGCCCTCCTCGAGGCGATTCCGGTGCCGGATCCACGCCAACGGAAGGACGAGGCTCCGGTGAAGGGCGAGACTCCGAGCCCCGTCTCGCCTCCTCCGGGGTGCCCGTTCCACCCCCGATGTCATCACGCCATCGCAGAGTGCCGATCTACCGTGCCCGAGCTCGAGGTGATGGAGACGTCAGGCGCGGACCCGGCGCACGCGCACACGGCAGCTTGCATCCGCAGGCACGAGATCTGAAGCGGAGGATACACTCCTCAGCGGCGGACGCAGAGCTGCTGGACCTGGACCTCGTCGCTCGGGTCGAGGCGCAACGGTTCTTCCCCAGGACCTCTCACCGTATCGGGTGACATGACGGCGCCCGGCACTTCGGAGGTCTTGAGGCCCAGCGCGTAGCCAAGTTGGCGCGCCAGAATGAGGACCAGCTCATCCCGGTCGTCGAACTGGAAGACGTCGATCTCGCGCGTGAGCGAGACGAAGAAGGGGCCGAAGGTCCGGCGCGATTCACGGTATTCAGCGGGCAGCTCCCCGGGGACGGAAGCGTCGGCCTGGAAGGCCTCCCGTGCCTGGTTCAGCTCCGCGATCATGTTGTTCACGCGCTCGGTCTCGCGGTTCACCTGGCCCACGAGTTCGTTCAGCGCCTCGGCGCGAGCCGCAAGCGAGGCCTGCTCCCCCTCCAGGGCGTTCCTGACCTCGGCCAGATGCGCGAGCTCACCGGGAGGGGCGCCACCCCCCTGATTCCAGGCCGCCACCGTGCTGGCGTTCTCGTCCCAGCGCCCCTGAAAGTCCATCTGCAGAATATCGAGGACCTCCCGCTGTCTATCGTGCTCCTCCCGGAGTCGATTGAGCTCGACCTCGGCTTCGGGGATCCCACGTGCCTCCGAGTCCAACTTGGCGTGGCGCTCCCGCCGCTCGAGGATCCGCTCCTGCCTGTGGTCGAAGACGAAGCGGATCGGGGCCCCTTCGACGGACTCGGGAAAGAGGAAGGGATCTCCGGTGGCCGAGGACCAGAGCATCCCGGCTTGGCGGACTGCATCGGCGGCCTCGATCCGGGTCAGCCCGAAGCGCTCGTCCAGGTCGGTGATGTGCCATGCGACGGGCGCCGGACAAGTAGGGGCCTGGGCAGAGAGGTTAGCCCGTCCTCCGGCCACGAGCAGGAGGGTCAAAGTCAGGGCGGGGGATCGAAGCGAGGCCATTCGAGAATGTCGGCGTTTCTGGGATCTCTCGCAAACTCCAAGTGGCCTCTTAGCCAGGCTCAGGATCCGCGCGATCGGGCGGGCTCCCGTTCCGTGGCCCGGCATCGCGATTACTCGGCTCCGGCATCGCCCGTTCCGCTTTCGGCTCGTTTCAAGGGCCAGTCGAAGAACGCCTCCCCGTAGATGTCCCACCCTGTGATGAACATGGCAGCCACGATCGGTCCCACGATGAACCCAACCGCCCCGAAGAGCGCGAGCCCCCCGAGTGTCGAGAGGAGGATCATGAGATCCGACATTCCGGCGTCCCTCCCGATCAGGCGCGGGCGGAGGATGTTGTCGATCGTACTGACCACGAGGACACACCAGGCCAGGAGGATCACGCCCGCGACGACCTGTCCGGTGGAGAGGAGGTAGATCACAACCGGGACCCAGATGATCCCCGCACCCACGGCGGGGAGGATCGCGAAGAAGACCGTCGTGGCGCCCCAGAAGGCCGCGCCCGGTACTCCTGCTGCCCAGAACGCGAGGCCAGCCATGCTTCCCTGAATCACGCCAAGCAAGAAGGACCCCTTGAGCGTTGCCTTCGCCACGGACACGAAGCGTTCGAGCAGCCGCTCTTTCTCAGGGGCAGAGAGTGGAAGGTAGGCCAGAGCCATGCCCAGCGTCTCCGCGCCGCTCATGAGGAAGAAGAAGAGGGCGTAGAGCAGGACGAAGAGCTGGAGCAGGAAGCTCGCTGTTCCTCTGGCCGCCCCCGTGAAGGTCCCCCAGAGGAAGGAGCCTGCGTGGGCCGTGACGTCAAGAACAGCCTGCACGAGCTCATCGCCCTGAGGGACGACACGGTCGGCGAATGGGATCCGTGCGACGAGCGCTCGCCACTGCTCCACCCGCGCCCCGCCGTCGAGCCAGGCCTCTACCCCCTGAGCTACCTGGACGGCCTCGGTGACTGCGACCGTGAGGATACTTCCCACCGGGACGGCAACACCGAAGAAGAGCACGGCGATCGTGAGAGCGGAGGCAAGGGCCCTCTTCCCCCGCACGCGAGACAGGATCCACGCGTAGAACGGGTGGACGAGTCCGGCAAAGATCGCGGCCAGAAACACCGCGAGGACCAGACCGCGGATCATCACGAAGAAGAGGAGGGAGATGCCCGCGAGCACGAGTATGACGAAGGTCCTCCGGAAGAGGAGGGACTCGGGCCCGTGGCTCGGGGGGACCGGAGGGCGGACGGATGGGTTCAAGGGGCCCTACTCGTCGTCGGAAGCATTCGCAACGCCATGAGCCTAACCAACCTTGCTGCGTGCCGCATTGTATGACGCACGGGCTCGATCACGCCTCCGCCACCAGGCGGCGGTAGTCGTCCGGCGTGTCCACCTCCAGGGGCGGGGAGCCCTGGAGCGAGACACGCGTGACCCATTCGGGGTGGCGAGCCAGGACTGGCTTGGCCCCCTCGTCTCCTTCGCCGGCGGAAACCTCATCCCAAATGGTCCGGGCCAGAACGACAGGGTGTCCCGGGGTTCCGTCGTAATCCGCGCGTGCGACGGGTGTACCGCTCCTCCCGTATTCGCGGATCACCGCCTGAATGCGATCCACAGTCATGGTCGGTTGGTCGCCTAGAAGGATCACGGCCGCCGCACTCCGCGGAGACGCGGCCAGTAGTCCTGCCCGGAGCGACGACGCATGACCCGAAGCGTGATCGGCGTTTCGGACGACGTGCACCTTCGTGGAGGGCGCGAGCGCGTCCCGGATCTCGTCCGCCGCGTGGCCCAGGACGAGGATGATCTCGTCCAGGCCAGCCTCCTCCGCCGTGTCGAGCACATGCTGAAGGAGAGGCTTCCCATGGAAAGAGAGGAGCTGCTTCGGGCGGCCCATCCGGGTAGACGCACCTGCCGCGAGAACGACTCCAGACACCGAGGGGGCGCCCTGCGCCATGCCTATGCGACCCACCGTTGGCGGTCCACTATCGGCGGTCCACTATCGGACCCGTGGATTCGACAAGAGCCCCCCATGCCCGAGCGCCTGGAGGTCGCTCCGTGTCAGCAGCTCGCCCGTGAGGAGCCGGGGAAAGATCGCGTCGAACCCGTCCGGCGTTGAGCCCCGAACACATCCGGGCGCCCCGAGCACCGGCACGTCCCGCAGATATGCCAGAAGCAGGAGGTGGCCCGGATCCATCGCGAGGCCGAGGTGCTCGACGCGACCTCCAGCAGTCCGAACCCCTCGCGGGATCACGTCGCCCAGGTCCATGATCGCGGTCTCACCCGCGATGACGACGAGCCCAGCACCTCCGTCCACCTGCCTCAGGAGCTCGTCGGCTACCGAACGCTCGTGGGGCAGGGAGAAGGCAGGTTCTCCCGCGGGACACCCGAGCTTTTCCACCCGTCCGAGTATCGCCTGGCCGAG
Organism: Gemmatimonadota bacterium; assembly: GCA_009692105.1. Lineage (GTDB taxonomy): Bacteria > Gemmatimonadota > Gemmatimonadetes > Longimicrobiales > Gaopeijiaceae > SHZS01. Next base: position 3,089 of record SHZS01000036.1, on the reverse strand, counting down.
CCCCTCCCGCAGCCCATCCCAGGCGCCGCGGTTTCCCACCAAGACAATGCCCACCCGCCGGGGCGTGAGTGCCCGGACGGAGACGATCGGGTGCTCATTCGCGAGCGCCTCGGCACGGGCGACCGCCTCCCAGGGGAGTGCATAGGGGATGACCTTCACGGTCGCGACCCGGTCCCCCTTCCAGACGAGGGTGTGGGTCCGGAGGGTGGCAACCGTGAAGCCCTCGATCCCGTTCAGGCGGTCGAGTGTCTCGGACTCCACCAGAACGACCCCAGTTTGCTCAGCCGTCAGGTTCACTCGTCCGGTGTGCGGGCTTCCGGCCTCAACCCCCGGACCCGCGAGGATACGCGCGACCCGGGCCGCGGCGGCGTCCTCGGGTACGTCGTCGGGGTCCAGCTCGGCCACGTATACCTCGGACAGCCCCAGGTCGCGGAGGATCCGGAGCGCGGCACCGTCCACCGGATGGCCCTTCCGGAGGATCCGCCTCCCGTCCGGGCTGGTCACGTTGTGCGCCAGGATCCTTCCCTCGGCCTGGTCCAGGGGGATGGGACCGAACTTCATGTGCCGAACCTCATGTGAGGGTACGCCTCACGCGACGCCTCCCTCAGCCCCATTTCGCACGGCGACGATCTGGGCCATGATGGCGAGGGCAATCTCGTTCGGGGCCCGCGCTCCGATTTCCAATCCGATGGGCGCGTGGATTCGGGCGATCTCCTTCTCCGTCGCCCCCGCTTCCTTCAGCGCGTTCACACGGCGTGCGTGCGTTCGGCTCGACCCGAGGGCCCCGATGTAAGGGGCCGGGCTCCGCAGCGCGGCGAGGAGGGAGGGGTTATCGAGCTTCGCATCGTGGGTGATAACGACTACGTAGCTGAACTCGTCCAAGCCGAGTCTGGGCAGGACCTCGTTCGGCCATCCCAGGATGAGCTCGTCCACCTCGGGAAAGCGCTCGGGAGTCGCGAAGCGGCCGCGCGCGTCGCTCACGACGACCCGGAAGCCGAGCTCGCGGGCGAAGCGACCGAGCACGGTCGCGATGTGCACGGCTCCCACGATCACGAGCCGGGGTGGGGGAAGGTGGACCTCGATGAAGACCCTGTGGCCCGCGAGCTCGACGATCTCGGATCTTCCGGAGGCGAGGAGATCCTTCGCTCGGGCCTCCGCCAGGGCGTCGAGATCGCGAGATCCTAGGCTTCCCTGAAGGGGGCCGGAGCGGTCGAAGAGGATCTTCGAGCCCACCCCGTCCGGTCCTTCGAGTACGGTCGCGACGGCGACGGCCTGGTGCGCCTTGACCCGATCCACGAACCCGCGGAAGGGGGTCTTGGAGGAGGTCACCAGTCCAGCGGCTCCACAAAGACCTCGATCGTGCCCCCGCAGGAGAGCCCTACGGCCCAGGCGTCTTCGTCGGCCACGCCGAAGGTGAGGAGCCGGGGCTCGCGCGTACGCAGCACCTCGAGCGCGGCCTCCGAGACCGCGGCCTCGACACAGCCACCGCTCACGGAGCCCACCATCTTCTCGGTCGCGGTTACGGCCATCTTGGAGCCGACTCCCCGCGGGGAGGAGCCGACCGTTCTCACCACCGTCGCAAGGGCGACATCCTCACCGGCGGCCTTCCATGCTTCGAGAGTGGGGAGGATGTCGTGCATGGTGGTTTCGTTCCGTAATCAGCCCCCGATCCGGGACATCTCCACCCTGGGGAGGGCGACCGTTGCCTCGCTCCGGAGCTCGGAATACCGATCGCGGCGCCCCGCCCAGATACCTCGGACATGCTCGGCGATCTCGTCATCGGATCGGTTGTCTCGCAGGAGCGATCGAAGGCTGTGCCCCTTGCCCGCGAAAAGGCAGGTAAAGAATTCGCCGTCGGCGGTGAGGCGGGCGCGGTTGCAGTCCCCACAGAAGGGAAGGGTCACGGATCCGATGATCCCGATCTCGCCCCCGCCATCCGCATACCGGTAGCGGTCTGCCACTTCGCCCCGGTAGTTCGCCTCCACGGGCTCGAGAGGCCACCGGGCCGCGACGTGGTCCCGGATCTCTCGGGCCGAGACCACCTCGTCCATTCTCCATCCGTTCGAGTTACCTACGTCCATGAACTCGATGAAGCGGAGGATATGTCCCGTGCCTCGGAAGTACTCCGCCATTTTCAGGATCTGGTCCTCGTTCACACCGCGCTTGACCACCATGTTGACCTTGACCGGGACGAGCCCTGCGGCTTCCGCGTCCCGAATCCCGTCGAGCACTCTCCGGACCGGAACCTCGACGGAGCTCATCGCCCGGAAGACGTCGTCGTCCAGCGCGTCCAGGCTCACGGTGATCCTCCGGAGGCCTGCGTCGCGCAACGCGTGAGCGCGCCCCGGAAGGAGGGACGCGTTCGTGGTCATGGTGAGGTCGCCGATGCCCGGGATGCCCGAGAGCATGCGCACGAGGGTCTCAAGGTTCCGGCGGAGGAGCGGCTCCCCTCCGGTGATCCTCGCCTTCTCCACCCCGAGGCATACGAACACTCGGGTCAGGCGCAGGATCTCCTCGAAGGTCAGGATCTCCTCCTTGGGGAGGAACCGGAAGCCCGGGCCGAACACTTCCTTCGGCATGCAGTAGACGCAGCGGAAGTTGCAGCGGTCCGTGACCGAAATCCGGAGATCGTGGAGGTGCCGTCCGAGACGGTCCGCGGGGAGGGCACCGTTCAGAGACGGGTCGGCGGACGCTTTCCCGGCTCCGCGATAACGACTTGTTTCCATGGGACCAAAGCTACTTCACTGGTACCCGGGCGTACACCCGACCCGGGGGGTAACCGTGGCGGCTGCCTTGTCCTCACTGGGGGGGTTCCCTGATACTCCTCCTACTGTGGACGTTCGGGTGTCCTTTCCCCCGGGTGCTAACCCGGGGCGAACTGGTTGACTGTCAGCGGAATGGTACGACGCCCCTCTTTTACACACCCGTTGATCTTGGCTCGACGGAAGCTAAGATTGCGCGAGTAAGGCCAAGAAATTCCAAGCGGCTCGCCATTCCCCTGACGAACCGCGCCCGTGCTGCTAGCGCCGGCAGGCCCGGGGGCACCACATCGGAGGAGGGCAATTCGATGGACATCCAGGAGATCCTCG
>SHZS01000035.1 GCA_009692105.1 Gemmatimonadota bacterium | reverse complement strand
TCGGGTAAGTTCCGACCTGCACGAATGGAGTAACGACTTGGGCGCTGTCTCTTCCGTGAGCTCGGCGAAATTGGAGTCTCGGTGAGGATACCGAGTACCCGCGATAGGACAAAAAGACCCCGTGCACCTTTACTATACCCTGCCATTGGATCTTGGTACCGCATGTGTAGGATAGGTGGGAGACTATGAGCTACGGTCGCCAGGCCGTAGGGAGTCAACGGTGAAATACCACCCTTACGATATTGAGGTTCTAACCCAGGGGAGTAATCCTCCCCGGAGACCGTGGCAGGCGGGTAGTTTGACTGGGGCGGTCGCCTCCCAAAGAGTAACGGAGGCGCGCAAAGGTTCCCTCAGCGCGGTCGGTAATCGCGCGTAGAGTGTAAAGGCAGAAGGGAGCTTGACTGCGAGACCGACGGGTCGAGCAGGTGCGAAAGCAGGCCTTAGTGATCCGGTGGTTCCGTATGGAAGGGCCATCGCTCAACGGATAAAAGGTACGCCGGGGATAACAGGCTTATCGCCCCCGAGAGTTCACATCGACGGGGCGGTTTGGCACCTCGATGTCGGCTTATCACATCCTGGGGCTGGAGAAGGTCCCAAGGGTCGGGCTGTTCGCCCGTTAAAGTGGTACATGAGCTGGGTTCAGAACGTCGTGAGACAGTTCGGTCTGTATCCGTCGTGGGCGTCGGAGCGTTGAGAGGAGCCGTCCCTAGTACGAGAGGACCGGGACGGACCGACCACTCGTGTACCGGTTGTCCCGCCAGGGGCATCGCCGGGTAGCGACGTCGGGACGGGATAACCGCTGAAAGCATCTAAGTGGGAAGCCCACCTCAAGATGAACGCTCCCAGGCCGCAAGGCCTCGGAAGGGGCGTGAGAGACGATCACGTTGATAGGCGGTAGGTGGACGCGTGGCAACACGTGCAGCCGAGCCGTACTAATCCCCCGTGTGGCTTGACCGGCGCTCTTTATCGCCGGTCTCGGTTTGTACACACATATCCCGGGCCCCCCGTCGAGAGACGGGAAGGGCTCAAGCAGCACAATACATGCGCCAGGACACCCCCGGACGATGGGCCCCCCTTCATGGGTGAGGCCCTCGAACGGGTCGGGTGGTCCGCTGAACGTGCGCTCCCTCTATTTGGTCGGTGACGCTAGCGCGGGGGTCACACCCGTTCCCATCCCGAACACGGCCGTTAAGCCCCGCAGCGCGGATGGTACTGCCGAGGCGACTCGGTGGGAGAGTACGTCGTTGCCGGCCTCCCTTTATTCTCCACCCTCGAAGCCCCACGGTCCTCTCGGATCGGGGGGCTTCGTCTTACCTTGCACTCCGCGACGTGACGGCGGTTGAATTCCCTATCCATCGGAGCGACGAAGGGGATATGTCCATGAAGAGCTTGTTCTTGGGATTTGCCGCAGCCGTGTCGATTGCGAGTGCGCACGTCGCCGCCCAGGCCCAGGAACCGTTCAAGCTCGGCACGTTCGAGCGTGCCGGGCAGCCGTTCGTTGGCATTGTGTTGCGCGACTCGGTGGTCATCGACTTCGCCGCCGCCAATGCCGCCGTCGGCGCTCCGGCCTCCCGGGTAGCGGCTCCCACGGACATGAAGGACTTGATCGCTCGCTACGACCAGGGACTACGGGCTCGCATCCAGGAGATCGTGCGGACCGTGCCCGCTGGTGGGGCCGCCAACTGGCCGGCATATGCATACCCGATCGGCGCGGTGCGGACGCTACCGCCGATCATGTATCCCACCACCATGCTCAACGCCGCGCTTAACTACCGGGAGCACGCGCTCGAGATGGCGGGCCTCAACAGTGGCCCCCCGGCGCTCGCGGGCAGCGCGCCGCCGCCGGGGATGGCTACCCCCACGACCGTTAGCGCGCCGGGCATCTGGGAGCGATCCCCGACCGATGATCGTTGGAACCCGTACATGTTCCTGAAGTCGGCGTCCAGCGTTATCGCCGACGGCGAAGGGGTCCGCTTGCCGGTGGGTCGTAACCGGATCGATTCGGAGTGCGAGCTCACCGTCGTGATTGGACGCCCGGCATCGCGCGTTCCGCTCGCGCAGGCCAACGACTACGTGTTCGGCTATACGATCGAACTCGACGTCTCCGATCGCGGCGGAAGAGGCGACGAGCGCTACGGTTCCGACTGGTTGATCGGGAAGTCGCACGACACGTTCGCGCCGATGGGCCCGTTCATCGTGCCGAAGGAGTTCGTGAGCGACCCGCGGAACCTGGCCGTCAGCTACGTGATCAACGGTGAGCTCTTTCAGGAGGCCAATACGTCGCTGATGATTCACGACGTGTTCGAGCAGGTCGTGTACGCGTCGAATATCCTGACGCTTCGGCCGGGGGACGTGATCGCGACCGGGACCCCCGCGGGAGTCGGCTCCGCGCGGAATCCGCCGGTCTTCCTCGAGCCGGGCGACCTCTCGGTCTGTACCTACGAGGGCATCGGCACGCTGACCAACCCCGTGGTAGCGCCGACGTCGCGGTAGCCCTTCTTCTCGAATGGCGGGACGGTAGCCTACGACCGGTGGCCGGCCCGCGGTCGGACTGGGCACGGTATGCTACGGCGCGAAGGCCTGGAGAAGCGCACGGACCGCCCGGGCTGGATCCGCCGCTCCCATGACGGCCCCGATCACCGCGACGCCGGCGGCTCCCGTTCTCGAGAGGAGCTTCACGTTGGCGGGCGTGATGCCTCCGATTCCTACGACGGGAACTGCAACGGATCGAGCGACGAGGGTGATCCCCTCGGGTCCGATCGCTCGGCCCGCATCAGCCTTGGAGGCGGTGGAGAAGACGGCTCCGGCACCTAGGTAGTCGGCTCCGTCCCTCACTGCGCGGCGGGCCTCTTCCGGGTCGTCCGTCGAGTAGCCAATCAGGAATCCTTCGGGCACGACCCGGCGCACCGCCGCGACTGGCAGGTCGTCGGGGCCCAGGTGGACGCCGTCTGCCTCCGCGGCCAGAGCGAGGTCCACTCGATCGTTGACGAAAAAGAGCGCGCCCGCCTGACGGGTCAGCTGTCGGATCCTGAGCGCGAGGGGAAGGAGGGCCCCGGTGCTCGCCTCCTTGTCTCGGAGCTGGATTGCCGGGGTGCCCGCGTCCAGGGCAAGGTCGACGACACCTTCGACGCGTCCATGTGAGGCGAGGCGCGCGTCGGTGATTACAATGAGCCGGAGGCGGCTGGCCAGCGGCGAGGGAGTCAGCTGCCCCCTCCGGGGCTCCTCTCCACGGCATCCCACTCTCGACGGGCCTGCACCCGAGCCTGGTTGTGGTCGCCCAGGTCCCGCGTGAAGATGTGCGTCCCGTCAGGCCGGGCCACGAAGTAGAGATAGTCCACGTCGGCCGGATAGAGGGCCGCCGTAAGCGCGGCTTCCCCCGGGGCCCCGATCGGTCCGGGAGGGAGGCCCGGCTGCGTGTAGGTGTTGTACGGATGGTCGGCCACGGAGTCGATGTCCGCATAAAGCAGGCGGCTCCGCCGCGCACCCAGAGCGTATTGGACGGTAGGGTCGGCCTGGAGCAAGTACCCGATTCTCAGTCGGTTGTGGTAGACGCCCGAGATGGTGGGCATCTCCTCCTCGTGCATAGCTTCGGCCTGCACGATGGAGGCCAGCGTGGTGACTTCGCGCTCGGAGAGCCCGAGGCTGTCCGCGCGCGCTCGCCAGGGACCCGTCCAGATCGAATGGTATCGGTCCACCATGGCGCGCAGGATCGCGTTCAGGCTCACGCCCGGGGCGAACCGGTACGTGTCGGGGAAGAGATATCCCTCGAGCCCTGGACCGGGGACGTTCCAGCGCTCCGCGAGGGCCTCGTCGGAGAGGCGAATCGCGACCTCGTCCGGCGTTGTTCCGGTCCACTCCGCGAGCCGGCCCGCGATCTGGTCAAGTGTGAATCCTTCCGGGATGGTGAGGGGACGGGTGATCACTCGTCCTGCAACGAGCTGATCCAAGAGGGGCACCCATCGGGTGCCGGGGGCCACTCGATAGCCTCCGGCCCGGATCTCTCGGTCGTCACCCCGGAGCCGCGCAAATAGGCGGAAGATCGCGGGGAAGCGCACGAGGTCTCTGGCGACGAGGGTGTCCGTCACGGCGACGAACGATGCCCCGGCCGGAATCGTCAGCTCCACCGGCTCGCCCGGTGCCTCCCCCGGCGAGCACGCGACGGAGGCCAGGAGGACAAAGGGCCCTGCAAGACCCATGCAGCGGCCGACGCCCGTCACGTCGGCGCCTCCTGATGGTCGAGCCAGTCTTTGCGATCGAGCCAACCTTTGCGATCGAGCCAGTCCTGAAGGATCACGGCGGCGGCACCGGCGTCCACACGGGCCTTCTCCTCTCTTCGATGACGGGGGAGCCCCGCGGATCGGATGGCGCGCTCCGCACGCACCGAGCTCATCCGCTCGTCCACGAGGTGCACGGGAAGCCCCAGGCGTTCTCCGAGCTTCCTCGCGACCTCGCGAACCTCGCGGGTCCACTCCGATTCCGTTCCCGACAGTTCCAACGGGAGGCCGAAGACGATGGCCCGCACCTTGTGGGTGCGTGCGAGCTCTTCCATCTGCCGCAGAGGGGGGCGCTTTCCGCGCCGCCGATGAAGGGTGTCGAGCGGAGAGGCGAGTGTGCCCGTCTCGTCCGAGAGTGCAAGCCCGATGCGGAGCTCGCCGAAATCCACGCCCATCGCCCTCATCTGTGCGGTCTGGTGGGTCTCGGAAGGAGGTCCTCGATCACATCCGTTGCAGGGCTGTCTCGAGCGGGGCGCCGTCGAGGAGGAGCCCGTAGAGGTCGTGGATCGCACCCTCCGACCCGAAGACGAAGGAGCACTCGCGATCTCCCTTGCTCCTGCACCCGACCTCGAGGACGGCGATGGGTCCCCCGGCCACGCGCCCGAGAAGATGGGCGAGGACCCCGGAGGTGAACGCACACCCCGGCTGCGTGTCGCCCGACGAGGGGTCGCTCTCGCTCCAGTTGTTCGAGCGGAGAATGGCCAGTCCCGGATGGACCCGCTTGTGGGTGAGATCCCCCCACCCCGTGGCCCTGAAAAAGGCGGTGAACTCGCGCCAGAAGGTGGTCTCCGACGAGCCCGAGGGTTCAGGGCCGAACCGGCGCGAGAGCTGCTCAAAGACCGCGGCGCCGGTCGCAAAGCCGGCATCGTGGAAGGCGTGCACCGCTCCTAGGGCGCTCCCCTCCTTCCGAAATGCCCGACGGAGGTGGGCCAAGGCCGAAGGGGGGAGCAGGAGCTCCCGGTCGTCTGCGTCCGATCCACTCACGCCCCCAATATAAGCCTCGCTCCACGGCGGCCACACCTCGGAGGGTCCGGACAGCGATCCTTTGGGGGTTGCTCCCGGGACCTTCCAGCCTGCCATGGTGTTATCGAGACCCCACGGACGAGTTCGATCACACGGAGGATGGATTCAGGATATGCACAGCGAGAACAACAGCCGGATGATCCCATTCCTCTCGGGGCTGATTTGCGGGGTAGCGATTGGCGCAGGCGTGGCGCTTCTGCTTGCCCCCGCTTCCGGGAAGAAGGCGCGGAAGCGGCTCCAGCAGGTGGCAGGGGACCTCAAGGGACTCGCGACCGACCAGTGGGATGAGGTCGCGGATGACGTTCGGGATCGGGTCGCGGAGGTTCTATCCGGCGCCCGGAAGCGCCCTAAGTGAACTAGCAGGTCGCTGAAGAAGCATTGGTGGGGTCGCGTTGGTCCCGGCGCGTCGGCCTCCGGGCGCTTACCTGCCGGGGAGGCGGAAGCGGCGCCCCGGCTGCCCCGGGATCCCCTCGTCGCACGCCTCGGTTGGCTCGGTCCCCGGGATGAAGTACTCCCAATATCGGCGATCTTCCGGGCACCACTGCGACGCGAGAAGGCCCGTCCGATTGTCCACCTCGACCCGGTCGAGCCCGTCGAGCGGCCACCGCTCGGGGATCTCCAGGAGTCGCCGCGCCCCGACAGCTCCGTCGGCGGACTCGTCCGGGAACGCGTCGCCAAAATAGACCTCGCGCATGAAGGAACCCCACACACGTGTGGCCTCCCCGCTCGTCGCGCCCTCGTACAACGTCTTGAGCTCGTCGAAGCCGAACCAGACCGTGGCCTCAAGGTTCGGAGTAAAGCCAATGAACCACAGGTTCGTGGACTCGTTCGTGGTCCCGGTCTTCCCAGCGGCGGGAACCTCGTAGGGAAGTCCAGCCACGCTTCGGATCGCCGACCCGGTCCCGGCGTTGACGACATCCTCCATGAGCGTCACCATCAGTCGGGCCGTAGCACGGTCGAGGACCTGGCTGCGGATGGGCTCGGGTTCCCAGAGGACCCCGCCGTCTGCATTTGTGACTCGCAGGATCGGGTTTGGCTCGACCCGTATCCCGAGGGTGGCGAACACGGAGTATGCCTCGGTCATCTGAATCGGGATTACGTCGGGGGACCCGACGGCGATCGAGGGAACGCGGGCGATGGGGGTGCGGATGCCGAAGCTCTGGGCGGTCTGCGCCACCGTCTCCCACCCGATCTCGTTCCCGAGCCAGACGGAGACCGTGTTGATGGACTCCCGAAAGGCCCGCCGGAGCGTCATCTCCCCCTGGAAGTCGCCCGAGAAGTTCTCCGGGCTCCAAACGTCTCCCGTGACTTCCGTATACTCGAAGGGACGGTCCGCGATCACGCGCGACGGTGGGATCCGCTGGGCGAGGGCCGAGACGTACACGAAGGGCTTGAACGAGGAGCCTGCCTGGCGATGCGCTTGCGTGGCCCGGTTGAACTTGGACTGGTCGAAGTCGCGGCCCCCGATGAGGGCCCGGATGGCACCCGTCTGGGGGTCCATCGCGATGAACGCGCCCTGGACATAGGGCGAGTTGGCCTCTTCGAATGGGACGGTTTGGTCGACGAAGTCGGCATACCGCGGATAGGTCTTACCCAAACGCGCCTCGATGGACTCCCAGCCACGGTCCATCGCCTGCTCGGCGGCACGCTGCATTTCCACATCTAGGGTCGTGTAGATAATGAGGCCGCCGGTGTAGAGAAGATTTCCGAACCGGGGCTCTAGCACCTGGCGGACCAGCTCGACGAAGTACGGAGCGGATCCCTCGGACACCATCGCTCGCTCCGTCGGAAGGGGGAACACCTTCCATTCCGCCGCCTCCTCCTCGCTCAGGTATCTCTCGGTCGCCATCCGATCCAGCACCATGTTCCGACGGGACAGCGCGTTCTCCGGATTCCGCAGAGGGGAGTATAGGCCCGGACGGTTCGCCACGGCCGCGAGGGTAGCCGCCTCGGCGGGATTCATGTCGACCGCGTCCTTCCCGAAGTAGTTCCGCGAGGCCGTCTGGATCCCCCACCAACCCGGACCCAGGTTGATCTGGTTCATGTACGCCTCGAGAATCTGCTCCTTCGTATAGGCGCGCTCGAGCTCGAGCGCGACCTGGATCTCCTTGGCCTTCCGTGTGGGGCTGACGTCGAAGCCGATCGCCTCCACGAACATGTTTCGAGCCAATTGCTGTGTGATCGTGCTCGCGCCCCCCGTGCGGAGTGAGATGCCCGTCACGGCTCGGATCAACGATCGCGGGATCAGGCGTGACACCACGGCCCTCGCAAACGCGCGCGGATCGAAGCCCCCGTGCTCGTAGAAGCGGCGATCCTCGATCGCGACGAAGGCCTGGGCCACGTAGGGGGGGAGGGACGCGATAGGCACCGCGGTCCGGCGTTCGATCCCGATCTCTGCGACGAGTCGGCCGTCGTTGCTTAGCACCTTCGAGGTTTGCTGCGGCTCCCAGGTGTGGATCTGGGCGATCGAGGGACAATCGGCGCAGAGGTTCTGCCAGGCTCCGAGCAGGAAGCCGGCTGTGGCCGTGGCTCCGAGGACGAGGGCAGTCCACACCCAGCGGTGCCGCAGGACCCGGCCCCCGGCCGAGACCCACTTGCCGACCCGTTTCTGCCAAACCCCGGCCCTGTTCCGCAAAGGTGCTCCCAGATTGAAGCCGCCCGCCGCCACCTTCCCGGCTACACCTCGCCGGGTGGGGTGGGTCCGCCTTCAGGGGAGGGGTCAGAAGATCTCTCCGGGCAGGATCCGGGCTCCGTATCTTGACGAACGGCGCGACACCGGCACAATTGACTATTGCGAGGAACGGATGGCGGCCGACCCGGCCCGAAGTCGTACCGGCCGGGCTCCGCGCTGCCTCACCTGCTCTCGTTCCCGGACCGGCGCGACGACTCGACCAAGGAGCGGGGCCATGGCTCGGAAGGGTGGTAGCAGCTTTCCGGGAGCCGTCCCTGCGGCCGCTCAGGCGGCCTTGCTGGGTTTCGGCCTCGCTCTCTGTTCCGCCTTTGCTCTCCCGCTCTCCGGACAGCAGACCGGCTCCATATCGGGGACCGTTCAGGACGAGGTCACGGGGCAACCGATCCTGGCGGTTCAACTCTTCGTTCCCAACACCAATCTGAACGCGGTCACGAGCGCGGCGGGAGCGTTCCGCCTGGACAACGTCCCGGCCGGTCCGGTCGATCTGCATCTCGTGCGCCTCGGGTATTCTCCGATCGACCTCTCTGTGCAGGTGACCGGTGGCCAGGTGGTCACCGTGAGCGTCGACCTCGCTTCGTCGGCGGTGTCGCTCGATGCCCTCGTGGTCACAGCCACCGGGGTCCAGCGGCGCCGGGAGATTGGGAACTCCGTGACCACCCTGCAGGTCTCCCGCGAGTTGGAGCGCGTGATGCCGACGACCGTGATCGGCCTGCTCCAGGGCCGGGCGCCCGGCGTCACTGTTCTGCAGAGCTCGGGCTCGGTGGGGACGTCCTCTTCCATCAAGGTCCGGGGAAACACCTCGATCAATTTGAGTAACACGCCCCTCGTCTACATCGACGGCGTACGGGTCTCGAATGCCGTGCAGTCCGGTCTGTCGGTCGGGGGGCAGAACACGAGTCGGCTGAATGACCTGAGCCCGTACGAGATCGAATCCATCGAGGTCGTGAAGGGGCCTTCAGCTGCCACGCTCTACGGGACGGAGGCGTCGGCGGGTGTCCTCCGCATCACCACGAAGCGCGGTCGTCCGGGCGCAAGCGAGTGGACATTCTTCTCCGAGACGGGATCCAGCTGGGACGACACGCGGTGGCCGGACAACGTCTTCAACCCGCGCGCGTTCTTTGGGACGATCGCTGCGGACACCCTCTACCGCATGAACTTGCTCGAGAAGGTCGGGACGGACACCAGCCCCTGGCGCACGGGGCGCGAGCAGACCTTCGGGGGGTCGCTGCAGGGGGGCGTCGAACAGGTGACCTATTTCCTTTCGGGGAGCTGGGACGAACGGGAAGGGACCCTGCCGAACAACCAGTCCACGCGGAGGAACCTGAGGGCGAACTTCGCCATCGCTCCTTCCCCGAACGTGGACGTCCAGGTCTCGACGTCACTCGGAAGCCACGAGGCGACGCTTCCGGACAATGACAACAACGGCTACGGATATCTGGGTGTGGCGATGGTGGCCTTTCCCTGGCAACTCCCGATCCGTCGCGACGACCCCGTGACCGGGGCGCAGGACGTTCGGACCTGTCCTCTGGATTACGAGTACTCGAGGCTCTCCGGGTTCCCCTTGGGTAATCAGGGTTGTCAGGACAATCCGTTTTACTTGGAGAGGACCTTCGAGGATGTTGCGACCCTCGACAACCGCCAGAAGATCGAGCGCTTCACCGGGAGCACCACGCTGGCATACCGTCCGTTCAGATTTCTGTCCGGGCGGGGGACGGTGGGGTACGACCAGTACTCCGATCGGACCGGGAGCTTCATCCCCGTGGACCCGGATCTCCCCTTCGGCGAGGACTCGCGGGGGGCCCGCGACATCGGGAACTCCGTCGTGGCGCACCTCACGCTCCAGGGGGACGTCGCGGCAACCTTCGATCTGAGGCCCGGGCTCCGCTCCACCACTGCGGTCGGCGTCCAGTTCTACCGGCAGAAGGCTGAGTCGGCGAGTGCGAGCGGCACCTTTCTTCCGCCGGGATCGAAGCTGGTTTCGAGTGCGGTGCGGACCGAGGGGGGCGAGGGCGTCGGTGAGGCCCGGAACCTCGGGATCTACATGGAGCAGCAGTTTGCCTGGCGCGATCGTCTGTTCGTCACCCCAGCCCTTCGGATGGACGACAACGCCGCCTTCGGGGCGAACCTGGGCCGGAAGAGCTACCCAAAGCTCATGGCGTCCTGGGTTGTGAGCGAAGAGGATTGGTTCCAGGACCTCGTGCCGGGCTCGTTCGTCGAGTCGCTCCGGTTGCGTGGAGCGTGGGGGGAGTCGGGGAAGCACCCATCCAGCACCGCGGCCCTGACCATCCTGGGATCGCAGAGGGTCACCTTCCGCGGGAGGGATGAGGCCGGGATCACGATCTGCTGCCCCGGAAACCCCGATCTCCGTCCCGAGACCGGTAAGGAAATGGAGCTTGGCTTCGAGGCCGACCTCTTCGACGGGCGGTTCGGGCTGGACTTCACCTGGTTCAAGAAGGTCGCGGTGGACGCGATCGTCTCCCGAGAACTAGCGCCTTCCACCGGGTATCCGTCGGCGGTCGCGACCAACATCGGGGAGATCGAGAACGGGGGAATCGAGCTGTCCCTCTCCGCGGTGGCGATGAGCCGGCCCCAGCTCTATTGGGACTGGCAGCTGAACCTCGCGACGGTGAAGGGCAAGGTCACGAAGCTGGACGAGCCGATTATCTATGGAGCGAACGGGAACAGTCAGCGCCACCAGGAGGGATACGCCTACGGCGCCTACTTCAGCCGTGACTACTTCATCGACGATGACGGGGAGGTGGCGTCCACCGAGGAGCCCGTCTACATCGGGCAGCCGACGCCGGAATGGGAGGGATCGCTTTCGACCTCCGTCCGGCTCCTGGACTGGATCACTCTGTACGCCAACCTCGGGTTCGCGGGGGGATACCAGCAGTTCAATAGCACCGAGGAATTCCGGTGCGGGTTCCTGGGAGGCGGGAAGTACGGCGGAATCTGCCCGCAGATCTTCGAGAAGGATGCGGAGGGGGAGCGCACGGACCTGGCGCGGTTGAAGAGCGCCGCTGCACAGGACGTCCAGTACGCCCCCTGGATCGAGGACGCGGACTTCGCGAGGCTTCGCTCGGTCTCCGCCCGCTTCGACATTCCAGCGGGATGGGTCCGGAGGATCGGCGGGACCCGCGGTAGCTTCATGCTCCAGGCCGAGAACCTGGCGCTTTGGACAGGTTACACTGGCGTTGATCCCGAGGTGAGCTCGGAGGGGGCCTCGCAGAGCCTCCGCCTCGACTTCCTGACAGTGCCTCCGGCGAAGCGGCTCACCGGACGGTTCGAGGTCACCTTTTGAGCCGGAACTCCCGGGGGCATGGCACGATGACGCGAGCGATCGGGAGGGCGAGAGGAGCCCGGCTGGCGGGTGGCCTAGTTTCCGTCCTTGTCCTCATCGTGGTGGCCGGCTGCAGCGGACTCGTGGATGTGGACGATTCGGCGATCATTCTCCCGAGTGAGATTGACGCGGCAGGTCCGGCTGCGGTGCCGTCCATCATCTTCGGGATGGTCGGGAGCTACCATGAGATCACGGACGACATCACGCTCATCACCGCGCTCCTCACGGACGAGATGATCTCAGCGAGCACCTTCCCGGACCGACTCCAGGTCGACGACCGGAAGATCCCCCCGAACAACCTCGAGCTCTCGGGGCTCTACTCGGGGATCCATCACGCCCGTTTCCAGGCGGACACGATCGTCTCCCAGTTCCAGCGGAAGCTCACCGGTCCCGCGTTCAAGGATGTCGTGGACGAGTTGAGCGAGGGGATCGCGCTCGGCCAGTTGATCGGTGGGTACTCGAGGATCTGGCTCTCGGAGCTGTACTGCTGGAGCATCCTCACCGGCATGGCTTCGGAGCAGGCGCCGCTCTTGCCTGACACCCGAATGCAGCAGGCCGTGACCTTTCTCCAGCAAGCGGAGGCGCGCGCGGCAACGATCGGGGCCGAGGATATACGGCTGGCCGCGATCGTAGGTCAGGCTCGGGCGCAGCTCTGGCTCAGGAACTACGCGCAGGCCTCGGCGCTTGCCGCACAGGTGCCGCGCTCCTTCGCCTACGATGCAGAGTACTCGAACAACGACCATGCTCAGTACAACGAGATGTACGTGTTCACCTGGGGCGACACGCAGCCCATCCACTGGACGGTCGGGGACGGGACCGATGCATTGCGAGGGAGCGAGCGCTGGGAGCACCTCACCCAGTTCAAAGGGCTGAACCTCCTGCTGGACCGGCCTGCGGGGAAGAGCTCACAGTCGGGGACTGAGGTCGTGCTCCAGACCCAGTACAGTCGCGCGGAGACCTCGATCCTCATGGCCTCCGGAATGGAGGCCACTCTGATTCGGGCCGAGGCAGCTGTCCGGAGCGGGCAGGCCCAGGTCGCCCGGGACCTCCTGAACGGTCTGCGCGCAGACTACAGTCTCCGGGCCACGATTCGGTGGGGCGTGCCCCCTCCCACGGCGCAGAACGCGCTCCAGCCGATCCAGCTCTCGGGGAACGTCCAGGCGAATGTGAAGAGGGTGGCGGACGAGCGGGCCCGGGAGCTCTGGCTCACCGGGGACCGCCTAACGACCTCCCGCAGGCTCCGGCTAGACCCGACGGTGAGCATCAACCTGTTCCCGCCCGTGAAGACGGTTCTTGGAGGGGGTGACGACATCGCGCTCCCGATCACGCAGGATGAGCTCGACCGGAACCCGAACGTGAGCCGCGCTTGCCCGACGGGACAGGGAGCCGGAAGCTGGCGGTGACGTCGGAGGGGGGCGGCCCCGAGGGAAGGCTCGGGACCCCGGAATCGGTAGCAAGCTCGGGACGCTGGACGCCCGCCTCCTCCGTGGGAGCGCCGCGTCGCGTTGAGAAGCCGTGGGGATACGAGCTCATCTGGGCTCACACGGACGACTACGTAGGGAAGCTCCTCTTCGTTCGCGCGGGACACGCCCTCTCCCTCCAGTTCCACGAGGAGAAGGACGAGACGCTCTTCCTCCAGTCCGGGGAGCTCCTGCTCGACCTCGGGTCCGGCGTCCACAGCATGGAGAAGATTGAGCTGCGGGTCGGACAGACCGTGCACGTTCCCGCTGGACTGCTCCACCGGATCGAGGCGGTCACCGACTGCACACTCCTGGAGGCTTCCACCTCCCATCTGGACGATGTGGTGCGCGTGAGCGATCGCTATGGCCGCGCCTCCGAAGGGGAGGGCTCAAGCGGGTGATCTTGCTCACGGAGACCGCCTCTGGTCCCGCCGGAGGCTCCCGCCCGCCTGTAGGCACGCCTTTTCTCCTTTCTCTTGGATCGAACCTCGGGGACCGAAGGGCGCATCTGGAGTCCGGACTCCGCTCGCTCGCGGTGCACGTGCAAATCGAGGCCGTGTCCCGGGTCGTCGAATCGGAGGCCTGGGGCCCGGTTTCACAGGGGAGCTACCTAAACCTGGTCGTGCGAGGACGGACGGTGGGTGAGCCGGCCGAGCTGCTGCGGATCGCCCAAGAGGCGGAAGCCGGAGCGGGAAGGAGACGAGAGGTGCGGTACGGCCCCCGCACCCTCGATGTGGATCTTCTCTTCTTCGGCGACCTGACGAGCGACGATCCGAAGCTCACGCTGCCGCACCCGCACTGGGAGGAGCGCCCTTTCGTCCACGCGCTCGTCCGCGAAGTGGCCGGAGATGTTGTGGATCCGCGCTCGGGTGTTCCGCTCGCGCAGCTCGTGCCCGGGGGTGTCCTCCCCGATGGGCTCCGGGAGGTGGAACCGCTCGGGGGCTTCCCGGGAGGGGAAGGGGCCCGATGAACGGTCGCGCTGCGCGGACCGAAGTCTCCGTCCGGACCTCGACCGGGGTCGGCTACCCTGTGCTCGTCGGAGCGGGGATCCTGGACGAGCTCCCAGCCCTCCTCACCCGCCTTTGCCCTGCACATCGTTACGCCCTGATCGCGGACGAGCGGGTCTTCGCCCTTCATGGGGAGCGGGTGCTGTCTCTCGTCCCGGGCGGTACGAAGTCCGTGAGCGCGCACACCTTCCCGAGTGGGGAGGAGCACAAGAGTCGGGCGGAGTGGAGCCGACTCACGGACGGGCTCCTCGAGCGAGGTGTGGGGCGGGATGGATGCGTTCTCGCACTGGGCGGGGGCGTGACGGGGGATCTCGCGGGGTTCGTCGCCGCGAGCTACATGCGGGGAATCCCGGTCGTTCAGATCCCGACCTCCATCGTCGCCATGGTGGACTCGTCGGTTGGCGGGAAGACGGGGGTGGACGTCCCAGCGGGGAAGAACCTGGTGGGCGCTTTCCACCCGCCGCGGTTCGTCTTGGCCGACACGGAGCTGGCATCCACCCTTCCTCGGGAGGAGCGAGCGCAGGGGTTGGCCGAAGCAGTGAAGCACGGGGCGATCCTGGACTCCGAATACTTCGCCGGGATCCGGGCGAGAGTGGGGCGACTCCTGGATGGGGATCCGGCCGACACGGCCTGGATGGTCGCTCGATCGGTCGAGATCAAGGCCGGCGTCGTGAGCGAGGATGAGAAGGAGGCGGGCCTCCGTGAGGTTCTGAACTTCGGACATACGCTCGGGCACGCGATCGAAGCCGCCTCGGACTTCCGGATCCGGCACGGAAGCGCGGTGGCGATCGGGATGGTGCTCGAAGCTCGGTTGGGCGAGGCGCTGGGTGTGACGAGGTCCGGAGTCGGAGAGGAGCTCGAGGTGGCGCTCGGGGTCGTCGAACTCCCGACGCGGACGCCCGGCCCGCTGGATGCGGACCGGATCCTCGAGCTAATGGCCGTGGACAAGAAGGCGCGGGCGGGTGAGGCCCGGTTCGTCCTCATCGAGCGGATCGGCTCGGTGATGAGAAAAGGAGACGGCTGGAGCCACCATGTGGACCGCCAGGCGGTGCGCGAGGTTCTCCAGGGGACTGGGGCCCGGTAGGGCCTCCATTTGGCAGGGTGCCGCAAGGAGGTTATCATTCAAGGTCTTCCATGGTGCCGCTGAACGCTGCGGGAACCAGGAAGGTTCGCCGGGTCGAAGTCGCTCGCCTGAATTCGGGCGAGCCGGGCCGACCCGGCCCAATGAAGCGCCAAGAGGCTTCCCTCGACCAGTCCCATCGCCAGCCAAAAGGCGGCGGAGGGGGGGTGGGGAGGTTTCGCGGCAGGACCCCGAAAGGGGAACGTGTTTTCCATTCGCTGCCTGCGAGAGATTACGTACAGCCATGAACAAGTCCTTTTCTAGGGCTCCCCACATTGAGGGAGTCACCGCCGCACATTCCACGCACGCCCCGAACGCCGCCCTTCTCATCGACTTCGACAATGTCACGATGGGGATGCGGAGCGATCTGTCGAGAGAGCTCAAGGTTCTGCTCAACTCGGACATCATCAGGGGGAAGGTCACGGTCCAGCGGGCCTACGCTGACTGGCGGCGTTACCCCCAGTACATCGTCCCGCTTTCCGAGGCCTCGATCGACCTGATCTTTGCCCCGGCGTACGGGAGCAATAAGAAAAACGCCACCGACATCCGGATGGCGATCGACGGGATGGAGCTCGTCTTCACCCGTCCCGAGATCGGGACCTTCATCCTGCTCACGGGGGACTCGGACTTCTCCTCCCTGGTTCTGAAGCTCAAGGAGTACGGGAAGTACGTGGTCGGGGTCGGGATCCAGGAGTCATCCTCCGACATCCTCGTCCAGAACTGCGACGAGTACTACTCGTACACCTCGATCTCCGGGCTCAGGAAGACGGACGAGGCGGGCGAAAGCGCCACGGACCCGTGGGTCCTGGTGGAGCGCGCCGTCGAGCAGATGGTGAAGAGGAACGACGTGATGCGCTCCGACCGGCTCAAGCAGGTCATGCTCGAGATCGACTCCGGATTCGACGAGAAGAGCCTGGGCTTCAGCAAGTTCTCTCGCTTCCTGTCGGAGGCCTCGTCCAAAGGGCTCCTTCGCCTGCAGAAGATGGAGAACGGTCAGTATGAGATCGTTTCGCCATCGGGCGGTGGCAGGAAGACAGAGGAAAGGAAGGAGAGCCGACGACCGGAACGTGGTCGGGGAGATCGGCCTCGCGCCGAGGATGCGGAACGACCCCGCGAGAGTCGGGACGGCAGCCGAGACGGTGGCTCGCACAGGAGCGAGCCCGCGGCGCCGCCGACGGATGGATCCGCCGAGCCGCAGCCGATCCGCGCCCGCGGGGAGCTCGAGCCGGCGTACGACCTACTGCGCAAAGCCGTGACCGCGCTGCTGGCCGAGCAGAGATCGGACTCGGTCCGGGACTCCGATGTGAAGCGGCGCATGCTCGTCTTCGACCCCCGGTTCGACGAGAGTGAGATGGGGTTCTCGAAGTTCTCTCGGTTCCTGAAGCAGGCGCACGACCACGAGGTGGTCACCCTGGTCAAGGGAGACGATGGGAACTATCAGGTGAGCCTTAGCACGGACACGGCGTCCCGGGGCAGGAGGCCGGAGAGGACGGCCGTGAGCACCGGATCCCCCGTTGCCCCGGCGGCCCAGCCGAACCCGGCCGCGACCCAGAGCCCATCTCAGAGCCATGACAGCCGCCCCAGCCCAACGCCGCCCGCCGCGCCGGTCGCTAGGCCAGCGGCCGGACCGATTGTTCCACCGGCAGCCCCGGCCGAGCCGGCCCCGGAGGAGCAGGGGAGCTTCTGGTCTCGTCTGCTCCGGCCCAGGGACGCGTCCCGACGTCGGGACGCGGAGGGCGAGCCCCCCCTCTTCGAGGGGCAGGCGATTCCAGGTCGGAAGAGCGGAGGAGTTCCCTCCCCGGCGGCGGAGTCTCTCGTAGGAGCGGTGGGGCTCGGTGGGACTGCCACGGCGCGGCCTGCGGCCGGCCCGGTTCTCGATCCGGCGTCCCTCCACCTCCCGACCGGAAGGGAGAGCATGGTCCAGTACCTCACGAACTCCTACGCGGGAATCGGAGAGCGGACCGCCGAAGCTCTAGTGAGCATCCTCGGCGAGGAGCTGTTCGTGGTCCTCCAGAAGGACCCTGCACGGGTTCAGGCCATTCTTCCTCCCGCCCGCGCCGAGAAGGTGCTGGAGGGGTGGGCTGCGGACTTCGAGCGGCGGAAGGCGCGCCACGGTGGTGTCCCGCTGGAAGGCGCCGAGGCTACAAACGCATCTTCCCCTTCGGACTCAGAGGCCGCGCTGGGCGCGTACCGAGGTCGCCGCACCCGCAGCGACGGGTGATTGGCCTCGTCGCTCGGGGATCCCCTCGATCCCACTTCGTACGAGGTGGGGGCCGATGAGTTGGCGCGGCGCCTTCTCGGATGCCGCCTGATCTCGCTGGTCGGCGGGACTTCAACGGGTGGGCGGATCGTCGAGGCTGAGGCCTACGTCGGTCCACACGATCCCGCCAGTCACGCCGCGGCCCGGGTTGGCCACACGGTGCGGAACGCCCCCATGTTCGGCCCGGGTGGAACCGCCTACGTGTACTTCGTCTATGGCATGCACTGGTGTTTCAACGTGGTCGCCGGGCGTCCCGGGGATCCTCAGGCCGTACTCATTCGGGCCCTCGAGTCGGACTTGGGCATCGAGACCATGGCCGCCCGGAGGGGACGAAGTCACGACCTCACCAACGGTCCCGCCCGGTTGTGTGAGTCGCTCGCGATCGACGGGTCACTGAACGAGCACCCGCTCTGGATGCCCCCCGTGCTGCTCCTCGGTGGAGAGCCGGTGCCGGAGGAACGCATCGGTGTCTCAGGGCGGATCGGGATCCGCGAGGCCCGGGAATGGCCCCTCCGCTTCTTCCTCACGGGGCATCCCGACGTCTCGAAGGCGCGCTCCACCGCACTTCAGCTGTGAGCCGCTAAGGCCGCTTTCCCAGGTATTGAAGAGGGTCCACGGGCCGTCCGCCCTTCCACACCTCGAAGTGCAGGTTGGGGCCCGTCGTGCTTCCGGTGCTCCCGCTCAGCCCCACGACCTTCCGACGGCTCACCTCGCGCCCGGCGGATACGTCCATGCGGGACAGATGGGCATACACGGTGATGACCCCCCCTGGGTGGTCGATCCAGACCACGTTCCCATAGCCCTCCATGACTCCGGCGAAGCGGACACGACCAGCGGCCATTGCCCGGACGGGGGTCCCATCCGGTGCCCCGAAGTCGGTGCCTCGATGGATGCCTGGGAGAATGCCTATCCAGCGCATTCCGAACGGGGAGGACACGCCTTCCTCGACGGGAAGAGATGGGGTCGCGCAGGCGCCGACGATGAGGGGGAGGAGGAGGGTGAAGCGGAGGGCTCGTCCATTCCCCCTCATCGGTTCTCCTCCCACCCCGAGCGAGGGAGGAGAAGGACCTCCAGGGACGTTCCGATGGCAGGGGCGGGCGCTCCCTCAGGGACGATCGCGAGCCCGTCCGCCAGTGCCATGCTCCGGATGACTCCCGAGCCCTGCGGTGCCGACAGGCGCACTCCCCACCGACCCGCGCCCTCGGGGTCCAGGGCCACCCGGAAGAAACGCGTCAGGTGGTCGGGTCCGGGAAGTGGCTCCCTGACCGAGGCGCGGATCCGAGGAAGGAACCTCCTGCCGTGCCCTCCCAGTGCCCGGATCGCGGGTGCGCCCAGGACCAGGTATGCGACCATCGCCGAGACGGGGTTGCCGGGCAGGCCAAGGACCGGGACCGCTCCGGTCCCCTCGCTCCGCGGGAGGTGCCCGAAGCTCACGGGGCTTCCCGGCCGCATCCGGATTCTCCAGAAGTCGAGGACGAGCCCCAGCTCTCTGAGCACGTCCTTCACGAGGTCCGCAGTGCCCATGGACGCGCCCCCAGTCGTGAGGACGAGGTCAGCCTCCGTCGATGCGGCCTCGAGGGCAGCTCGGAGTGATGCCGCGTCGTCCGCAACCAGTCGCGAAGGAAGCGGGGTGCCTCCTGCCCAACGAATCAAAAGCGAGAGGGTGGGGGAGAGGACGTCCGCCCGCCGCAGTCCTCCCGCGAGCGTCGCACGATCGCCCGCTGGGACGAGTTCGCTCCCGGTCACGAGCAGCGCCACCCTCGGCCGTGTGTGGGCCGGGACCGACCGGGCTCCGGTCGTTGCCAGGAGCGCGAGAAGCCCGAACTCGAGGGTGTCTCCGGGAGAAGCCAGAAGCTCCCCTTCCCGCACCTCCTCTCCGGGCGGACGCACGTGGTGACCGGGCGCGGACCACGGCGCCCTGCCGCCTTCCGGGCGCCCGATCAGGACCACCCCCGCCGCTCCGGACTCCCTGTCCGTATCCTCGACGGGGAACACCCGGTCGGCCTGGGTGGGGAGGAGGGCCCCGGTCATGATCCGGACTGCCGAACCGGGAGGGAGAGAGCGTGTCCAGGGAGTGCCCGGGAGGCTCTCGCCGACGACCCGGAACGTCCGGGGACGATCGGCCGCCGTCAGGGCCGAAATATCCTCGGATGGCACCGCGTACCCATCCATCTGGGAGGTTGGGCCCGGTGGAAGAGTCAGGGGGCTTCGGATCTCATGGGAGACGGCGAGCCCCTCGGCATCGGACAGCGGAACGGGTCGAGTGGGAAGGGGAGGGGACCCGGCCACGACGCGCTCCAGCGCATCGGGGAAGGAGATCCAATCGGCCGGTATCGTCTCGAAGGTTCGCATCGCCCGAGCGCCTAGCCGATCTCGGAGCATGGAGGGAGGGTCACGGCCCGGGGGGTCAGAACCCGAAGTTGATCCCGCCGAAGAGACCCACGGCTCCCGCCCATTCCCGTGCCTCCAGGGGACCCAGTTTGCTCTTCAGCTGGAGAAAGGAATCGGGCGTACTGAGCCTCCAGAGGTGGAGGACCGCCTCGAGACGGAGGCTGAGCCGCTCGGAGGGAAACCAGCGCGTGCCCGCCCCCAACACGCCCAGGGGGGAAGTTCCGAAGCTGAATTGGTCCCCCGTTGCAAGGTCGGCATCGAGGTCGGAGGAACCCGCGAGGTCTACAACGAACCCGCCGCCTGTTAGGAAGAATGGCTGGAATCCTCGCCACGTGCGCCGGCCGGTCAATGCGAAGCGCGCAAGTGCGTCCATTCCGCCCACGTAGGTGCTGGTCGTGCCGAGGAGCTCGATCACTCCATTGGGGTGTGGATCGTAGACCTCGCGGTCTGTTACGAGGAGGAAGGTGGAGGCTTCGAGGCTCATGGGCCCGGCGAGGTAGATCCCGTACCGGGCTCCCAGCGTCGGACCCCCGCCTGGCCCGAGCCGCAGGGATCCGCGAGCCTCCTGGATGCCTCCCGCGAACAACCCCACGTCCTGTCGGGGGTTGATGAAGCGGTACGGGGAAGGGATGGTTTGGGCCCGGGCTGGCCCGGCGCATGCGGCCATCGCGACCAGCAGGAGGAGCCGAGAAGCAGGGGCTAAAAAAGTAGAATGCCGCATGAGAATCCGGTTCGGGTTCCAGGACGCGTCCTCGGTCGGTCGAGCAGGGCGCTGGGGTCGGCCCCAGGCGCGCTGAGAAGCTACCCGACGCTCGGGGCGGCGAGCAACCGGGCGGGCCGCGAGGAGCCGGTCAGGAGGAGCAGGTTTGACTCGCTCCTACCCCCGCTTCACATTTCGACTACCTCAGCGCACGTAACCCGGCCACCCTCGGTTCGTTTCATCGGATGCCCACCCGAGTTCGCACATGCGCACGGGCCGGAGTCGGTCCGGCGGCCCTCCTCCTGGCATGCGTCGGGGGCTGTTGGCTTCCGGCTTCCGTCATGGCTCAGGAGGCCTCCATTCGCGTAGAAGATAACTTCCGCGCCGAGCCCAACGGCACTGTCATTGGTCAGCTTTCCTCTGGGACCAGCGTGACGGTTGCAGCGACGGAGGGAAGCTGGAGCCGCGCTACGATCGAAGGGTTCGTCTGGCTTCCATCTCTCCAGCTGCGAAGCTCAGCGGACTTC
>SHZS01000034.1 GCA_009692105.1 Gemmatimonadota bacterium | reverse complement strand
AGGGATTCCTGGGGACCGTTCTCGCCCCCACTGTCTTTGCCGGACTCCTCGGGGTCGTCGCCCTTCTTCTGCTCATCCCTCAGCGCACGCGGCGCTTCGGGATCGTCGTGCTCGTGCTCCTCGTGATCGTGGGGGTTCCCCTCGGAACGACGCCCGTGGCGAACTTCGTGATCAGGCCACTCGAGGACGGATACACGGCCGTCGAGGATCCCAAGGCTCTGGCGGATTCTTTGGGTGAGGAGATCCGCTGGGTTGTGGTCCTCGGCGCGGGACACGCGTCGGATTCACGCGCGGCTCATCCGGGAAGGCTTGGGAGTGAGGCGCTTTACCGGCTGGCCGAGGGGATCCGCCTCTGGCGTGCGCTTCCCGGGGCGCGCCTCCACCTCTCGGGGTGGAGTGGGCCGGACTTGGTGTCCCACGCGGAGGTAGTGGCCGTGGCCGCCGCGGCTCGCTCGCTCGGAGTCTCAGAAGACGCCCTGGCTCTGGCGTCGGAAGACGCCCTGGCTCTGGCGTCGGAAGACGCCCTGGCTCTGGCGCCGGAGTCCCGAGATACGCAAGAGGAAGCCCGGGCCGTCGCGGACCGGATCTCGACCGAGGAGCGGTTCCTCCTGGTGACGAGCGCGGTGCACATGGATAGGGCGATCTTCCTCTTCGAGTCCGAAGGGCTCCGGCCGATTCCCGCTCCGGCATACTTCTATTCGTTCAACCTAGCGACGCTGGTGCTGGGGGATTTCCTTCCCCGTCCTGAGAACTACGCCAAGGTGGATGCTGCCGTCCACGAGTATCTGGGCATCCTGTGGGCGCACATTATCGTCATAGGATGAACGTGACTCAGCCTTCGTCGGATCCCCTCCAGGCGACCGTCCTGGTCACGGGGGGGGCCGGCTTCATCGGACACCACCTCGTTCGACGGCTCCTCGATGACGGCCGTACGGTGCGCGTGGTGGACGACCTCTCGACGGGAGACCTGGCTCGTCTGGCCCCCGTCCTCGACCGGATCGAGTTCGTCGAGGGTTCGATCGCGGAGCCAGAGGTTTCTACGGCGGTATGTCGCGACGTCGGCATCGTCTTCCACCTGGCGGCCATCCCCTCGGTCGCGCGAAGCGTGGCGGACCCGGTCGGCACCCATCGCGCGAACCTGACGGGCACCCTCGTTCTGCTCGAGGAGGCGAGACGCGTGGGAGTCCACAGGCTGGTGTACGCGGGGTCGAGCTCGGCCTACGGGAATACGCCTGAGCTTCCCAAGAGGGAGAGCCAGACGCCGAACCCGATGTCGCCCTACGCGGTGAGCAAGCTCGCGGGAGAGCTCTATTGTCGGGTCTATGCCCACCTTCACGAGCTGGAGACGGTGGTGCTCCGATACTTCAACGTCTTCGGCCCCGGGCAGGACCCGAAGTCCCTCTACTCTGCCGTGATCCCGATCTTCATCACCCGGGCCTTGGCGGGCGAGGCGCCGACGATCTACGGCGATGGCGAGCAGACGCGGGACTTCACGTACGTGGACAATGTCGTCGAGGCCAACCTGCTTGCGGCGGGGGGTCCGAGTGCGAGCGTATCGGGGAAGGTGTTCAACGTGGGCTGCGGAGACCGTATCTCGGTGAACACGCTCTGGGAGGAGATTCGCTCTCTCACCGGCGCTTCCGTCGAAGCCCGCTATGGCCCCGTCCGTCCAGGCGACGTCCGCCACTCGCTCGCGGAGCTGACTGCCATCCGAGGAGCCCTGGGGTACCGAGGCGAGATCGGGCTCAGGGAAGGGCTCCGGAGGACGGTCGAGTGGTTCCGGGGGGAGGCGAGTTGAGGGAGGTACGTTTCCGCTATATTTGCCACCGCTGTCCCGGACCCATCCCCGGGACGGGGGTGTCTCAGCGGGGATGGAGCCTTCGCACATGATCGACATCCCAATCGACACTCCGGGGCATCCACGGACGGCCGATTTCGCGAAGGTGCTCCACCTCTCGGCGCTGCCTTTCCTGATGCTCCTTGGCCTCTTGGGGTGCGCCCCGACCGGCTCTGACGCAGACATCATGCTCCGGGGCGATGAGGCGTTCGCCCGGGGCGAACTTCCCGAGGCGCTGGCGGAGTACCGGCTCGCCCTTCAGGGGGAGCGGACCGGCCCCATGCTCGCCCGCGCCGCGCACGCGTACACGGCCACGGGAAGCATCACGGAGGCCATCGAGAACTACCGCGAGGCCGTCGCGCTCGATCCCGGTCTCGCCGACCTCGCTGCCACGGACCTCCTCAAGTTCGCGCGGAGGGCCATCCAGACTGGGGACGGACTCCAGGCCTCTGAGGCCGTGGCCGCCGCGATGGTTCTCCGCCCGGGCGTGAGCTCGGACGGGATCGCTCTTCCCCTCGCTCACCAC
The DNA here is from genome assembly GCA_009692105.1 of Gemmatimonadota bacterium. GTDB lineage: Bacteria > Gemmatimonadota > Gemmatimonadetes > Longimicrobiales > Gaopeijiaceae > SHZS01. The sequence goes on along the minus strand of SHZS01000034.1, from coordinate 18,580 downwards.
CTCGTCCAGACCGGCCGATACGCGCGCGCCCTCCCGTTTTTCGAGCAGGCGGCCTTGGAGACGGACAATAGTCCGCAGGTGCTCTACGATATGGCATTGGCCTACGACGAGGCCGGAAACTGCGCGAGCGCGCTGGCCCTGTTCGAGCGGGCGTGGCGTCGGATCTCGGTGGCCGAACGGGCGGACGCTGACTGGCGGACGGGGAACTGCTCGATGCGCCTCGGGGCGGAGGCCCTCGAAGAGGGGGAGTTGGACGCAGCGCTGGCATACTACGAGACCACCATCCAGATCGGGGAGCCTCGGGGACAGGTGCCGGAGGCGTGGTTCCAGCAAGGGGAGATCCTGATCCAGAAGGGGGAGTGCACGGAGGCGCGCGGGGCGTTTGAGCAGGTCCTCGTCGTGGATCCCACGCCGGAGCTGCGCGCGCGGGCGCAGGACCGGATCGAGGCCCTCCGTTTCGAGCGCAACTCCTTCGGGAGCTGCTGAGTGATCGTCCCCTTGCTGGATCTGATGCCCCAGTACGAGCGGATCCGGGATGAGGTGGGCGCCGCGATCTCCCGCGTCGTGGAGGCCCAAGGGTTCATCCTTGGCCCGGAGGTCGAAGCGCTCGAGGCGGAGTTGGCCTCCTTCCTGAATGTCCCCCACGCAGTGGGGTGCGCATCAGGAACGGACGCCCTGCTCCTCCCGCTTCGCGCGCTTACCCCCGCGCCGGGTGATGAGGCCATCCTCCCCGCCTTCACCTTCTTCGCCACCGCGGGCGCGGCGTGGAATGCGGGGTTCCGCCCCGTCTTCTGCGATGTGGATCCGCTGACCTTCAACGTCACGGCGGAGACGATCGAGGCGGTGTGGACCGAGCGCACGCGGGCGGTGATCCCCGTGCACCTCTTTGGGCAGATGCCCCCCATGGCTCCGATCATGGAGCTGGCTCGGGAGCGGGGAGCCTTCGTCCTCGAAGACGCGGCTCAGGCGATTGGCGCGCGGCAGCAGGGTGCTCCCGGGCCGGCACGGGATGGGTGGGTCATGGCCGGGGCCGCGGGAGATGCTGGGGCGTTCTCCTTTTTTCCCACGAAGAACCTGGGCGGCTTCGGGGACGGTGGCCTCGTCGCCACCTCAGACCCCGAGTTGGCCGATCGCGTGGCCAAGCTCCGGGTGCATGGCGGCCGCCAGATGTACCACCACGAGATGGTAGGGACGAACTCTCGGTTGGATGCGCTTCAGGCGGCGGTCCTCCGGACGAAGCTTCGGCACCTCCCGGGCTGGACGGAGGGGCGTCGGGGGAACGCGAAGCGCTACGAGGAGGGGCTCGCCGAAGTGGAGGGGGTGTCCCTCCCGGTGACCGTCGAGGGGAACGAGCACGTCTATAATCAGTACACTATCCGTGCGAGGGATCGAGACGGGCTCCGCACCCGGCTCCAGGAGCGCCGCATTGGTACGGGGGTGTACTACCCGGCGCCGCTCCACCTGCAGCCCTGCTTCCAAGAGTTGGGTGGACGCCCCGGGGACCTGCCGGTCTCCGAGCGGCTCTGCGGAGAGGTGCTGTCCCTGCCGGTCTTCCCGGAGTTGGGGGAGGAGCGGTTGGGGATCGTTGTGGACGCCATTCGGGAGTTCTACGCGTGAGGAAATGGAGAGCTGACCGACTACCGCGACGTGCGTCCGTGGGTGCCCTCGTCGCGTGCCTGGCATCCCTCCTCGCTTTCGCTTGCATGCCGGGCGATCCCTTCCCCGGTTACAACGCGGACCAGCTCTGGGAGTCCGGATCCGCCGCGTTCGAGGCGGAGAATTGGGACGACGCGATCCTCGCCTTCGAGCGCCTCACGAGCCAGAGCCCTGGGTACTCCCGTGCTCCTGACGCCCGGATGCTGCTAGCGCGGGCGCACGAGGCAAGGGGGGAGTATCTCTCGGCGGCCTCTGAGTACGAGAACTTTCTCCGCATCCACTACAACAACCCGATGGCGCCCGATGCCTCCCTCGGGATGTGCAAGGCGTACGCCCAGCTCTCGCCGATCTCGCAGCGGGATCAGTCCCCCACCCGAACGGCTCTCGACGCCTGTGCCAGGACCGTCCTCGAGTTTCAGGCGTTCGCGGTGGCTCAGGAGGCGGAGAAGGTCCGACTTCAGATGGTCGACAAGCTCGCGATGGCGGCGTTCGGACACGCCGACTTCTACCGAGGGCGCGGGTGCCTCCCCTGCGCCGTCAACTACTTCGACGAGGGGGTCGTCCTCGAGTACCCGACGACGGACTGGGCCCCTCGTGCGCTCCTCGCCATGTACCATGCGTACCAGGAGCTGGGGTGGGACGAGGAAGAAGGCGAGACTGCTGACCGGCTCATCTTCAACTTCCCGGAGTCCGAGTGGGCGGCCCAGCTCCAGGCCGAGCAGGCAGCGGCTCAGGACGCGGACAGCGGCCAGTAGCGATGGCGACCCCGACCTCGGGGGTTCGGAAGGTGGGTATCTTCGGCGGGACCTTCGATCCCCCGCATGTCGGGCACCTCGCCGTGGCCAAGGACGCGATGGAGGCCCTGGGCCTCGAGCGAGTCCTCCTGGTTCCGGCAGTTCGCTCACCCTTCAAGTCCGAGGCGCCCGCCGCCCCGGCTCCGACCCGTCTCCGGATGATCGCCGAGGCGGTGTCCGACGAACCCCGCTTCGAGGTCTGCGACCTTGAGCTCCGCCGGGAGGCGCCTTCCTATACCGTGGACACCCTGGCTCGACTGAGCGAAGACATGCCCGGCATTCGCCTCGTGCTCCTTCTCGGGGTGGACCAGTGGGCGGGATTCGGGCGCTGGCGCCGGCCGAGGGAGATCGCTCGGCTGGCTGAGATCGCCGTCCTCACGCGGAGCGGGGAGCGTCCTGGCGCCCTCGACCCGGAGCTCGAGGACGGTCCCCCCATCCCTTTCATCGAGGTTCCCGTGACCCGGATCGACCTCTCCTCCACCGAAGTGCGGAACCGGGTGCGTGAGGGCCGGTCAGCTCGATGGCTCGTGCCCGAAGCAGTACGGCGGATCATCGAGGCCGAGAAACTGTATCTTTGAGACCATGAGCGCGAAATGAAACCATGAGCGTCAAATCGCTACTGAAGAAGGTCCTGGGCTCCCAGCATGAGCGGGAGATCAGGAAGGTGCGCCCGCTCGTCGACGAGATCAACCAGCTCGCCGAGGAGTTCTCGAAGCTCTCCGACGAGGAGCTCCGAGCGAAGACCGACGAGTTTCGGGCGTACATCGCTGAGCGTGCCGAGCCGCTCGAGGAGCGGGTCGTCCATGCGAAGGGCGAGAAGGCGAAGACCACGGATGGCGACGCGCGTGAGGTGCTCGGGCTCCAGATCCAGGGGCTCGAGGAAGAGCTGAACGAGGAGATCAAGGCGGCGCTGGACGACCTGCTTCCCGAGGCGTACGCCGCGGTCAAGGACACGTGCCGCCGCCTCGTGGGAAGGGAGATCATCGTCACCAACCTTCCCCTGGTGTGGGACATGATCCCCTACGACGTCCAGGTCGTGGGCGGCATCGCGCTCCACCAGGGCTCCGCAGCGGAGATGGCGACCGGGGAAGGGAAGACGCTCGCGGCCACGATGCCCCTCTACCTGAATGCTCTGGCGGGGCGCGGCGCCCACCTGGTCACCGTGAACGCATACCTGGCCGAGCGGGACGCCCAATGGATGGGAGCCATCTACGGCTTCCTCGGCATGCAGGTCGGGGTGATCGACCTGCATCAGGCCGGGAGCCCGGAGCGGAGGGCGGCCTACCACGCGGATATCACGTACGGGACGAACAACGAGTTTGGCTTCGACTATCTCCGGGACAACATGGTTCACACCATGGAGAGTCGGGTCCAGCGGCGCCACTACTATGCGATCATCGACGAGGTCGACTCGATCCTGATCGACGAGGCGAGAACGCCACTCATCATCTCCGGTCCCGTCGGTCGCACCACCGAGACGAGCTACAAGCAGTACGAGCCCCTGGTCGCGAAGCTTTACCGGGAGCAGATGGAGATCGCGAACGGCCTCATCGCTGAGGCCGAGAAGGCGCTCGGGGATGAGGAGAAGGGGGACGAGTGGACGGTCGCGCAGAACCTCCTCGCGGTGCAGCGCGGGACGCCCAGGCACAAGCGTCTCCTCAAGCTCTTCGCCGACGATCCCTCGCTTCAGAAGGCCGTCCAGAGGGCAGAGGCGGACCTGATGAGGGAGAAGCGACTCCATGAGCTGGACGAGAGTCTGCTCTTCGCGATGGACGAGAAGGGGCACAACGTGCACCTCTCGGACCGGGGCATCGATCAGCTGAGCCCGGACGATCCCGACGCATTCATCGTTCCCGATCTCTCCGAGATGATCGGGTCGATTGAGGAAGACGATTCGCTCTCGACGGATGAGAAGCGGGAGAGGGTTCAGCAGCTCGAAGGGGAATACGCCCGGAAGAGCGAGCGGATGCACGTGATCCATCAGCTCCTAAAGGCCTACGCACTCTTCCAGAAGGACGAGCAGTACATCATCGGCGAGGACGGCCAGGTCGTCATCGTGGACGAGTTCACGGGCCGCCAGATGGTGGGCAGGCGGTGGAGCGACGGTCTCCATCAGGCCGTCGAGGCGAAGGAAGGGGTCGAGGTCAAGGGTGAGACGCAGACCCTCGCCACGATCACGATCCAGAACTACTTCCGTCTGTACGACAAGCTCGCGGGGATGACCGGCACGGCGGAAACGGAGGAAAACGAGTTCCACCAGATCTATGACCTGAATGTCCTCGTCATTCCCACGAACCGTGCGGTGATCCGGACGGATCGGAACGACCTGATCTTCAAGACCAAGCGCGAGAAGTATAACGCGCTCCTGGACGAGATCGAGCGCCTGCACCGGATGGAGCTTCCCATCCTCGTCGGGACCACGAATGTGGAGGTATCCGAAACGCTCTCCCGGATGCTGAAGCGCCGGGGGATCCCGCACAACGTCCTGAATGCGAAGCAGCACCGGCGGGAAGCGGAGATCGTCGCGGGGGCCGGCCAGCCCGGCGCGGTCACGATCGCGACGAACATGGCCGGGCGCGGAACGGACATCAAGCTTGGGAAGGGCGTCACCGAGGCCCGCACCGTGGGTTGGGCCAAGGGGAGGGGGCTCGATCTGGCCGAGCTGCCGCCGATCGATCCGACCCTCTGGGCGGATCTCACGGAGAAGCCCGACGACTATGTGATCGACTGCGGCGGCCTCCACATCCTCGGCTCCGAGCGACACGAGTCCCGCAGGATCGATCGTCAGCTCCGGGGAAGGGCGGGGCGCCAGGGGGATCCGGGCGCGACCCAGTTCTTCCTCTCTTTGGAAGACGATCTCATGCGGCTCTTCGGATCGGATCGCATCGCGAGCGCGATGGAGCGGTGGGGTGCGGAGGAGGGGGAGGTCATCACCCACATCATCGTTACGAAGTCGATCGAGCGTGCGCAGAGGCGGGTCGAAGGAAACAACTTCGAGGCCCGAAAGCGGCTCCTCGACTATGACGACGTGATGAACCAACAGCGCGAGGTCGTCTACGACCTGCGCCTCTTCGCCCTCGAGGGGGGCGAGGACCTGAAGGGTGAACTCCGCGAGATGGTGGAGACCGCCCTCACCGGCGTGGTAGAGGAGTACGCCCCGCCGGAGTCGCCTCCGGACAGCTGGGAGCTCGGCTCACTGCGGAAGCGGCTGGGCGTGGACTTCCTCCTCCAGGCGGACACGCTTCCCGACGAGGACGGGGTCCCGGGATCGTTCATGGACGATGGGGACGTCGTGGACGCTGTCCTCGACACCGCGGAGGAGCAGTTCCAGCGCAAGCTTGAAAACTTCAGGGAGCATGCGGAGCGGTTCCAGGGTTGGCTTCTGCTCTCCGTTCTGGACGAGAAGTGGAGGGATCACCTCTACGACCTGGACCACCTGAAGGCGTCCATCAGCTTCCGGGGTTGGGGGCAAAAGGATCCGCTCATCGAGTACAAGAAGGAGGCCTACGACATGTTCGTGGACCTCATGGGCGACATCCGAAAGACGGTGATGACCCTGTTTTATCGGGCCCAGCTGGGGCAGCCGCAGCAGCAGGTCCGCCGGCCCGAGCGTCTCGTGTACGCGGGGCCGAGCGAGCTGGGGGACGGGGGAGTCGCTGTGTCGGCAGGTGCCCCCGCGCCCGCTGCGGTACCGAGACGGGCGTCCCGTCTGGATTCGGTGGGGGTCGCGGCGACCGCCCGGGCGGAGCCGGGAGGAGACGTGGATCACTTCCGGACGAATCGTGAGGAAGAAGCCAGGGCTCAGCGCCCGATCACTGTCCAGAGTGAGCCCGGAAGGAACGATCCCTGTCCCTGCGGAAGCGGGAAGAAGTTCAAGAAGTGCCACGGGGCCGCGGGGTAGACAGTTTGTGCCGCTTCACGCTCTACCTCGGGCCGCCGGTGCGGCTATCCACGTTGCTCACGGAGCCCACTCACTCGCTCATCCACCAGAGCTTCCAATCCGAAGAGCGCTGCGAGCCCCTGAATGGCGATGGGTTTAGCGTGGGATGGTACGCACCTAGGCTCACCCCGCAGCCCGTCCGCTCCTCCCATGACCCCGAAGCGGTAGTGCGGGATCCGCCTGCGCGAGGAGAGGGGGTGCCGCTGCGCCCGCTGGCGCGACGCACCCCGCTAAGAGAAGGAGGATCTTGAGGCCAGAGCGCATCGTCGAATCGTCTTCGCACACCGAGTGGGGGTCAAGGGTTCGGCGGCCGTCGTGCTGACCGTCCGCTGATCGCGTACCGCCAGCTTCCCACGATGACCGGAGCTGAGCTTCCCCCGGACCAACGGCCAAGGGAGCGGCTGTCTGCCCTCGGGCCGCGGGCGCTCTCCCTCCCTGAGCTCATTTCCCTCCTTCTAGAATCCGGGGGTCCATCGGGGTCCGCCCTCCGAATCGCGGACCATATCCTCCGCTCGACCGGCGGCCGTCTCCGACAGCTCCTGTCCCGATCTCCAGCCGAGCTCGAAGGGATCTCCGGGGTCGGAAACGCGAACGCTGCGCGGCTCCTCGCCGCTCTCGAGCTCGGCGGAAGAGTAGGCGGGAGGGGCCGGCCGAGCCCCCCGTCCCTGCCTGGGGTAGGAAGGGCGCCCTTACTATCTTGAGACCATGACCCCCCCTACCGAAACCACCCCCCGCGCCTCCGAGACGATCCTCGGAATCCCGCGCGATCTCGCGCGGGTCTTAGAGGGCTACGCCCGGCGGCTGGATGTGCCGAAGATCCGGGAGGCCTATGAGTTGGCGGAGGAGGCCCATCGGGGTCAGCGTCGCGCCTCGGGCGAGACCTTCGTGAGTCACGCGGTCGAGGTGGCGACGATCCTCGGCCAATTCAAGCTGGACACCGTGTCGATCATCGCCGGGCTCGTCCACGACGTGGTCGAAGACACCCGCTACTCCCTCGCGGACGTCGAGGAGCGCTTCGGGCGCGAGGTGGCCTCCGTCGTGGATGGCGTCACCAAGATCGGGAAGGTCCAGTTCCGCTCGCACACGGAGCATCAGGCCGAGAATTACCGGAAGCTCCTCATCTCCATGGCAGAGGATGCGCGGGTGATCATGATCAAGCTCGCGGACCGCCTCCATAACATGCGGACCCTCGAGCACCTCTCGGAGGAGAAGCAGCAGCGCGTGGCGCGCGAGACCCGCGAGATCTACGCACCGCTCGCTCACCGCTTGGGGATGGCGCAGCTGAGCGGGGAGCTCGAGGACCTAGCCTTCAAGTTTCTCGAGCCGACCGAGTACGAGGAGCTCCGAAAGCTCGTCCACGAGCGGACGAAGGAGCGCGAGCGACAGGTGCTCGAGTTCCAGAAGCCGCTCGAGCGCCTTCTGCAGGAGGGCGGAATACGAGCGGAGGTGACCGGCCGCCCGAAGCACCTCTGGTCGATCCACAGGAAGATCCAGAGGCGTGGGAAGCCCTTCGAGGAGGTTTACGACCTGATGGCGATCCGCGTGATCACCGATACGGTCCAGAACTGCTATGCGGCGCTTGGGCTCATCCACTCGAACTGGACTCCGATCCAGGAGCGCTTCCACGACTATGTGGCGACTCCGAAGTCGAACATGTACCAGTCGATCCACACGACGGTATTCGGTCTCGGGGGGCGTCGCTACGAGATCCAGATCCGCACCGAGGAAATGCACGGTACCGCGGAGTATGGGATCGCCGCGCATTGGCGCTACAAGGAGGGGGAGAAGAAGGAAGACGAGGCGGATGAGGCGCTCTCCTGGTTCCGGCAGGTGCTGGAGTGGCAGCAGGACGCCTCCGAACCTGAGGAGTTCATGGAGTTCCTCCGCATGGACCTCTTCCAGGGCGAGGCCTTCGTCTTCACCCCCAAGGGCGAGGTAAAGCAGCTCCCGATCGGCTCGACCCCCATCGACTTCGCATTTGCGGTGCATACGCAGGTTGGGCTGCATTGCTCCGGGGCGAAGGTGAACGGGCGGATCTCGCCGCTCTCCCGGGAGCTCAAGAATGGGGACACGGTCGAGATCCTCACCTCCCCGAAGCAGACGCCTTCCCGGGACTGGCTGGCCTTCGTGAAGACCTCGCGCGCTCGCCAGAGGATCCGCCACTGGATCCGCGAGGAGGAGCAGGAGCAGTCGGTCAAGCTCGGGAGGGAGTTCCTGGACCGGGAGTTGAAGAAGCGAAGGCTCGTCCTGCCGGAGGAGGGAGCGCTCGCCGAAGCGGCGGCTGCGCTGGAGCTCGGGGGATGGGAGGATGTCTACGAGGCCCTGGGCCGGGGTGATATCGGTCCGTCCACGGTCATGAGGCTGCTCTTCCCAGACCAGGAGACCGAGTCCGGGGGAGAGAACCGTCCCTCGACCATCCGACGGATCGCGGAGCGGCTCCGTCGCGCTCAGCCCGGGGTGCGGATCCAGGGGCTCGACAACCTGATGATCAAGTACTCCCAGTGTTGCCAGCCCGTCCCCGGGGACAACGTGATCGGATATATCACAATCGGGCGAGGGGTCTCGATCCACCGGAAGGACTGCCCGAACGTCCTGAACCTGTCGCAGGATCCGGAGCGCCGGATCGAGATCGAGTGGACGGCGGAGGAGGGCGAGCGCTTCTTGGTGAAACTCTATACCCGGGGCACCGACCGGAGGGGGCTCCTCTCGGACATCGCCCGCTCGATTGCGGACACCAGCACGAACATCCAGCATGCCGACATCCGCGCCGTGAACCAGGGGATGCTCGGTGAGTTCGTGGTCGAGGTGCGTGACCTCGACCACCTGACGACCGTCATGAAAGGGATCTCCCGGGTGAAGGGGGTCCTCTCGGTCGAGCGGCGGGAGGCCTTCCGGGAGTCGGAGCTCGTGGACCTCGGATAGTCTGCGGCACGGACCCCGTACGTCAGCGACCCCCTAGAGATGCCCGCCTTCCAGATCGAATCGCCGTTCGAGCCGGGAGGGGACCAGCCGAAGGCCATCCGAGAGCTCTCCGAAGGCCTTGCCCGCGGCGACCGGTTCCAGACCCTCCTCGGCGCGACGGGGACTGGAAAGACGCTCACGATGGCGCACGTCATCGTGAACGACGGGCGTCCCGCGCTGGTCATGTCCCACAACAAGACGCTCGCCGCCCAGCTCTACGGCGAGCTCAAGCAGCTCCTTCCGAACAACGCGGTCGAGTATTTCGTCTCGTACTACGACTACTACCAGCCCGAGGCGTACCTCCCCGCGACCGATACGTACATCGCGAAGGACTCGGCGATCAACGAGGACATCGACCGGCTACGACTCCGTGCGACTTCCTCCCTGTTCGAGCGGAGCGACGTCGTGATCGTCGCTTCGGTCTCCTGCATCTACGGGCTCGGGAATCCGGCCGACTATCGCTCCCTGATGGTGGAGCTGAGCGTGGGCGAGTCCATGCCCCGGAACGCTCTCCTGCGGAAGTTCGTTGCTGTGCAGTATCGCCGGAACGACCTGGTTCTCGAGCGGGGAACCTTCCGCGTCCGCGGCGACACCGTCGAGATCCTCCCCGCATACGAGGAGCAGGGGATCCGGATTGAGTTCTGGGGGGACGAGGTCGAGCGCATTGCGCGCTTTGACCCGCTGACGGGCGATCAGATCGCATCGCTCGACCGGACGGCGATCTACCCGGCGTCACACTACGTGACCCACCGGCAGACGATCGAAGAGGCGGTTCCTATGGTGCGGGAGGAACTGAAGGAGCGCCTGGCGTTCCTCCGCGGGGAGGGCAAGCTCCTCGAGGCCCAGCGCCTGGAGACCCGCACGCACTTCGATATGGAGATGATGCTCGAGGTAGGGACGTGCCCCGGAATCGAGAACTACTCCCGCTTCATGTCGGGGCGGAAGGCGGGGGAGCGCCCGTATTGCCTGCTCGACTACTTCCCAAAGGACTTCGTCGTGCTCGTGGACGAGTCCCATCAAACCCTTCCCCAGCTCCAGGGCATGTACCGAGGTGACCGTTCCCGGAAGGAGACACTGGTTGAGCACGGGTTCCGCCTCCCGTCCGCTCTCGATAACCGACCCCTCACGTACGACGAGTGGGAGCGGCTCGTCCCCCAGGCGCTCCTGGTGTCGGCCACGCCGGGAGACCGGGAGCTTCAGCTATCCAAGGGCGTCATCGTCGAACAGATCATCCGGCCCACTGGGCTTGTGGATCCCGAGGTGGTGGTCCGGCCGGTGAAGGGGCAGGTGGACGATCTCCTGGCCGAGATCCGGGAGCGGGAGGCCCGCGGCGAGCGGGTCCTCGTCACGACTCTCACCAAGCGGATGGCCGAGGACCTCTCGGAGTACCTCCATGGCGTGGGAGTCCGCGTCCGTTACATGCACTCCGACATCGACACGATCGAGCGGATGGAGATCCTGCGGGGGCTCCGGCTGGGACGATTCGACGTGCTCGTAGGGATCAACCTCCTCCGGGAGGGGCTCGATCTTCCCGAGGTCTCTCTCGTGGCGATCCTGGATGCGGACAAGGAGGGCTTTCTTCGGGACGCTCGCTCGCTCATCCAGACGATCGGGCGGGCGGCACGCAATGTCAGGGGAAGGGCGATCCTTTACGCGGACAGAATGACGGATTCGATGCGCACCTGCCTGGATGAAACACAGCGGCGAAGGGATCTCCAGGTGGCGCACAACAAGGAGCACGGGATCACCCCCGAGACGATCGTGAAGAGCGTTCAGCAGATCGAATTCTCCACGCGCGTGGCTGATGCGAGGACTGCTCCTCGGCTGCGGGTGGCGGAGGCGCTTCAGTTCTACCAGGACGAGATGAACCTCGAGGAGCTGGTGAAGGCGCTCGAGCTCGAGATGAACGAGGCCGCGGAGGCACTCGACTTCGAGCGGGCCGCTCTCCTCCGGGACGAGATCTTCGAGGTGCGCGACCGGCTCTCGGGAAAGAATAGGATGGTGGCCCCGGCTGGCGCGCGGAGTTCCGCCGGGGCGAAGGACTCGGCCGTGACGAGGAAGGACCCGGCCGCGCCGAGGGATCCGCGGTGATCCTCACGGAGCGCGAGCTCGTCCAATGGGGAGGCCGTATCGGGAAGGAGGTGACGATTCCGGTATTCCTGGGGCTCCGTGGACAGCTTGGAGCGGGGAAATCGGTCCTGGCCCGTGCCATCGCCCGGGGCGCTGGGGTGGAGGTCGCGATCCCATCGCCGACCTTCAACCTCTTGTTCCGATACCAAGCGCGGGACGGGGCGGAGGTCGTCCACCTGGACCTGTACCGTCTGCGAGACCCCGAGGAGTTATGGGAGCTCGGATGGGAGGAGCTTGGGACGAAGCCCGAGCTTGTCCTCGTGGAGTGGCCCGAGCGGGCCGGTGACCATCTCCCGAAGGATCGCTGGGACGTCCATCTCTCTCCGCCGGAGCCGGGCTCCCACCGCCGCATCGTCGAGATCCGACGAGTCGGGGCCCCGCCGGCGCTCCCGGGATTTCCCGTCAAGCTGGAGAGGGGATCGTGAGCGAGAAAGGCCCTTCCGCAGCCGAGTCCGCCTCCATGACGGAGGAACCCCCCGTGAGCGAGGCCCCCCTGCTGCTCGCCTTCGATGCCTCGACGCCGCTCGCATCCGTGGCCGTCGGCCGGGGGGACGAGCTCTTGGCGCAGGCCTACCTCGTCGACCCGCGGGAGCAAGCGTCGCGGCTCGTCCCGACGATCTCGGCCGTTCTCAGGGAGGCCGGTGTGGACAGGGCCCAGCTCGGGGGGATCATCGTGGGCAAGGGCGCCGGATCCTTCACCGGCGTCAGAATCGCGGCCGCCACCGCTCGCGGTCTCGCGGCCGGGCTCGGGGTTCCGGTATGGCCGTGCTCGTCGTTGGCCGCTGCGGCAGTCTCGGCGTGGGTCCCCGCTGGCCTGCGCGGACACTTGTCGTGGCGCTTCGGCTCGGACGCTCCCCTCGAAGCTGACCCTGCCGCCGGGGTCGGGGCGCCTCTCTCGTCGCTCCCCTCCGCAGCTCGGGACGGGCCTCGGTATATCCTGTTCGACGCGGGCGGGGATCGGGTCTACGCCGCCGCATATCGGTTTTCCGACGGAGGCATCCAAACCGTCCTCGAGCCGTGTGCTGCCACTGTGGGGGAGCTCCTCCGGCTGGAGCTTGCACCCGACGCCCTCTTCGCGGGCGATGGCGCGCTCCGGCATGTGCGGACGCTCGAGGCCGCCGGGCATTCGGTCCTTGCCTTCCCCGCGGGCGTTCCGACGGCTGCCGCGCTCCTGGGCCTGCACCGCCTCCGTCCGGTCGAGGCGCCCGAGCGAGAGGGAAGCCGCTGGCAACCCGACTACCTTCGCGGCTCCTCGGCACGCCCGCCGCGACGCATGGAGGGGATGAGCTGATGGGTACCGCCGACGGCCCGGTCGGCGGGGCCCGTATGGGGACGGGCGTCCGGATCCGACGTGCCCGTGGCGAGGACGTCGGCCGCATCCATCAGGTCGAGGCCTCCTGCTACGCCGCCCCCTGGTCCCGCGACACCCTGGAGTCGGTTGTGATCCGGAAGGGAGTGCTTCTACTCGTGGCAGAGGTCGGGTGGGAGGGAGAGGCCCGGGTGGTGGGGCACGGTATCCTCTGGCGAGTCGCGGACGAAGCGGAGATCGCGAACCTGGCGGTGACGCCTGAGCTTCAGGGACGGGGGATTGCCGGGGCGCTCCTGGACGGGCTCCTCAAGCGTGCGCGAAGAGTCGGCGTCACCGCTGTCTTTCTCGAGGTCCGAGAATCCAACGACCCTGCCCTCGCGCTCTACCGTGGGCGGGGCTTCCGCCAGGTGGGGGTGAGGAAGCAGTATTATGACCGTCCGCAGGAGGACGCCCGGATCCTCCGCCTCGATCTCACCCCGCGAGGAACATGACCGACTTCCCCCTATTTCGGGGGCGGCGCCTCCGTCGGGGGGAGCCCCTCCGTTCCCTCGTCAGGGAGACTCGCCTCGTCCCGGAGCAGCTCCTCCTTCCCCTCTTCGTCGAGCCGGGAGAAGGGCGTCGGACTGCGATTGCCTCGATGCCCGGAGTGGACCGAACGTCCGTAGACGAGGCGCTCGGTGACGCTCGCGAGGCGAAGGAGCTCGGGATCGGCGGGGTCCTGCTCTTCGGGATTCCGGAGCGGAAGGACGAGGTGGGAAGCGAGGCCTGGGCCGCCGACGGAACGGTCCAGAGGGCGGTGCGGGCTATCAAGGCCGAGATCCCCGGGCTCCTCGTGGTCACCGACGTGTGCCTCTGCGAGTACACCTCGCACGGACACTGCGGGGTGGTGGAGGGGGAGGAGGTCCTGAATGACCCGACCCTAGATCTCCTCGCGCGGGCGGCGGTGAGCCACGCGAAGGCCGGGGCGGACATCGTGGCTCCTTCCGACATGATGGACGGACGGGTGGGCGTGATCCGGGACGCGCTGGACGATGCGGGCTTCCTCGAACTTCCCATCATGAGCTACGCGGCCAAGTACGCGTCTGCCTTCTACGGTCCCTTCAGGGAGGCCGCCCAGTCCGCTCCCGCCTTTGGGGACCGGAGGGGATACCAGATGGACCCGGCCAACGCGGAAGAGGCGCTGCGGGAAGCGTTCGCGGATCTGGAGGAAGGGGCGGACATCATCTTGGTGAAGCCGGCTCTCGCCTACCTGGACGTAATTCGGATGGTCAAGGACGAGACCGGGGCCCCCGTCGCCGCATTCCACGTCTCGGGCGAGTATGCTGCCATCATGGCGGCCATCGAACGGGGCTGGCTGGACGAGCGGGCGATGACGGAGGCCCTCCTCTCGATCCGAAGGGCTGGCGCGGACGTAGTGATCTCTTACTGGGCCCGCGAGTTCGCAAGGCGGAGCTGACCGGAAACATCTGACGTTTCTCGTTGACCCTCTCCTTCCGGCCCCGTATCTTCCCCAGAGGTTGTCCCATTCGTCCGAAGGAGCCCACCAGATGACGCATCCGCTGCCCCTGCGTTCAGGCATGGTGCCGGGCCTCGCGCTCGCGGCCGTGCTCTGCGGAGTGCTCGTGCCCGTCCTGGACCGCATGATGCCGTGACGGCGGTCCGGCGAGGCTCGGCGTGATCCACTTCCTCGCCTTCCTCTCCTACATCGCCGCGTTCGGCCTCTGGATCTTCCTGCTCGTCCGGGGGGCGCGGGGCAGATGGGCGCCCCTGCCGTCGGGCTTTACGGCGTTCGCCGCCATCCTGCACGGAGCTGCGCTCGTCCAGTTCTGGAGAGCGTACGGGGAGCTTCCCCTCGTGGGTCCCGGGGCCGCGCTCTCGTCCCTCGCCTTCGTCGGCGGAGTCGCTCTCGTCGCGGTGCTCCCGATGCGCGAGGTGGCGCGCGTGGCCCTCACGCTCCTCCCCTTCGTGATCCTTCTTCAAGGCGTAGCGCTGGCGCTCGGGATCCGACCGTCCCCCTTTCCTCTCGACTTCCAGGGGGCGGGCTTCGTGCTCCACGTAGCCCTGGCCTTCCTCGGGTACCAGGGGCTCGCGCTCGCGTTCGCCGCAGGCGTGCTCTATCTGATCCAGCACCACGAGCTGAAGGGGAAGCGGTTCGGTCGTTTCTTCCAGTTCATCCCCCCGCTCGCGATCCTCGAGCGGGTGGGGCGGATCGGGCTCTGGCTGGGCTTCGTATCCCTCACCCTGGCGCTCGCCGTAGGGTGGGCGTGGACGGTCCAGAACCGTGGGTCTCTCGAGATGACAGACCCCAAGGTCCTTTGGGCGGTGATGAGCTGGTTCGTGTTCCTCGGGATCCTCGGTGCGCGTGGAGGGAAGGGTCGAAGCGAGTACCGTAGCGCGCTGGCTGCCGTGGTGGGGTTCGCCGTGGTCATCGGGATGTATCTGGCGCTCCGGGTGACGGAAGGCGGGAGCGGGCTCTTCCTGTGACGATGCCGCTTGCGGTCGTGGGGGTGAGCCACGAGACCGCTCCCGTGGATATCCGGGAGAAGGTGGCGTTCGGCTCCGCGGAGGCCGGGGACGCTCTTCTCGCGCTCCGGAAGGAAGCGGGAGTGGACGAGGCCGTCATCCTGTCCACCTGCAACCGGACCGAGGTCTACCTCTTCCCCGTTCGTGAGGAGCGTCCGATCCGTGCCGTGGAGCGTCTCCTGGCGGGAAAGGCCGGCCCAACGCCCCGGCCCCTCGGCAGCTACGTCTTCCAGGAGTGGGGCGAGGGCGCCGTCCGCCACCTCTTCCACGTGTCCGCGGGGCTGGACTCGATGGTCACGGGGGAGGCCGAGATCCAGGGGCAGGTGAAGGAGGCGTATCAACGGGCGTCCACGCTGCCCGTGTTTCCGCCCATGGCCGGCCCGGTCCTGAATCGGCTCTTCCAGATGGCCCTCGCGGTGGGGGGAAGGATCCGCTCCGAGACTCCGATCGGGGAGGGAACGGCGTCGGTCGCGTCGGTGGCCGTAGAGCTGGCGCGGAAGATCTTCGGCTCCCTCAAGGGGAAGCGTGTCCTCATCCTCGGGGCGGGAATCGCCGGGGAGCTCATCGCCGAGGCCCTCACTCGCGAAGGCGTGGAGGGTGTAGTCGTTGCCACTCGCACCTACGACCGGGCGGTGAACCTGGCGAGGAAGCATCGTGGCCACGCCATCCCGTTCGAGAAGATCCACGAGGCGCTTCCGAGCGTGGACATCGTGCTGAGCTCGACGGCCGCTCCCTATCCCGTCCTGACGCGGAGCATCGTCCGGGATTCGTTTCAGGAGCCGCGGCGCCATCCCCTCCTCATCATCGACATCGCTGTACCGAGGGATGTGGATCCCGCGGTGGGAGACGAGCCCGAGGTCTTCCTCTACAACGTGGACGACCTCCGGAAGATCGTGGACGAGCATGTCCGCACGCGGGAGGGGGCGCTCCCCGAGGCGCAGCGGATCATCGCCGCACACTCGGAAGAGTTCCGGAGCTGGTATGCGTCCCTCGAAGTGGTCCCGGTTATCCAGGACATGCGGAAGCAGGCGAAGGCTTTCCGGGAGGCGGAGCTGGAGCGCCTCTTCCGAGGGCTTGCCCACGTGAGCCCGGAGGACCGGGAGCGGATCGAGGCGTTCGCCCGCCGGCTCCAGAACAAGCTCCTGCACGATCCGACGGTGCGCCTGAGGGAGGGGATGGCTGCCGGAGGAGGGCCGGGCCTGGTCGACGCGGCCCGGCTACTCTACGGACTCGACGAGGTACAGGCAGCGGACGAGAGGCGCGGCCGGGACGAGAGGGCTGCGCTGGACGAGGAGGCACCCAAGAAGGGAAGCAAGCCGGACCCGGGTGTGCCGTGAGCGGGTGTGCCGTGAGCCCGGGTACGCCGTGAGAAAGGGTGCATCATGAGGAAGGTGCTCGTCACCGGGGGTGCCGGCTTCATCGGAAGCCATGTTGCGGAGGCCTACCTCGCCCGGGGTGACCGAGTCTGGGTGCTCGATGACCTTTCCTCGGGCAAGCGGGGAAATGTCCCCCCCGGAGCCACGTTTCTCGAGATGGGGATTGAGTCCCCTGAGGTCGGCCCACTCTTTCGCGAGGTGGGGTTCGACCTGGTGAACCACCACGCTGCCCAGATCGATGTGCGGATCTCGGTCTCGGATCCGCTTCGGGACGCTCGGACGAACGTGGCGGGGCTCTTGAACGTCCTCGAGGCCGCGAGGACGCACGGGGTGCAGAGGGTGGTGTACGTCTCCTCCGGTGGCGTCGTCTACGGTGAGCCTGACCTGATCCCCACGCCGGAGACCTCCGCCAAGCTTCCCCTTTCCCCGTATGGGGTGACGAAGCTCGCGGGGGAGTTCTACCTCCACTACTACCACCGAGTGCACGGACTCGAGTACGTGACCCTCCGGTACGCGAATGTCTATGGTCCCCGGCAGGATCCGCACGGGGAGGCGGGGGTGGTGGCGATCTTCTCGACCCGGCTCCTGGGCGGGCAGGAGCTCCACGTTTTCGGGGATGGAGAGCAGACCCGCGACTACGTCTTTGTCGAGGATGTCACTCGTGCGAACTTACTCGTTTCGGACATGCCGCTCCCGGGTGGGGACGGCCTGGATCGCCTGGCCTTCAACGTGGGAACGGAGACGGGGACGAGCGTGAACCGACTTGCCGATCTGATCGAAGCCGCCTCCGGACTCACCTACGGCCGGGCGTCGAAGCCTCCCCGAGGCGGGGAGCTCAGGCACAGCACCCTGGACGCGACCCGGATGCGTGGGTTCGGGTGGTCCCCGTCGGTGACCCTCGAGGAGGGGCTCGCGAGGACCTTTCGCTGGATCGCGGCCAGGGAGGCACGCTCGTGATGGCCGGCGCCCTCCTCCAGATCGGGCAGCAGGCCCCGCAGTCGGCCTGGGATCTCCTCTGGATCGGCACTCTCCCCACGAAGATCGTCCTTCTCGTCCTGATCGCGTTCTCCATCGCCTCATGGGTCATCATCTTCTGGAAGTGGCGGCACTTTCGAACTGTGCGCCGGCAAGGTGACCGGTTCCTCACGGCGATCGAGCGATCGCAGCGGATGGAGGATGCCTACAAGGCGATCATGGCCCTCCCGGAGTCCCCGTACGGGCGCGTCTTCCGCCAGGGCGTGAACTTCTTCAGCGAGCTCAGGCCGGGGGGTCTCAAGGAGGGCGCCCTGAAGGGACATGAGCTCTCGCGTGGGCAGCTCGAGGTGCTCTGCATGATCATGGAGAAGGAGGAGATGGAGGAGCGGGACGAACTCGCGGTCGGGCTCACATGGCTCGCCGTGATCAGTACCGTCTCGCCCTTCCTCGGCCTGCTTGGGACCGTGATCGGGGTGATGAACGCCTTCCTCGGGATCGTCGCGTCCGGGTCCACGAACATCGGGGCGGTGGCCCCCGGCATGGCGGAAGCGCTGGTCACTACGGCTGCCGGGATCGCCGTCGCGATCCCCGCCGTCGTCGCGTACAGCTACTTCGTGGCCCGCCTGAATCTGGTATCGGGTGAGCTCGAGGGGTTCTCCTCGGAGTTCATCGGCTCGCTCGCGAGGGAGGGTTGGGTTTGAGCCTCTCGCGAAGGCGTCGCGGATCTTCGAGAGACAGGCTCCATGTGAGCGGCGAGATCAATGTCGTCCCCCTCGTCGACCTCTCCCTCACTCTGCTGGTGATCTTCATCATCACGGCTCCGATCATGCAGGGCGGGGTAGAGGTCAGGCTCCCGCGCGCGCAGGTCCGTCCGATCACCTCGCAGGAGGACCCGTTCATCGTGAACATCCTGGAG
>SHZS01000033.1 GCA_009692105.1 Gemmatimonadota bacterium | reverse complement strand
GAGACGATCCATGGGGAGCATGAGGAGAAGCCCGACCGCCGTTGAAAGCCCCACGCGGAGGTATGCGATCCGAGCCGGGGTCCGTGTGTTGCGGATGGCATAGAATGCCGAGGAGAGGACGCGGGAGGCGGCGGAAGCAGACATGCCGATCGAATACGCCGCAAGCACGGCCCAGGTGACCCTCACCGCGTCGGGGCTGAACTCACCTCGCTGGAAGAGCGCCGCGACGATCACATCGCCGAGAAGGAGGTAGGCGACGGTGCTCGGTGCGAGGAAGTACGTGACCCGCTCGACCCCTCGCCCCACGTCCCTCTTCAGGCGGTCCGTGCCGCCCTGACGGTCTCTCGACAGCTCGGGGAGCTCGGAGGCCGCAGTGGACAGCGCGAAGAGCGAGATCGGAAGGAGATAGAGCGTCTGGGCGTACCCGAGGACGGCGACGGCTCCTGTCGCCAGGTAGGCGGCCAGGAAGTAGTCGAGGTAGCTGACGACGTTCAGCGCCCCCCGGGCCGCGACTACCGGGACGAAGTTCCGGAGCGCTTCCCGCACCCCCGTGACGTTGATGGAAAGGGAGGGACGCAGCTCCCCGACCAGTCGGAGAACGAGGGGGAGCTGAACTCCCAGCTGTACCCCGCCTCCCAGGAGCGCACTCCAGGCCAGCCAGTGAGCCAGGCGATCACCCGACGCTCCAAAGACGGTCGAGCCCACCAGCATCCCACCAATCATGCAGGCGTTCCACCCCAGAGGCGCCACGTATGGGAGGAAGAAGCGTCGATGGGAGTTCAGGACCCCGAGCCCCCACGCCGACACGACCAGGAGCGCCGTCATGGGGAAGAGGATTCGGACCAGCTCGACCGTCAAAGCCTGCTGATCGGGATCGAACCCGGCAAAGAGGATCGCCACGAAGAGGGGAGCGGCGAGGATGCCGAGGACCGCGAGGAGGCCGGCCGTTGCCGTCAGGAGCCCGAGGATGGCGCCTGCGAACCGGGCCGCCTCCGCATCGCGGCGTTCGCCCAACAGCTCGGAGTAGATCGGGATAAAGGACGCGGAGAGCGTGCCCTCTCCGAGGAGGTTCTGGAGGATGTTCGGGGTGCGGAGTGCGGCCCGCCACACGTCGGCTACCACGGAGGTTCCGAAGTGATGCGCAAAGACCCCCTCGCGCACGAGTCCGGAAATCCGCGTCAGGAACATTCCCGCCGCGACACGACCGGAGGCCCGCGCACGACCCCGGATTTCTCCCGGGTCGCGCTCCGGGCCGGCGAACGATGCCAGGTCGTCGCTCGGAGCTTTCACCCTCCCCCCGAGAGGTGTGGAAGCACGGCTGCAGCGGCTCCTTCCCCGACTCGGGAGAGGAATTCCTGGTCGTATCTCGCCAGGTAGTAGAAGGCGTTCAACACGCGCTCCTGGGGCCGACCCATGGGAAAGAGGTGGCCCCGGGCTTTCGCGATCTGAGAGAGTGCGACCTCGTTTTCACGCTTGAGGCTCTGCAGGACCTTCCGCTCCACCTCTCCGACAAGGGATGCGCCCTGGCTTCGAAGAGCCTCCACGGGCCCCCGGAGGGTGGAATCGAGGGCTGGAACAGCCCCGTCGAGGGCGTCCGCCGCACGCTGGATCGCGACCCGCAACTCATGGATCGCCTCCTGGATCGCACGCGGCATCTGCCCTCGCAGGAGGCGCCCTTGGAGCTCATGATCCGGGAGTGCCAGCTCCTCGATCTCGACCCGGAACTTCTCGAGCACCTTCTCCACCTTGGTCTCGAGGAGAAAGAACCCAGCCCTTGGGTGGACGATGGGACGGGTGATCCCGTGCGCACGGAAGATTGGTTCCGTCTCTGGGAGGTACGCGGCCTCGCTCGGACCGGCGACGTACGAGAGCGTGGGAAAGATGGCGCTCTCGACCACCGGTCGGAGGAGGACGTTCGGGCTCAGAACGAGGGGGTCGTCCGTGGCCCGGGTCTCGACCTCCCGGAAGGTGAGCCGTTCCCCCGAACTCCGCATCCGGAAGCGATCGCCGTCCAGGAAGAGGCGGTCTCTTCCCTTGGGACCCTCGAGGAAGAGGTTCGAGCCTCCCTCGAGAATCGGGACCTGGAGCGCATGGCCTCCCCTCTCGAGCTCGCGGCCCCTCGCATCGAGGGCCACAGTCCGGTCTCGGGTCTCGGCCAGCTCCTTCAACAGGATCGGCAGGGCGCGGGCCTTGAGGACGGGGTTGTGCGCCTCGACGAAGAAGACCCCGGCAGGCCCAAGCAACGCCTCCATGACGTGCTGGAAGGCGTCCGCCAGCGTTACGCCCGACCTGTACGCGCCTTCCAGCAGAGCACGCCAACGCGGGAGGAACTCGGTCTCAGGGTGGAGCCCGAGGAAGCGAGCCCGAACCTCCTCCACCTCGGGGCCGAGGACGATCCGATGCACCGAGGGCGATGAGGCTCCGTCCCGGGGAAGAAGCCCCACCTCCCGGAGCTCGTTCTGGGAGTCGAGCACGTGGCTCGCACGGACCTCGTCCCAGTCGTGGTCCTCCGACGCGATCCAGAAGACTGGGAGGACAGGCCGTCCGAGGGTGCTCTCGAGGTCGCGAGCCAGCGCCGCGGCGGTGAGGCCCTTGTAGAGGCCGAACAGAGGGCCTCCGAACAACCCCGGCTGCTGCCCGGTGGTGACCATGAAGCCGCCCTCCCGCACGAACGCCCGGATGCGGTCGTGGCCGCTGGCGCCCCCGCCGGACAGAGGGACTACGGCTGCCGCTCGGTCCTCCGCCAGAAAGCGCGCGTCTACCTCCCGAGCCTTCGCCCGGTAGGCGTTGATCTGGCGCGGGTCCCCGGGAAAGAAATTGAGCACGGCCGGATCTCCGGCCAGGAGCCCATCGATCAGCGAATTCCCGGAGAGGGGACGGGGCACGACCTTCACGCGGTGTCTCCCTTGTGGTAGGGCTCGTTCCGGAGGATCGTGCCCGCGCGATAGAGCTGCTCCGCGAGGACCAGCCGGGCGAAGGCGTGTGGGAGCGTCATCGCGGAAATGGACAGCCGCCGGTCCGCCTCCTGGACGATATCACGATCGAGCCCGAAAGCCCCGCCGATGAGGAACGTTACCCCCGGAGCGCCCCGAAGGGCACGGTCTCCCAGCGTTCGAGCGAGCTCCTCGGATGAGGTCCCCTTCCCTCCCCGGGTCAACGCCCAGACCTCTTCGGCTTCCGGCAGCCGGGCCCTGAGGCGACGACCCTCGGCTCGTCGGACCTCGTCCTCGTCGGGAGCCCCACCTCTCCCCGTCCCTGCGTCTACCTCCACGATCTCGAGCTTCCAATACCGGGACGCCCGCTCCTCGAACTCGAGTACCGCAGGGGCGAGGGGCCCGCGCCTCTGGCCCACGATCAGGACCGTAATCTTCATCGGGCCCCGGCGCGGGTGCCGTGGGGCAGGACCTCGTTCAGGATCGTCCCCGCGAGGTCGGAGGGTGGAACGGGCACGAGGGGAAGGACGCGCACCTCGGGGAGGAACTCCCGGAGGGGAAGGAGCTTGACCGCGTCCTTCTCCGTAACCGCCATCCATCCGCCGCCGACCGCCCGCGAGATCCGCGTCGCATCCGTCCGGGTGAACTCGTGATGATCACGAAAGAGGAGGCGCCTCGTGGGGTTTCCTCCGATCCTCTCCGCCACGAGGCGCACGAAGCCCGCGGGCTCTGCCACCGAAGCGACGACGAACGGCTCGCCGGCCTGGGGTGCGGAAGGAGAGCCGTCCAGCGCCGCCCAATCCCCCGGCAGGAAGGCGAACAGCTCCACCGGAGGAGCACCCGGAATCTCCCGAAGCTGCCCTGCGAGTGCGCGGGCGGCTTCCATCTCGTGGGTTCCCTTCGCGGTCACGAGGATTCGGTGTGCCCGGCCGATCGCAGCGAGTGGCTCCCGGAAGGGACCGCGCGGAAGGAGCCGAACGGGCACGGGATGCGCGGGCGAGAGGAGGAGCAGGTCGAGGTCACGACGAAGGCGGCGATGCTGGAATCCGTCGTCCAGGACGACCACATCGCACCCCTGCTCTGCGGCCGTGCTCACTCCGCGCGTCCGGTCCGCAGCCCGAAGGACCGGTACGTCGGCGTTCCATCGGCGGTGCAGTAGGATCTCATCCTCGCCGTACCCCCGCAGTAGGATCGCCGGCTTCAGCCCCGCCGAACGGAGTACCCCCGCCACCCAGGCGGATATCGGGGTCTTTCCCGTTCCGCCTACGGCGAGGTTCCCCACGGAGACGACGGGAATCGGCGCCCTGCTCGAGGGAAGGATCCCCATGTCGTAGAGCAGGTTCCGAGTCCGCACCGCGCCTCCCAGCAGCACTGCGAGGGGGGCGGTGACCGTCGCCAGGATCAGGGAAGAAGTCCCACGCTCACCGCTCCACATGCGCTGGAGCTCAAGGTGCAGTCGGCTCATTCGCCGCTCCTAGGCGCTGCGGGCGGGTGGGCGTCCCGTGCATCCGCGCCGGGCGCAGGCGCTGGGGGCGATGGGAAGAGCACGTTCAGGTCGGCCTCGATCGCCCGAGCGTGACCGGCGAGCTCCACCTCGCTGGCGCCCCGTGGAACGAAATGAGGCGCCCCGTACCGCACGCGGATGCGAGCGAAGGGCTTCGGGATCGCGAATCGGTCCCACGAGTCGAGTCGCCACACCGAGTCGCTTTCCATCGCGATGGGAATGATGGGGGCTCCCGAGAGCTGGGCCGCCAGGAGCCCGCCCTGCTTGAACTCGCGCGCGGGCCCGCGGGGACCGTCCGGCGTGATGCCCATGTCGAAGCCCTCCCGGCCGGCCCGCACGAGAGCCTTCAGCCCCTTCACGCCCCCCCTCGTGCTGGAACCACGGGCGGTTCTAAAGCCCATTCGCTCGATGACCCGCGCGATGTATTCGCCGTCCTTGTGGTCGCTCACGAGGACAACGATTCCCTCTTTCCGATGCAGGAACGCCAGGGGAAGGATCCATGCGTGCCAGTGCGCGAAGATGAAGGGCTGCCGCCGCCGCCGGCACTCCTCGAAGTGCTCCGCCCCCTCGATCTCGTAGCGCAGAGAATGACCCAGGAGGCCGAGCATACGCGCCGCGGCGAACGTCGTGATTCGGAACGGAAGCCCGGCGCGGTCCATGGGTTACGGGAGAGACGCCGTACGGCGTCCTCCTTCCCCCCCCGCCAGAACCTCGGCAGCCAGCTCTGCCACCCTATCGGCGGCTCCAGGAGAACCAAGGCGGCTCCGTACTCTCGCGAGCCCGGCCAGCATCATCCGTCGCGTGTCGGTGTCGTCCAGGAGGGGAAGGATCGCCTTGCCCAAAACCTCCGCGGTGACTCGGTCTTGAAGGATCTCTTCCACGACCGCCTCCCCGGCCACCAGGTTCGCGAGTGCAATGTGATCCACCCGCACGAGGCGCTGAGCGACTCGGAAGGTGATGGGATGGGTGCGGTAGGCGACCACGAAAGGCGTGCCCTCGAGGGCCGCTTCCAGCGTCGTCGTTCCCGATTTGACCAGAGCAGCTCGGGCATGCCGAAGAAGGGCCCGGGAGTCCGAGGTGACCACGGCGCCCGATCCGTCGGGAAGATCGAGGGGGAGCCCTTCGGATCTGGCGATCATGAGCTGGAGCCCTCTGCGCTCGTCGGCGAGCCGCCGCCCGGTCTCCAGGAAGGGGCCGAGGTGTCGGCGTACCTCCTGCCGACGCGATCCTGGAAAGAGGGCGAGGATGGGACGAGCGGGATCGAGCCCCTCCGCGCGGCAAAACTCCTCCCGCGAGGCCACCGGCTCGTCCCGATCGAGGAGCGGATGCCCGACGAAGACCGCCTTCCCCCCGGCAGCGCGAAAGATCTCCTCCTCGAAGGGGAGGATCACGGCGATCCGGTCCGTGAGGCGAGCGAGCTGGGCGGCGCGCTTCGCCCGCCAGGCCCAGACCTGGGGGGCGATGTAGTAAAGCACCGGGACACCCTCGTCCCGCGCGTGCCTGGCGACGCGGAAGTTGAAGCCGGGGTAGTCCACGAGGATCACTAGATCCACCCGCTCGCTCCGAATTGCTTGCACAACTCGGCGCTCGAGCTTCCAGAAGAACGAGAGGCGGGACAGGACCTCGACGAATCCCATCACCGCCAGGTCGTCGAGCCCGGCCAGAAGCTCAACCCCCGCGGCGGCCATCCGCTCACCCCCCGTTCCCAGGATTCGGCAATCCGGCCAGCGGCGCCGGAGCGACCGCGCGAGGCGCGCGGCATGCACGTCCCCGGAGGGCTCACCGGCGAGCAGGAGAACGACGGGAGAGGCCAAGGGTGGGTGAATGCCTCAGGCGGCCGTGCTGCGAATGATCAGGCCGCACTCGTACGAGAGACATGACTCATGATCCGCTCTTCGATGGCGAGGACGGTCGCGAGAGCGTTCCGCCCGTCCCTTCCGCTGACGAGGGGTGCCGTGTCCGAGAGGATCGCGTCACGGAAGCTCTCGAGCTCTCTCCGGAGGGGCTCCACGGGCTCGGCGGAGAGCTGGATCCGCTCCACGATCTTCCCGATGTCGAGCGCGAGAGGTCCTGCTCCGTCGGGACGCCCCCCCTCCAGAAAGGTAGGAAGCTCCTGCTTCAGCCGCAGGAATTCTCCCGTCCCGTTCGCGAGGTTCAGGCTCATGTACCCGGACTTCTGAAAGATCCGAAGCTTCCGCATGCGCTCCAAGGATACGCGGCTCGCGGTGAGGTTCGCGACCGCCCCGCCCTCGAAGGTCAGCCGGGCGTTCGCGATGTCCACCGACGACGTGAGCACCGGGATTCCCGTGGCCTCGAAGCTCTCGACCGGGCGCCCGACCAGGCTCGCCACGAGGTCCACGTCGTGGATCATGAGATCCAGCACGACCGCAACGTCCGTCCCTCGCTCCGTAAACGGGGCCAGGCGATGAGACTCGATGAAGAGCGGGGCCTCGAGGTAGGGGCGCGCGCCCACGAGAGCCGCGTTGAACCGTTCCACGTGACCCACCTGAACGATCGCCCCGGAACGGGCCGCGGCATCCAGGATCCGGTCCGCCTGAGCCAGGTCCGAGGCGATGGGCTTCTCGATGAAGACGTGAATGCGCCGTGCGAGCGCTGCGCATGCGATCTCGGCGTGTATCGTGGTCGGAGCTGCCACGACGAGCGCATCTACCGCATCCAAGAGCGCCGAGAGATCCGGGAACGAGGGGATTCCGAGCTGCTCTGCGACCTTCATGGCCCGGTCAGGGCGGGGTTCGTGGAAGCCGACCATGACCACGCCGGCCAGCTCTCTCGCGATCCTGGCGTGATGAAAGCCCAGGCTTCCCACGCCCGCCACCCCGATCCGGAGCGGTGCCGCGTGTTCCGCCATCAGGTGGTGATTCCGCGCTCGGAGTTCCGGATGAAGTCGAGGAAGAGCGTCACCTCGGGGAGAGGCTCCACCTCTTTCCGAGCACGCTCGAGCGCCTGGGAGATATTCAGAGCGGACTGGAAGAGGACGCGGTATGCCTTCTTCAGCGCGGCACGCGTTTCCGCCGAAAACCCTCGCCGCTCCAGCCCCACGGAGTTCAGTCCGTAGAGCTTGGCAGGGCTTCCCGCTACCCGGCAGAAGGGCGGCACGTCCTGTGAGATCCTCGAGGCGCCGCCGACGAAAGCGTGCATCCCCACGCGCACGAACTGATGAATGGGTGTGAGCCCCCCTACGATGACCCAGTCCTGGATCTCCACGTGGCCGGCCATGTTTACCGCGTTCGACAGGATCACGTGACTCCCGAGATGGCAGTCGTGCGCCACATGCGTGTAGGCCATGAGGAGGCAGTCGTCCCCCACCGAGGTGAGGCCAGAAGCCGACGTTCCCCGGTTCAGGGTCGCGTACTCCCGGATCACCGTCCGGTCTCCCACGACGAGCCGGGTATCTTCGCCCCGGAACTTCAGGTCCTGGGGCGGAGTGCCGAGGACGGCACCCTTGTGGATCTCACAGTCGACTCCAATCGTCGTGTTCCGCTCGATCAGCACGCTCGGACCCACCACAGTCCTGCGGCCGATCTTCACGGCGGGGCCGATCATGGTCCACGGCCCAATGCTCACACCATCTCCGAGCTCGGCGCCCGGGTCCACGATCGCCTGTGGATGGACCTGCACCTCCGCTCCCGTGTTGGCTCCGGCCTTCATCGGTCCTTCACGGTGGCCATGAGCTCGGCCTCGGCCACGAGCCGCCCGTCCACGTAGGCCTCGCCCTTCAGGCGACAGATGTTGCGCCGGAGCTGGAGGAGCTGGAGATCGAGCACGAGCTGGTCCCCGGGGGTGACGGGGCGGCGCCACTTCACATTATCGAGGGACATGAAGTAAACGACCTTGTCCGCAGGGTTCTCGATGGTGTCCATGAGGAGGAGGCCCCCCATCTGGGCCATCGCCTCGATGATGAGGACGCCCGGCATGATGGGGTGACCCGGGTAGTGCCCCTGGAAGAATGGTTCGTTGATCGTGACGTTCTTCACCCCCACGATCCGCTTTCCCTGCTCGAACTCCAGGACTCGATCCACGAGGAGCATCGGGAACCGGTGGGGGAGGTACTCGAGGATCTTCTGGATGTCCACGATCGGGGCGCCCGATGGGTTCCTGCGGGCGGCACTGGCGATCCGATGGGCGAGCGCCACGTTACCGGCGTGGCTGGGCCGCTCGGCGACGATGTGCGTCTCGAGGCGAGCCCCCAGGAGGGCGAGATCCCCGACCAGGTCCCCGACCTTGTGGCGCAGGAATTCGTCCGGGAAGCGCAGGTCGTCGTTCAGGATTCCATTTCCCGAAAGGACGATTGTGTTTTCGAGCGAGGCTCCACGAGCGAGCCCGCGTGCCCGCAGCACGTTCGCCTCCGCCTCGAAGCCGAAGGTTCGGGCGGGGCCGATCTCTGACGCGAACTCGTCGCCGGCGAAGCGGAACGACCCGTACTGCCGGCCGATCGCGGGATGGTCGAACTCGATCGTGGCGGAGACGCGGAACGAATCGGATGGGATCGCCACGTAATGGGACCCCTTCCCTGCCTCCTCGGTGATCGGGGATGGGATCCGAAGCACCGGCACGGGATCCTCGAGTTCTCGGATTCCTGCGCCGCTCAGCGCCTCGAGGTACCCCCGGAAGCTCCCGTCCAAAATGGGGGGCTCGGGGCCGTCTACCTCGACGATCACCCGGGTGACCCCAGCTCCGGAAAGGGCGGCCATCACGTGCTCGACCGTGCTTACGCGGGCGTCCTCACCGACAGCGATATTCGTCCCGAGGTCCGTCCCCACCACGTGGTCCAAGTCTGCGGGGATGTCGGGCGTGCCCGTCAGGTCCGTACGCCGAAACCGGATCCCTGGCCCCGTGGGATCAGGGCGGAAGGTCACCGACGACTTCTCGCCGGAATGGACGCCCACTCCCGCAAGGGTGACGGGCTTGCCGATGGTGCGGTGCTTGAGTCCGATCATCTGATCCCCAGCGGGGGGCCTACGGGGCCGGAACGCCTGGCGGAATCCGGACGACGGGGGAGCCGACGGGATCCGGTCTCCGCGGCGGCATAATGTAATACGAGCCCCGAACGCGGCCTACCGCGGGTCGGGGCCTTTGGAGTCGTCCTCGGCGCTTCCTTCCAGCCGTCGCACCCGGCGCATGAGCTCCGGCACCAGTCTTTGAGCTGCAGCAGTCCTCAGGAACTCCGCCTGCGGTCGGGCCGGGGAGCCCTGCACCGTTTCACCGGGTGCCACATTCTTCATCACCGCAGACTGGGCGCCGACCTTGGCACCGTCTCCGACCGTAACGTGCCCGAGGAACCCCGCTTGGCCTCCAGCCAGGACTCCGGCTCCGATCGTGGCCGATCCGGCCACCCCGACCTGCGCGGTGAGGATCGCTCGCGGGCCCACGGACACGTTGTGAGCGAGGTGCACGAGGTTGTCGAGCTTCGCCCCGGCGCCCACCCGAGTCTCGCCGATGGAGCCCCGATCGATCGTCGTGTTCGCGCCGATCTCCACATCGTCCTCGATGATGCAGCTGCCCACCTGGGGGATCTTCTGGTGAGCACCGTCCCGGAACACGTAACCGAACCCGTCCACCCCCAGCCGGGCTCCCGAGTGCACAATCACGCGTTCGCCCAATACGGTGCCCGGATAGAGAACGCAGTGAGGATGGAGGATGCTCCCGCGTCCGATCCGAGACCCGGTGCCCACCACGACGTGCGCGCCGATCAGGACGCCGTCCCCTACCACGACATCCGACTCGATGACCGAATAGGGGCCAATCCGGACGTCCGTGCCGATTCGCACCCCGGTTCCGAAGACGGCGGTCGGATGCACCTCGGGCTCCGTCCTCTGCTCGGGGTGGAACGCCTCGAGGAGCGTCGTGAGGGCATCGTGCGCGTTCGGGACGACGAGGCGAGGGCGGGAGTCCGGAGGGAGGAGCGACGCCATCTCGGCGGAAATGAGAAGCGCGCCCGCCCGGCATGAACCAAGGTGGGAGAGGTACCGGCGGTGTGCGAGGAAGCCCAGCTGCTCCGGGCCGGCCGCCCCGAGGGGAGCAACCCCGCGCACCTCCATCTCCTCCATGGGAGGGGAGATCTCGAGGAGCTTAGCTAGGGCGGATAGGGAGTGAGGAACCGGCTCCGATCGCCGGAGGGGGAAGCTGTTCATGGCCGACCCCAATCCTCGGGGGAAGAATCCCGGAAACGAAGCCGTCGCGCGGCTACGGCGTCCCCGCGGGCGGCGCCGGCGCCGCCGTTCGGTTGAGTCGAATGATCACGTCCTCAGTGATGTCGAGCTCCGGGTCCGCGGCCACGATGGACTGGGCCGCGGCATCCAGGATTAAGGAATAGCCTCCTTCAGCGCGCATCGTCTCGATCATTGCGGTGATCTGCTCCAGGATCGGCTGCATGAGGCGCTGCCGAATGGTGTCCGCCTGTGCCTGCAGCTCGGTCGTCCGCGCCTGGTACCTCTGGTCTTTCTGCTGAATCTCCGCCTCTCGAGCCTGGCGGACGTTTGGGAGGAGTGAGCCCTGCTGCTGCTGGTAGCGCGCCGCCAGCGTGTCGAGCTCCGCAGCAAGCGTCGTCAGCTCGCGCGTGGAGTTCTGCATCTGCCGGTCGAACTCGTCCTGGGCTTCCTTCGCGCCGGGGGCCCCTTGGAGAATGACCTGCGAATCTAGGTACGCGATGCGAAGCTGGCTCTGTGCCTGGAGTGCGCTCGCAGGGCAGGAGAGCATGGCTCCGACGAGGATGAACCGGGGGACTCGCATGAACTCGCTCCGCTTCGTTGGAGGGCGGGCCAAGCCGCCCCGATCGTGAAACTCTCGAGCCGATCCTGCGGCTCGGGGTCGTATCAGAACCCGCTTCCGGCGCTTCCGCCCATTCGGAAATGAAACTGCCAACCCGGATCACTCCGGTCGAAGCCGTAGGCGTAGTCAAGCCCAAACGGCCCGAAGGGGGTAACCATCTCCACGCCGATCCCCGCACTTCGCCGGAGGCGGGAAGGATAGATCTCCATGGGACTTCGCCACACGTTACCCGCCTCGAAAAAGGCCGATAGGGAGATTACATCGCTCAGCCGGATCACGTAGTCGGCCCCTACGAGGAGGAATGCGTCCCCCAGCCGCTGGGCTTCCTGCACCGTTCCGGATGCCCTGGGAATGTAGCCCAGAGGAGTGACCGTCGTCTCCTCGTACCCGCGGAGCCGTTCGCCGAACTGGACCCCTCCCATCCAGAAGCGCTCGAAGGGGAAGGCCTCGGCGTTCCCGAAGATCGCCCCCACGTTCGCCCGGAGCCCCAGCGCGAACACGATAGGGCGGGAGCCGGGGCGGCCGCCGCCGACCTGTCCGATCGGCACCCACCAGGATCCCTCGAACCGATGCTTCGAGAAGTTCCCGTCTCCCCCGAGGATGCCTCCGTTGAACTCGCCGGTCCAACTCTGCCTGGATCCGACCGTCGGGAAGAGCGGGTGGTCGGTCGTATTTCGGGCGAGCGACACGCTCACCTGGCTCTGGGTCCCTGACGGGCGCCCGAAGAGCGACGTGTCATCCACTCCGCCACGGAGCTCGTATTCGGTGCGAGAAAGCGAGTACCCGAGATAGAACCGTGTATAGAAGGATCCGGGCACGGGAAACCCGAAGCGCGTAGATCCACCCCGTAGCTTCCGGCTGCCGCTCGTGAACGAAAAGAACCGGTCCTTGGAGTCGAAGAGCGAAAGGGTCCCGCTGACTCGCGACTGGAAGAGGGCCGGGTCGCTATACGTGACGGAAAAGTTGTTCTGGTAGCGCCCGAAGTCCCAACGGAGGCTCCCCGACTTGGCTTGCCCAAAGAGGTTGGGCTGCTCGTAACCTATGAAGCCAGCGACTCCCGAATACCCCCCCATCGTGGTCCCGAAGTTGACGGAGCCGGTCTGCTTCTCGGCCACCTCGAAGGTGATGTCGAGGTCCCCGGTGGCCTCGTCAGGCTCGAGCCGGGGGAACGGGAGCGGGGTCTCGAAGAATCCCAGCCCCTGGATGGCCTGGTAGCTCTGTAGAAGGAGAGTCTGGGAGTAGAGGTCTCCGGGAAGGAGCACGATGCGATCCCGGATCACCTGGTCGTGCGTGTACTCGTTCCCCTCGATCCGGACGAATCGGATGTACGCCTGCCGACCCTCGTTGACGTTCCAGCGGAGCGCCATTTGCGGGGGGCCCCCCTCCTCGGCCGGGGGGAGCCGCTCAATTTCCGGAGTCACGCTGGCGTAGAGATACCCGGCGTCCTGGTAGAGGGTCGAGACCGCGGTCGTCGCCTCCTGGAAGGCGTTCTGGTCGAAGATCCGGGCCCCATCTGCCTCCTGGGCTGGATCCCGCCGAAGACCGATAGTGCGGAGGAGCCCTCCCTCTTCCTGGACGTAATACTGTTCGAGCTGGTCCGCGGGGAAGCGCCGGTTCCCCGTGACCGCGAAGCTGGCCACGCGATACTGCCCGCCTTCGGCCACGTCCACCTCGAGCCTCGCCTTGCCCGTCTCAGGATCAATGACGAGGGTATCGCTGAGCACCTGGAAGTCGACGTGTCCACGAGAGGCATAGAAGGCTGGAAGCTTGTCGATCAAGTCTTCCTCCAGGGTCGCCTGGTTGAACGCCCCGCCCCGCCACCAGAAGAATCCCTCTTTCCTCGTGGAGAGGAGCCCCGCGAGCTCGTCGTCCGAGAACGAATCATTCCCATTAAAGGTGACGTCAGAGATCTCAACGCGTTGTCCTTCAATTACTTCTAGAGTAAGAGCCACGCCGTTCGAGGTCTCCTCCAGGCGCTCGTTGACTTGGGCGAACGGGATCCCGCGATCGGAGAGGGCGTCTACGATGAACGCCTTCGTCACCGCGACGCGGCCGGGCGAGTACGCCTCGTCTACTCGAACTTCCCCTTCGTCCCAGCTTTCCTTCTCGCTCACACCGCGGAGCCCTTCGATCGCGAGGCTCCTCACGATCGGGTGCTCCTTCACCTGGAAGACGAGTACGACCGGCGCAGGGGCTCCGCCTTCGACGGTGACCTCGATCTCCCTGAAGCGGCCGGTGGCCCAGAGGCGTCGCTCGGCCTCCTGAACATCCCGGTAGGTTACCTGCTGGCTGGCACCGATACCGATCGTGCTCAGGAGCTGGCCTTCCACGAAGCTTTCCCCGCCGATCACGCGGACCGAGTCCACTACGACGCCTGCGGAGCCGAGCGGCGCATCGGAAGCCTGAGCGGAGGCTGTCCTGGGCAGGGCCAGCCCTAGGCCGACCGGGAGGAGGCCGACAAGAAGATTCCAGGCCCCGAGCGACCCGGGCGCGCTCCGAAAACACATCTCGTCAGGTCTTCGTGGCCGAAGCTTCACGAAGCGACAGGCGTTCCCCGTCAGAGTCCACGTCCACCTCAATCTCCGCCCCAGCACCAAAATGGGAGAGGAGAATCTTCTCGGAGAGGGGGTCCTCGAGATACCGCTGGATCGCACGGCGGAGGGGGCGCGCACCGAACTTCTGGTCGTACCCCTTCCCCACGAGGAACTGAATCGCCGCGTCGGTCACCTTGAGGGAGAGCTCCTCCTGGCGGAGCCGCCCAGCGACTTCCTCGAGGAGAATGTGGACGACCTGACCGATCTCCTCACGGGTGAGCGGATGGAAGACGATGGTGTCGTCGAGTCGGTTCAGGAACTCAGGATTGAAAGCGCGCTCGATCTCCTCGCGAACCTTGTCCCTCATGATATCGTAGCTCGAGAGAGGATCCCGGTTGTGAAACCCGACGCCGCCGCCTTTCGTGATGTCGCGGGCCCCGAGGTTCGACGTCATGATGAGAACCGTGTTCTTGAAGTCGATCACGCGACCGTAGTTGTCGGTCAGATGCCCCTCGTCCAGGACCTGGAGGAGGATGTTGAAGACGTCCGGATGCGCCTTCTCGATTTCGTCCAAGAGCACGACCGAGTAGGGCCGCCGCCGAACGGCCTTGGTGAGAGCGCCCGAATCCTCGTAGCCCACGTATCCCGGGGGTGCTCCGATGAGACGAGAGACCGAGAACTTCTCCATGTACTCGCTCATGTCCACCCGGATGAGCGCTTCCCGGTCGGCGAAGAGGAACTCGGCGAGGGCGCGAGCGAGCTCCGTCTTACCAACGCCGGTAGGGCCAGAAAAGATGAACGATCCGATCGGCCGCCGTGGGTCCTTCAGGCCGGCCCGGCTTCGCCGGATGGCCCTGGAAATCGCTTCGATCGCGTCGTCCTGGCCGACGACCCGCTTATGGAGCTCGGTCTCCATGTTCACCAGGCGGTCCGACTCGGCCTGGCGGAGGCGCTGGACCGGGATTCCCGTCCAACGGGACACGATGAAGGCCACGTCGTCGGCCGAGATCTCGGGTCGGTTCTCGCGCCGCTCAGCCGCCCACTCGTCCTGTCGCACCTTGATCCGGTGCTGAACCTCGCGCTCCTCGTCCCGGAGCTCGGCCGCTCGCTCGAAGTCCTGGTCGCGGATCGCCCCTTCCTTCCGTCCCCCAATTTCCGCGAGCTCCTCCTTCATCTCCGCCATGTCCGGGGGGGGGACCTGGGCCGCGATCCGGGCCCGCGCCCCGGCCTCGTCGATCACGTCGATGGCCTTGTCCGGGAGGAACCGGTCCGTGATGTAGCGGTCCGAGAGGCGGGACGCAGTAACCAGCGTCTCGTCGGGGATCACGACCCGGTGATGGTCCTCGTAGTGGGCGCGGAGCCCCTTCAGGATCTCGACGGTCTGCTCGACGGCAGGCGGATCCACGATAACGGGCTGGAACCGGCGCTCGAGGGCCCCGTCCTTCTCGATGTACTTCCGGTACTCGTTCAGGGTCGACGCCCCGATGCACTGGAGTTCGCCTCGCGCGAGGGCGGGCTTCAACATGTTCGAAGCATCGATCGCGCCCTCGGCAGCGCCTGCACCTACGAGTGTATGGAGCTCGTCGATGAACAGAACGACGTTCTTGTTCTGGGAGATCTCGTTCACCACGGCCTTGAGCCGTTCCTCGAACTGACCCCGGTACTTCGTTCCGGCGATTACGGCTGCCATGTCCAGGGCAAGCACGCGATGGTCCTTGAGGGACTCGGTGATTTCGCCTCTAGCGATGAGCTGCGCGAGCCCTTCCACAATCGCCGTCTTCCCGACGCCGGGTTCCCCAATGAGCACGGGGTTGTTCTTCTTCCGGCGGCAGAGGATCTCGATGATCCGCTCGATCTCGGTCTTACGCCCGATCGTCGGATCCAGCTTGCCCTGATGGGCAAGCTCCGTGAGGTCACGGCAGAAGTGGTCGAGCGCAGGAGTCTTGGACTTCTTCTCACCCTTTCCGCCGCCCCCTGGGCTCGGTGGGCCTCCGCCCCCGCTCCCGGCGGGTTCGGAGGGGCTTCCGCCCCCGCTCATCTCGGACCCGATGACCTTCAGGGTCTCGGCCCGCGCATCCTCGAGCGAGATCCCGAGGGAGCCTAGCACCTGCGCGGCGACGCCCTTTTCCTCGCGGAGGAGACCCAAGAGCAGGTGCTCCGTCCCCACGTAGGAGTGGCTCATTTCCCGGGCCTCGGCCATTGCGAACTCGAGCACCTTCTTGGCCCGAGACGTATACGGGAGCTCACCCAAGGCGATGATGGCCTTCCCCTTCTTGATCGCCTCCTCGATCCGCTCGTGAACCTGATCGAGGTCCGCGCTCAGATTCGTGAGCACGGCGGCAGCAACCCCCTCGCCCTCTCGGATCAGGCCGAGCAGGATATGCTCCGTCCCCACGTAGTCGTGCTGGAGGCGGATGGCCTCATCCCGCGCCATTGCCAAGACCTTTCGGACCCGATCGGTGAAGTTGTAGTTCATCGCAACTCTCGAGAGGATGGCTCAGGCGTCAGCGCGTCTGACCCGGGGTAGCGCCCCCGTCCGACGGCTCGTCATCCGGGGTTACAGCACCTTCGGCGGCGAGGATCCGCCTCACGAAGGACGCTCGGTGGACATCGGTCTCCGCAGGGGAGAGGTCACGGCCCGCCGCCTCCTCGAGATGGGCCGCCTGCGTGAAGATCACAATCTTGTTGAGCGAATATACACGGAGGCCTGGGAGGAGTTTCAGGCTCGCCCCCAAACGCACGCCGCTCAACAGGTTCATCAGCTCCGAAAACGATAGGGACCGGGCGTACCGGAGTAAACCGTAGGCCCTCCAGATCTTGTCCTCGGTGACCCCCACCGCGTCGCGGAGGAGCACCTGCCGGGCCTGTGTCTCGTAATGGATGACCTGCCGGACGATCCGATCCAGATGATCCACCAGGTCCTCTTCGCTCTTCCCGAGAGTGGTCTGGTTCGAGACCTGGAAAAAGTTGCCGACAACCTCGGATCCTTCCCCGTAAAGCCCCCGGTAGGTGAGCCCGACCTGTCCGAGGCCCTGGAGAACCTTGCCGATCTCCTTGGTCAGGACCAGGGCCGGAAGGTGCATGAGGACCGAGGCTCGGAGACCCGTTCCCACGTTGGTGGGACAGCTCGTAAGGAACCCAAACTCGGGATGGTAGGCGAAGGCGACTTCCCGCCCAAGCTCCTCGTCCAGGTCGTCGAGAAGGTCCCAGGCGTCTTGCAGGCGAAGCCCTGAGAAGAGGGTCTGGAGGCGGAGGTGGTCTTCCTCGTTCACCATCATGGAGAGGGGGCGGTCGGGCGATACCACGACCGCCGTGCCGCGCGGTGGCGAAGTCCCGTTATCCTCGACGAGGTCTCGGGAAGCGAGGCGCCGCTCGAGGAGGATCCTCCGCCCGCGCGGGTTCAGCGCAGAGAGCTCCTGCACATGGCCGCCCTGGAGGAGGGGCACTCGGCCACAGGCGGCTCTCACCCGCTCGAGCACGGCCGCGCGGTCGTTCACGCGGGCCCTCGGCCCGAAGGCGAACCCCTGGAGGTTTCGGGCCAGGCGGACTCGGGTGGAGAGGACGATGTCGGGGTGCTCCCCGCTGGCGTCCAGCCAACCCAGGCCAAACTCGTCGAAGGGAAGGCTGCCCTCCATCAGGCGGGCTCCATGTCCCGGATCTCATCCCGAATCTCCGCGGCCCGTTCGAAGTCCTCGAGCTCGACCGCGCGAACCAGCTTCTTCCGCAGAGTCTCGACCCGCTTTTCGCGCTCCGTGACTGTCGGATCGGGAGAGAGGTAGACCTTTCCGACGTGCTGCGATCCGCCGTGGATCCTCCGGACGAGGCCCCGGAGATGACCCTCGAATGTGGACCAGCAGTGTGGGCAGCCGAGGCGGCCGCTCTCCTTGAACTGCTGGAAGGTGAGCCCACAGAAGGCACAGCCGGACGGCGACCCGTCCGCCACCGTCGAGCGCTCTTCCCGCCCGAGCTGAGCGAGGAGGTCGGTCAGGGGGAAGTTCTCGGGGACCGTCGACGTCTCGAGTCCCTTCTCGGCGGCGCATCGCTCACACAGGTGAAGGGTGCGCATCTCGTGGTCCACGATCTGCGTGAGGTGGACCACGGCCTTCTCTGAGCCACAGTTGTGACACGTCATATCGCTCTCTCAGGGCCCATCCTCATCCCTCGGACAGTACTCCCTCGCGCAGGTACAGGGTCCGATCCGCTCGGGCGGCGAGGTCCAGGTTGTGGGTTACGAGGACCATCGAGATCCGGCGCTCATCCCGCAGTTGGAAGAGGAGGTCGTGGAGCCCACCGCTCGTGCGAGGATCGAGGTTCCCGGAAGGCTCGTCGGCGAGCAGCACCTTGGGCTCGTTGGCGAGAGCACGCGCGACCGCCACCCGCTGCTGTTCGCCCCCCGAAAGCTGCCACGGTCGGTGGGCTAGCCTGCCGCCGAGCCCCACCGCCTGGAGCAGCTCCATCGCCCGCCCCTCGGCCTCCGCGCGCGGCGTCCCGCGGATCAACCGAGGCATCATGACGTTCTCGAGAGCGGAGAACTCGCGGAGGAGGTGGTGGAACTGGAACACGAACCCCACGTAGCGGTTCCGCGCCTGCGCCAGCTCGAGCGAAGAAAGCCCAGCGATGGGCTGCCCCCCGAGTTCGATCTCACCCGCAGTGGGGAGGTCGAGCGCACCCAGCAACTGGAGGAGTGTGGACTTCCCTACCCCGCTCGTGCCGACCACGGCCACGGCCTCGCCCTCGAGAACGGCGAGGTCTACCCCTCGTAGCACCTCCAGTTCGCTTCCGTCCCCGAGCCGGTAGCTCTTGCGAACCCCGTTAGCACGAAGGGGCAAAGGGGCAGCACCCTGCGGGACTCCGGCCTCACTCATGGCGGATCGCTTCGACCGGTTGGAGCCGGGATGCCTGAAGTGCGGGGTAGATCGTGGCGAGGAGCGAGATGAGGCAGCTCACCCCGACGATCAGGAGCACGTCCAAGGGGTTGACCGACACCGGGAGGCGGTCGATGAAGTACACGTCGGGCGGGATATCGATGATATGGAAGCGGTCAAGAATCCATGAAAGAAAGAGTCCGATCCCCGTCCCTAGAAGGGTGCCCAACACGCCGATCGCCATCCCCTGCAGCATGAAGACCTTCAGGACCTGGCCATCCGTCATCCCCATGGACTTGAGGATCCCGATCTCCGCGGTTCGGTCCACGACAACCATCACCAGCGTGCTTACGATGTTGAAGGCCGCCACGACCACGATCAGGAAGAGGATCACCCCCATGGCGAGCTTCTCGAGCTCGAGGGCGGAGAAGAGCGTCTGATTGGTGGTGATCCAGCTCTCCACGAAGTAGGGAAAGCCGAGCGCCTCCTGCATCTGGCGGGCGACCTCGGCCGCTGCCCAAGGGTCCGAGATTCGCACTCCGAGCCCCGAAACCTGGCCCTCCTCCCGCATCCCGAGCAGCGACTGCACCCAGACCAGGGGGGCGTAGAGGTTTCCGATGTCGTAATCGTACATTCCCGTCTCGAACGTGCCCGTGATCTCAAATTCCCGCATGCGGAGCTGGGGATACCCCATCGGGTTGGCGCCCAGGTTCTCGAGGGAGTAGACGAGGACACTGTCCCCCGGGAAGAGCGCCATTCGCTCCGCCAGCCGTGCGCCGGCGATCAGAGGTGGCGCCCCTGACTTGGTCGGGCCCAGGTCCAAGACCCCTTTGGAGATGTCACCCTCCATGGAGGTCACGGCCTCGTCGTCCATGGCATCCAGCGTGACTCCGTACAGATCGGCCGCCTGAACGTACTCGTCTCCTCGAGCTACGATCACCTTGGAGAGGGCGAACGGGGCGACGGCCTCTACCCCCGGGATCTGGCGGACCCGCTCCGCCACCTCCTCCCACCGGTTCATCCGCAGGGAGGCCCCCCGCTCGAGCACCATCACGTGGGGGGTCGAACCCAGGATCTTCTCGTAGAGCTCTTCCTGGGCGCCGTTCATGACTCCGAGGACGACGATCAGGGCGGTAACGCCGACCGTGATCCCTCCCAGTGCGATCCAGGTGATGAAGGAGAGGAGGCGGCCCTGCTTCCGAGAGGAGAGGTAGCGCCGGGCGAGGAACCAGGAGAGTGCCTTCACGAGAGGAGTCATTTCACCCTTCCCTCCCCTCCTCTGGGCGGAGCGTGGGGAAGAGGATCACGTCTCGGATCGAGGGGCTGTCGGTGAGAAGCATCGTGAGGCGATCCACGCCGATCCCTACGCCGCCCGTGGGAGGCATTCCGTAGTCGAGCGCCCGGAGGAAGTCTTCGTCCACGGGGTGGGACTCCTCGTCTCCGGCCTCGCGAAGGAGTTCCTGGGCCTCGAGGCGTTCCCGCTGGTCTTGAGGATCATTCAGCTCGGAGAAGGCGTTTGCGATTTCCCGGCCCGCAATGATGAGCTCGAAGCGCTCGACGAGCCGGGGGTCGGTCCGACTCCGCTTCGCCAGGGGAGAGAGCTCCATCGGGTAGTCGATCACGAAGGTGGGCTGGACGAGCTCGGGTTCCACGAGGAGCCCGAAGAGCTTGTCCATGAGGCGCCCCCTTCCGGCTCCCTTGAGACTCTCGCCCGAGACGCCTTCGGCCCGGGCCCGAAGGGTGCGATCGTCCATCCCCATGACGTCGGCGCCCAGGCCGGCTTCCAGCGCGGCCAGGAAGGGGACGCGCGGGAACGGGGGTGTGAGGTCGATCTCAAGTCCGTCCAGTGTGGCCGAACATCCACCGAGTATCTCGCGGGTGACCTCGGACAGCATCTGCTCCACCACGCCCATCATCTCCTCGTAATCCGCGAAGGCCTGGTAAAATTCGAGCATCGTAAACTCGGGGTTGTGCGTTCGGTCGATCCCCTCGTTCCGGAAGTCCTTCCCGATCTCGTACACGCGCTCGAAT
Source organism: Gemmatimonadota bacterium (assembly GCA_009692105.1). Taxonomy (GTDB): domain Bacteria; phylum Gemmatimonadota; class Gemmatimonadetes; order Longimicrobiales; family Gaopeijiaceae; genus SHZS01. Next base: position 378 of record SHZS01000033.1, on the reverse strand, counting down.
CCGCCCACGATGAGGCGCTTCAGGTAGAGCTCGTCCGCGATCCGAAGATAGAGCTTCGTGTCGAGGGCGTTGTGGTGCGTGGTGAACGGCCGAGCTGCTGCTCCCCCATAAATGGGCTGGAGCACCGGTGTCTCGACCTCGAGGTACCCCCGGGCATCAAGGAACGCACGTAGCGCCCCGACGATGCGCGCGCGGATTCGGAATCGCTCGCGCACCTCGGTATGGACGGCCAAGTCCGCGTAGCGCTGGCGGTATCGGCTCTGGATATCCGCGAAGCCCGAATGGAGGATGCGCTCTCCCGTAACGGGATCCACCACCTCCTTCCCGATCGGGAGCGGTCGGAGCGACTTGGCGAGGAGGGTCCACGAACGCACCCGC
>SHZS01000032.1 GCA_009692105.1 Gemmatimonadota bacterium | reverse complement strand
AGATGGACTCTCAGCGCGTTGACTGTTTCCTCATGTGGAACGGGATTGGCGGGGAGCGAGCCCCGTCCGTATTCCGCACCGGGGCACATCGGGAGGGCCGGCGGCTCGACGCTGAAGCCACCGCCCCCGCCCCCGTGTGTGGTACTGGGGATGTAGTACCGACGTACGTCCGATGGGAGGGGGATGTCGGTGTCTGCTGCCGTGCCGACCCACTCAGGCGTGAGCTTCAACGCCCAGACCTCCGCGGACCCGAAGTGCTCGAAGATCTTGGGACAGCTGTCCGTAGCACGGCAACGATCCAGGATCCCGCCGTCGGGGAGTCCGCGCACCGGGTCGGGCCACTTGGTCCACCACTGCGGGCCTTCGCTGCCGGGCTCGTAAAGTGTGAGCACGCCGTCGGGCATCGCCCACCGGAAGTTCAGCGCGACCCGCCGTCCCGCGATGATCGGCCACGCGCCGTCGTACACCTTCCGATTCGCTTCATCGACCGTGAAGCCAAGGTGCAACATCGCCCTAATGAAGTTTCCTGACTGCGATGAACCCCGACTAATGATCCATGAGACCTGCCCAGCGACGGGATTCGGAGTGCCATCGCGATCGGACATCGCGTTCCTGAAAAAGGCGGCCACGTCCCGGAATGCAGCGAAGCCAATTCCGAGGACATAGGGATCCTTGGCGGTAAACACGACCTGATACAGTAGGTTCGGGTTGAATCCTGCCCTCAGGCAGATGTGAGTTGGATCGGGTGTGCCCGGAAAAGGATTGTCCGGGCCGCAGCTTGCCCAGGCCCAGTCTTCCGCGGCGATCGTGGTGGTGGCACCGATCATACCATCGATGCTCTCCGACGCATGCGTTGTCAGCGTGGCGTCGTGAGTATCCAGGGTGGCCGGTTGATACGGAACAGGATTCCCAGCGACGAGCATCGGCCGTGACGCCGGGCCGCTCTCATTGAAGATCCGACCCATCACACGGCCCGTCACAGGCGACCCATCGGCATTTCGTGCCACCGGCACGACCGCGTATTCGACGTTGGGCCCCGGCCTCGTCCTCCCCGAGTTGTCACCCTGCCAGCCGCTGCTCAACCCGATGTCGCCGTCCCGGCGCTCCGCCACCCCGATGGTGATCCTGCCGCCCCGATTCGGCACGTACTGCCACATCAAGTGGCTGCTCCGGGACATGTCGACCGGCTTCACAAGGAAGAAGGTGGCCATGTACTCCACCTTGCCCGCGGCATTCCTGGGGGCCAGGCGGATGTCCGTGATGATGGCGTTGCGCGGATCGTTGGGGTCGAGCTCGCCGAACGCTCGTCCTGTGAGCGTCTCATATTGCCCGGCGTCGCCAAAGCTCGCCCCGTCAAAGGCGGGGCTCACTCTTTGGTCGATCACGATCTTGGTTATCTGGGCATGTGCGATCCCTGCCCAGGCCAAGAGCCGCATTAGAAGTATCGGGCTTGCGACCGCCACTCGGCGGAAGGTCCTCTCGGCATCGAGCTTCAACATCGTGGTTCCTCCCCGTACGAGAGACGTGTCACAGTCGCGCGAGCGGGCCCATGAACACTTGGCAAATGAGGGCACCGACCAGTGCCATCGCTACCCCCCAGACGAGCAGTTGCCGGAAAAGCTTCGCTGCGGCGACGCCGTCGGCAACCGCCGCGACACAGAGGGCACCGAGCGTCGAAAGGGGTGATACATCGACCAGAGATGCGCCAACGTTGATGCTGAGGGCAACCGCCAGCGGATCGCCTCCCCCCAGGCGCTCCACCACGCCCGCGGACGTAGGCAGGAAGGTAGGCAAGACCACGCCTGATGTGCTGCTGAAGATGGAGATCGCTCCGGTTACGAAGGCAATCACGCCGTTCACGGTCTGCGGCGTGGCGAGTCGAGAGAGCATCGTGGTGAACAACTCCATCCCTCCCGTCGCCTCGAGCACTCCTACGAGGAGGCTCACACCGCTCACCATCAGGATCGCGCTCCATGGCATTCCCCGGATCGCCAGCCCTTCATCCACAGTTCGGAGAACAACCAACAGGGCCGCTGCGGTGAACGCACTGAGACCGAGATCGAAGTTGAACACCAGCACGCCCGCGATCCACGCGACAATGACCGCCGCTGTCGTGCGCTCCTGGATCGAGAGCCTTGGCGCGCTGGATCGTTGGTCCGCGCCGGTGTCGCCCTTGAGGCGCCAGCCTCCAAGGAGGAGATAGGCGGCCAGGGCGACGAGGGCGTGAGCGGCGAGATTGGCAAACCAGACCTTCCCCTCGTGCCCCACGATCCCAGCCCTAGCCATACTCGAATTGGCGATCACACCCACGGAGCTGATGGGCGACAGGTTTCCGGCATTCGCGCCGTTCGTGACCATCAGGGCGATGAGGAAGTGGGGCACATTTGCGCGCGCGCCAATGGCCATCGCCAGCGGTATAACCAGAGCCACTGTCGCGATTGCACCCGGCCCCACCGTCGAAACCACCATTGCGATTCCAAAGAAGAGTACGGGAAGGACACGCGCATTTCCCCGCGCCAGCGCAACCGCACGACAGGCAAGGTTCTCGAGAGTGCCATTCTGCTGGGCGATGGCGAAGAGCAGAGTGACACCCGCCAGAGTGATGAACAACGAGGACGGAAACGCTCGCAGAACCGTGGCGGTGCCGACGCCATCCATAGAGGTGCCGATCATCCAGGCGAATGCGATCGCGACCAGGCCGACATTGATGCGCGACACGACGGATAGCACGGCCGCCACAATGATCGCGAGCACGGAAATGGCGGCTGGGCTCATCGGACCAATGTACTCCAGCCGGCGTGGTCGCGACGATCTTCGCGGATCAGAACGGCGCGGGTCAGAACAGCTTCTTCACCTCGGACTTGGTGACTTTGCCCATCGCGTTACGTGGTAGGTCAACAACCATAAGTACTTCGCTAGGCACCTTATACGGGGCTAGCCTCTCCGCCGCCCAGGAGCGCAACTCCTCCCGTGAGAGCGACGCGCCGGGACGGAGGACCAAGGCCCCGCAGACGCGCTCGCCCCACTCCTCGTCCTCCTTCCCCACCACGGCGCATTCCTCGATCGCGGGGTGTGTCCGCAGCACCTCTTCGATCTCGAGCGCCGACACCTTGTAGCCGCCGGTCTTCAGAATGTCCACGCTGCTTCGGCCGAGGACGCGATGATAGCCGTCCTCCACGACCGCCACATCGCCGGTGCGGAACCAGCCGTCTCGGAAGCTGTCGCGCGTCACCTCCGGCCGTCGCCAATACTCTCGAAACACCGAGGGACCCCGGACCTCTATTTCACCCGGGATACCGCGTGGAACCACCACCCCCTCATCGTCCACCAGGCGTACCTCCACGCCCGGCAGGGGCAGGCCCACGTGCCCCGGGCGCCGCTCCCCCTCGAGCGGATTCGAGAGCGCCATCCCGATCTCCGTCATGCCGTAGCGCTCGAGAAGCGTGTGGCCGCTGATGTCGCGCCACCGCTCCAAGACGCGCACGGGCAGCGCCGCCGACCCGGAGACCATGAGGCGGAGCCGCCGGCATCCCTCCGATGTCTCCCTCTGCTGCTTCGGGTCAGCGGCTTCCCAGGCGGCAATGAGCCGGCTGTAGACCGTCGGCACAGCCATGAAGAGCGTCAGGTCGCCGCCGACGAGCTCTCCCCACACGGTCTCGGCATTGAACGTCGGATAGATCGTGCACCTCGCGCCGGACCAGAGCGCGCAGCTGAGCACGTTGATGACCCCGTGAATGTGGTGGAGAGGCAACACTAGCAGGACATGGTCTTCCTGGCTCCACGCCCACGCCGCGACCAGTGTCTCAACCTGGGCCTGGATGTTCCCGTGAGTGCTGACCACTCCTTTCGGACGGCTGGTCGTGCCGCTTGTGAACAGAATCATCGCGCGGCGATCAGGACTCAGGCGTGGTAACTGCGGGCGTGGTAACTTCAGATTTGGCAACGGGAGGCGCGGCGCGGAAGGGCGCGCAACTAGCTCTTCGCCGGAAGGCCGGTCCTCCTGGGTGATGAGCAGCCGGGCTCCCCGCGCCTCCGCGATCCCTGCCACCCGCTCGGATAGCGAGGGGTGCGCGACCACGACGCTCGCGTCCGCGTCGACAATCGCATGCTCCAGCTCCGGCCCCGGGTGCGAAACTCCAAGGGGGACGGCAATCCCACCCGCACGCCAGATCCCCCACTGCGTGGCGACGTAGTCAAACGCTGGGGGAACGAGGAAGGCCACCCGCGCCTCATTCAAGTCGTCCGCGCCATCGAGCAGGCGACATGCGATGGCCGCGGAGGCGTCCAGAAGATCCCGGTAGCTGTACGCCCGCCCCGAGGCGACGGTGGCCACGCGGTCGCCATGCCGCTCGGCCCGCTCGAAGAGGGGGAGGCCGGATGACTCCATGTCTACCTCTTCGTCTCTTGGTATGGGCCCGGCAGGACTCGAACCTGCGACCCTTCGATTATGAGTCGAGTGCTCTAACCAGCTGAGCTACGGGCCCGAAGGCCCCCGCGAAGGGCGCCCGGCAGGAAGGTAGAAGCGAGGGTGAAGTACGGCTACCCGACCGCCCGGCGGAGCGATACGACCTCCGAGGGATCGAGCTCTCGCCATTCGCCGAGGGGGAGATTGCCCAGGCGAAGGGGGCCAAAAGAAACCCTGCGAAGGGCCTTCGCTCGGTGTCCGACGGCATCGAGCATCCGTCTCACCTCCCTCTTCCTTCCTTCCCGGAGCACGAGGGAGAGGATCGACCCGTCCGCGCCGACCTTCCGCACGACCCTCACGTTTTCGGCCCGCGCAGGCCCGTCCTCGAGCTCGATGCCAGCCTCGAGAGCCGCGCGCGTCTCCTTGGACGGGACGCCGGCGATCAGCGCGTGGTACTCCTTCGCGATCTCCGAGGAGGGATGGGTCAGCCCGTGGAGGACATCTCCCTCGTTCGTGAAGAGGAGGAGGCCCTCCGTGTCCCGATCGAGACGCCCCACATAGGGGAGGGCGGCGTCCTCCGGATCGAGAAGCGAATACACGGTTGGGCGCCCTCCCGGATCCCGTCGGGTCGTGAGAACCCCGCTCGGCTTGTTCAGGAGGATCCACCGGAACGGCTCGAGCCGGACCTCTCGACCATCCACTGCGATCCGATCCGCCGTTGGGTCAACGCTCGTTCCGAGCGTCCGGACCACGTCACCGTTCACCCGCACACGCCCGGCGAGGAGGAGCCCCTCCGCGTCTCTTCTGGAGGCGACTCCGGCGCGGGAAAGGAACTTGTTCAGACGCATCCCGGCCGGGCTCATTCGTTCAGCTCGTCTTCCTCCACCGATGGCTCGCCGGCGGGTTGCCCGTTGGAGCCGCCCGTGTCGAGCGCGAACAGGTCGTCGCCGAGGCCGTCGTCGATGCTTGGGGCAGCCTCCCGCTGGATCGGCGCGGCCCGATCGCGAAGCACGATCGGGAGATCCTCCGGCCGTGGCAGGCCCTCGAGGGAGGCGAACCCGAAGTGCTCGAGGAAGCGTCGCGTCGTGCCGTAGAGGAGCGGCCGGCCAATCCCCTCCCCGCGCCCAACCGCTTCGATGAGCCCTCGGTCCTGGAGCGTCCGGATCACTCCCACCGCTCCCACGCCACGGATGTACTCGATCTCGAGCCGATCGATCGGCTGTCGATAGGCGATGATGGCCAGCGTCTCGAGCGACGGGCCCGACAGCCGAGAGGACCTGGGAACGGTGTCGAAGCGCTCGAGGTAGGGCGCGAACTCCGGCTTCGTCAGGATCTGATAGCCTTCTGCGACCTCCACGAGCTCAAAGGCCCGCTCCTGCTCCTGATACTGGACCCGAAGAGTCCGGATCGCCTCTCCAACGGCATCCTCGTCCAGGACCTCGTCCGCCCGGGCAATCTCCTCGGCGCTCAGCGGCGCGTCGCTCGCGAAGAGCACCGCCTCTACGATCTGTTCCTGCCTCACGTCCCTTCCTCGCTCGAGTGTGCCCCATCCGCTCCCGCGACCGTCTCTTCCTCGGCGTTCCGGGGTGTCTTCTCCTCCGCGCTTCCCTCGCCCTCGTCTTCCCGGAGGTAGACCCAGAGCTCGTGGAACGGAGCCGTCTGTCGCATCCGGATGCGCCGGCGCCGCGAGAGCTCGAGCCCCGCGAGGAAGGTCATCACCCCATGCATCTTCTCTCGGAAGGGAGCAAGGAGCCCCCGGAACTCGATCCTGCTCACCCGCCGAAGGGTGTCCAGGATCAGATCCACCTTCTCCTCCATCGAGATCGGCCGCAGCCTGACCCAATGGTCGCCGCCATGTGGCTCCGGATTCCTCACCTCGAGGGCGGCCTGAAACACCTCGCCCCATGTCGTCTCCAGAGGGAGATCCTCCTGTGCGGGCGCCGGGCGTACGGGCAGGTACCCCTTCCGGAAGCGCCGGGCCCGATCGGCCTCACTCCGCTCCATCCGGTCGGTAATCTCCCGAATCTGCTCATACTCGAGGAGACGCCGGACGAGCTCGGCCCGGGGGTCCTCATCCTCCTCTCCGGGGGTCTGCGGAAGGAGCATCTGCGCCTTGATGCGCACGAGCGTGGCCGCCATCTCGATGAACTCGCCCGCTGAGTCCAGCTCCATCTGACCCATCCCTTCGATGGCCAGAAGGAACTGCTTTGTAATCCGGGCGATCGGGATGTCGAAGATGTTGATGTCCTGCTGGCGGATCAGGTGCAGGAGGAGATCCATCGGCCCCTGGAACCGATCAATCTCGACGAGGAGGAGATCCTCCCTTCCGAGGGACGCGGCGGGGCTCACACTCTCCCCGTGAGTCCGAAAGACGAGAAGAGGAACTCCTTCAGGTAGTCCACCGGAACGAGGATCGCGTTGAATCCGCCGGGAACCAGAAAGGTGATGGCAATGAGAATCAGGAGGCCGAACTGGCCCACGGCCTGATACGGTGCACGCAGGCTCTTCGGTAGCAGGTGACGCATCACGTGCGAGCCATCGAGCGGAGGAATGGGGACGAGGTTGAAGATCGCGAGCACGAGGTTGATGTAGACCCCGAAGAAGGAGACCGACATCGCCGTGCGGAGCAGCTCCGACCTGTCGACCATGTCCGCCAGGTACGCCATGGGAACAAGGGTCAGGGTGAAGAACACGGCAAGGAGGAGGTTCATGGTGATCCCCGCCATGGAAACCCGGATGTCGCTCCACAAGGGGTCCCGGAAGTTTCCGGGGTTTACAGGAACCGGCTTGGCCCAGCCAAAAATGCGGCCCCCGGGGAGGAACGCGAGGATCGCCGGCACAAGGATCGAACCCACCGGATCGAGATGAACGATCGGGTTGAGTGTGATCCGCCCCAGCCTTTCAGCGGTATCGTCTCCCTCCCTCCGCGCGACCCACCCGTGAGCGACCTCATGAAGGACGATCGAGAAGAGAAGCACGGGGATCGAAAGGAGCCATTCCATGACGCGGGAAGGTACCCGAACCCCCCGGCGGATACCAGGCTGGTGCGATGCCCGTCGGATGCGATCTTGGTTGACATTACATTTTGATTCCGTTCGCCGGCTTATGGCAGCTCGCCGGCAGGGCTCCCGCCGAGCCTCAAGAGCGTTCAATGTCGAAGGGTCTCGAGCACATCAGGGCGTTCCCCCGCACCTCGCTGTGGCTCCTCCCACTCGTCCTCCTCCTCTCCGCTGGGGTAGTCCACGCGCAGGATCCGCAGGTAACGGGTTCCCCATGTGATGGCATGATCGTCTCAGCGATCTAGTTCACCCCCTGCGATCCGTCGTTCCTCGCCATCCCCCGGGGCCTGCGTCGGGTCGCGCGCAGCGTGGGTTTGCTCCACACCACCTCCGTGCCGAGGGTGATCAGTCGCTTTGTGCTCCTCGAGGTCGGAACGAACTGCACGGAGCGCTCAAGGGCAGAGTCAGAGCGCATTCGCCCCGCCAGACGTTGATCTCCGCGCCGATACGGCTTAACTTGCTTGGACTTTTTCAGCACCCAGTCCAGGGACGAGCGGCGCCAATGCCCAACTTGAAGAGTTCGAAGAAGCGGATGCACATCGGGAGGCAGCGGGAGGCCCGGAACCGTGCCGTGCGCTCACGGATCCGCACCGCTGTGAAGAAGGTGGGGCAGGCGTCCGAAGTCAGCGAGGCTCAGGCTCGGCTCGTGGAGGTCATCTCGCTATTGGACCGGGCTGGCCGCACGCGGCTTATCCACCCGAGTCGTGTCGCCCGAATGAAGAGCCAGCTTCAGCGGAAGGTCAACTCGCTCGGAAGCTGAGCGTCGGTCCCTCCACCCTACTCGTGGACGATCCGGCCCCCCACGACGGTCAGCACCGCACGGCCCCTCAGTTTCGCTCCTGCAAACGGCGTATTCCGCCCACGTGAGTAGAACGTGTCCGGATCCACGACCCACTCGATCCGCGGGTCCACGACCGTGACGTCCGCGGGCACTCCGGGCTTGAGAGTCCCACCGGGCAGCCCGAACGCTCGGGCCGGCTGACCACTCATCCGCTCGACCAGCGTTCGGAGGTCGAGCTTCTTGGTCTCTAGGAAGTGCGTGAGCATGAGGCCAAGGGCGGTCTCGAGGCCGACGATCCCGAAGGGGGCGTCGTCGAAGGCCTGCTCCTTCTCGTCGTAATGGTGCGGCGCATGATCGGTCGCTAGTGTATCGAGCGTTCCGTCCAGGAACCCCTGCTCCACGGCCGCTCGGTCTTCCTCAGCGCGGAGCGGGGGGTTCACCTTCGCATCGGTACGGTATCCGTCCACCGCAGCGTCCGTGAGGAGAAGGTGATGGGGAGTCGCCTCGGCGGTGACTCTCACCCCCCGCGCCTTGGCCCGTCGGATCAGATCCACCCCCAGGCGGGTCGAGACGTGCTGGAGGTGGATATGTCCCCCGGTAAGCTCAGCCACAAGGAGATCTCGCGCGATGTGGACGTCCTCCGCAGAGTTCGGCTTGCCTTGGAGCCCCAGCCGCGCGGAGACGAGCCCCTCGTTCATCACGCCACCGCGGGATAGCCCCATGTCCTCGGGGTGATCCGCGACCGGGATGTCGAAGGCCCTGGAGTAGGCCAACGCCATCCTCATGAGCCCCGAGTCCATGACCGGGCTGCCATCGTCCGTGATCGCCACGGCACCCGCCTCGACGAGCTCACCGATCTCGGTGAGCTGCTCGCCGCGCCGTCCGAGCGAGATGGCCCCCACCGGGTACACGCGGCTGAAGCCTGCCTGCCGGCCCGCGGAGGCCACGAACGCCACCGTTGCGGGAGAGTCGATAGGCGGATCGGTGTTGGGCATCGCACAGATGGACGTGAAGCCGCCGGCCACGGCTGCCCGCGCCCCCGTCGCGATCGTTTCCTTGTGCTCCCCTCCGGGCTCCCGCAGGTGCACATGCACGTCGACAAGACCGGGGATCACGATTCGCCCTCCGCACTCCTCGACGCGCGCGTCGTCGGGATAATCGAGCCCCTCGCCCAGGCGGGCCACCTTCCCATCGTCCACAAGCAGGTCCAACACCCGGTCGAGCCCCTGGCTGGGATCCACCACCCGGCCGCCGCGAAAGAGGATTCGGCGCGGGCTCATGGAACCTCTCCCTCCCCCCCCTGCTTCGCCGCCTCCGCCAGCTCGGGAGCCCCTCCGGCGAGCAGATAGAGGACGGCCATGCGGATCGCCACCCCGTTCGTGACCTGCTTGAGGATCACCGAGTGCGGGCCATCCGCTACCGCCGAGTCGATCTCGACCCCTCGGTTCATGGGGCCCGGATGGAGGACGAGAAGATCGCGAGGAGCTCGCTCGAGCCTTGCCGTCGACACCCCGTAGAACCGGTTGTATTCGCGGAGGGATGGAATGAACCCGCTCTTCATCCGCTCGAGCTGGAGCCGGAGCACGTTCAGGACATCCGCCCACTCAATCGCTTCTTCCACCCGCCGGAACACCTTCACACCTAGGACCTCGATCCCCTGCGGAAGGAGGGTCATCGGCCCGCAGACCCCAACTTCGGCATCCAGCTTGAGGAGGCCGAATATGTTCGAGCGTGCGACCCGGGAGTGAAGGATGTCTCCGATGATGCAGACCTTGAGCCCCTCGATCTTCCCCTTCTGATCCCGGATCGTGAGCAGGTCCAGGAGGGCCTGCGTGGGGTGCTCGTGCGCCCCGTCTCCGGCGTTGATGACGTTGGACGGGATCCGCTCGGCCAGGAACCGCGCGGCACCGGAGGAGCCATGCCGGATCACGACCATGTCGATCCGCATCGCCTCGAGGTTTCGGGCGGTGTCGACGAGGGTCTCGCCCTTCACCACGGACGATCCCGTGGCGTTGATGTTCACGGTGTCGGCTGAGAGCCGCTTCTCCGCGAACTCGAAGGAGATCCTCGTGCGCGTGGAGGGCTCGAGGAAGAGATTCACGATCGTCTTCCCGCGCAGCACCGGGACCTTCTTGATCCGGCGCTCCGATATCTCCTTGAACGGTTCAGCGGTATTCAGAATGGAGAGGATCTGTTGAGCGGTGAGGTCTTCGATCCCCACCAGGTCTTTGCCCAGGGAAGAGACCATCGGATTCACTCGGCCGCCGGGGTGAGGGGCGATAGCTCGACGGCAAGCCGGCCGTCCACCTCCGGGACCCGCACATCCACCCGCTGGGTGGGAAGGGCGTTCACCTTCCGCCCCACGATGTCGGGCTGGATCGGGAGCTCGCGACCGCCGCGATCCACCAGGACGCAGAGGAGGATCCGCGAGGGACGCCCCCAGTCCATCAACTCGTTCAGGGCCGCGCGGGCGGTGCGCCCGGTGAAGAGAACGTCGTCCACGATGACCACCGTGCGGTCGTCCACCCCCTCCATGGGAAGGCTGGATTCTCCGACCACCGGGCGGGGCCCCACGACTCCGAGGTCGTCTCGATAGAAGGTGATGTCGAGCGCCCCCGTCGCGAGCTTCGCTCCCTCCTCCTTCTCGATCGCGGCCCGGAGCCGGCTCGCCAGCTCGACTCCCCTTCGCTGGATTCCGAGGAGGACCAGGCCCCGCACCCCGTCGTTCCGTTCCACGATCTCGCGGGCCATACGCGCCAACACGCGCTCCACCGCTTTCTGATCCAGCAGAGTGACCGGTCCGCTTGCGGTCATCGCCTTCGTTTGTTCGGGGTGCGTTCGGAGCCGCGGAAAGGTAGTGGCCCCCCTCCCAAGTTTCCAGGCCGGGATGCGCCGCTAGCGGGGGGTCCGGAGCCTGCCTACCTTCGCGCGTCACCATCCAGCTTCGCGCGTCACCATCCAGCCTCGCCAGTCTCCATCCTGGCCCTGCGCCGAATCGGGAGCAGCCCCATGCCCACACCCGCTGACGAACTCCGCGCGCGTACACGGGGCCCCGTATTCGAGCCAGGCGTGCCCGGTTACGACGACGCCCGGAGCATCTGGAACGGAATGATCGATCGACATCCCGCCCTCGTCCTCCGTTGCATCGGAACCGCAGACGTCATCGCAGGCATCCACTTTGCACGGACTCACGGGCTCCCGCTCTGCGTGAAGGGGGGCGGTCACAACGTCGCCGGCCTCGCGGTGGCCGAGGGCGCGCTGATGCTCGATATGTCGGCGATGCGCGGGGTTTGGGTGGACCCCGGTGTGCGCCTCGCGCACGCGCAACCGGGGTGCCTCCTGAGCGACGTGGATCAGGAGACGCAGCTCCACGGGCTCGCGGCCGCCCTTGGATTCGTCTCCACGACGGGCGTGGCGGGACTCACCCTCGGGGGAGGATTCGGGTACCTGACCCGCCGCCTCGGTTGGACGTGCGACACACTCGAGTCCGTGCAGATGGTCACCGCCGATGGCCGTCGGGTGCGTGCCAGCAGCACTGAGAACCCAGACCTCTTCTGGGCGCTCCGTGGCGGTGGGGGGAACTTCGGGGTCGCGACCGGCTTTACGTATCGCCTTTACCCCTTGGGACCCGAGATCTTCGGCGGGGCCCTTGCCTGGCCGATCGCAGAGGCTCCGCGCGTACTCGAGCGCTTCCGCGAGATCACGGCCAGCGCCCCACCCGAGCTCGCCCTGGTGGCGGTCCTCCGCGCAGCACCGCCAGCGCCGTGGATCGCCAAGGAGTACCACGGCAAGCTCGTCGTGATGCTGCTCGTTTGCTGGACCGGGCCTCTTGCCGAGGGAGAGGGGGTCGTGGCGCCGCTCAGAGCCCTCGGCAAGCTGGCTGGAGACGTGGTTCAGCGTCGGCCGTGGGTCTCTCAGCAGACGCTGCTCGACGCGGCGAACCCCAAGGGCCGCCGATACTACTGGAAGTCCGAGTACCTCGCCGGCCATCCTCCGGAGCTGCTCCAGGCTGCGTTGGGGCAAATAGGGAGCGTGCCGTCACCCCACAGCGCAGTGATCTTCTTCCCGCTGGGAGGCGCCATCGCAAAGCTCCCGGCGGACCACTCTCCGATGGGCAACCGCGATGCCGTTTCGCTCTTCAATGTGGCGGGGTCGTGGGAGCGGCCGGAGGACGACGCGAAGAACATCGCGTGGGTGCGGAAAAGCTGGGAGCGGCTGAAGCCGTTCTCCACCGGAGGCACCTACATCAACTTCCAGCCGGAAGACGAAGGTGACGAGCGGATCAAGGCCGCACTCGGCCCACACCTGGAGCGTCTCCAGCGGGTCAAGACGGAATGGGACCCGGACAACTTCTTCCGGGCAAACAAGAACATCGCGCCTGCGTAGCCCCGCAGGCCCACCCGCGCCCTCGACCCTCTCGCCCTCAGTCGACTCTCGCTCAGTTCTTCTTGTAGATCAGGTAGAACCGGTCCGGGAAGACCTCATACTTCTGATTCAGCGTGAGTCCGGCATTTCGCATCCAGCCGTCGACCATTTCAGCGCTGATCGTCATCGTCGCGTCCCCAAAGTGAGGAACCCCCGGAACGTTCATGTCATAGTCCACGACGACAATGCGGCCCCCTGGGGCCAGGTAACCGGCCAGCGCTCGGAGGTACTCCTGCCGATGCTCGACGTGATGGAGGACATCGTGGAAGAACGCAATGTCGATGTCCCGCCGGGGCAGCTTTGGATCATCGAACTCGCCCAAGACGAAAGCCACGTTCTCCACACCGGCTTCCCGAGCCTTGTCCATGATGATGGGCATGAACCCCTCATCGATTTCCACGGGCACGACAGTCCCCGTGGGCCCCACTTCTTTGGCCATCAAGACAGTGAAGACGCCCGTACCGGCCCCGATGTCGGCCACCACATCTCCGGGCTGCATCCCAATCATCGACACGACCCGATCGACTTCGATGCGTGCGAGACGCTGGCCGCTCTCGAGGCTGACCACCCACTCGGCGGCCGGCCGGCCCCCGAGCTGGACTCCCGCCGCTGGGGCAGCACCGACCAGAAGCATCAGAACGGACCAAACCGCCATCGAATACCTCGGCAAACACCGCATGAGAACCCTCCCCCTTTCTTCTGTTCCTCAGCCCCCCTGCCCTTTCACAGAATGTGTTCCGGGCACGGCGAGGGCGAAAATGATTCCCCCAGAAACCACTGTCAACAACGCCAGTGTGGACTCAACCGGCCGTCCGCGAAAGGCCCAGAACATCATCCATCCCGACACAGCCAGGAAGAGGAGAGGGCTCAACGGGTAGCCCCAGGCACGGAAGGGTCGATCGGCCGCCGGTCGACGGATCCGGAGGGCGATCACGCAGGAAACCGCGAGACTCGCGAAGAGGCTCAGGGTGAAGCCGGCGTATTGCTGGATCTGATCTACCCTTCCTGAAAGGATGATGATGGAGGTCACGATCCCCTGGCAGACGAGCGCCACGGCCGGGGCGCCGCTCTGACGAGTCCTCGACAGCATCGAGAAGGACGGGAAGTCCTTCCCCAACGCATAGTAGACGCGCGGCCCGGCCAGAGTCATGGCGGAAGCCGACGCGAAGATCGAGACGCAGAGCACGAGCGTCACGAGCCTTACCCCCCATACGCCAAAGAGCGCCTCGGAGGCTACACGTCCCACGTCCACCCGTCCTGCTAGCTCGTCTACGCTCCCCCCATAGAAGTACACGGCGTTCAGCCCGAGATAAAGGACGACGACGATCCCCGTGCCGAGCAGGAGGGCCCGAGGCAGGTCGCGCCGCGGGTTCTCCATCTCACCTGCCATATAAGCCGCCGCGTTCCACCCCGAATAACAGAACATGACGAAGATGAGAGACGTGCCGAGCGCCGCGAACGTTTCCGACCGGCTCAGCTCCTGGAACGACGGTGACACGAACGTCAGGTTCGCAGCATCTCCCCGACCGATGGCGAAGGCGGCCAGGATGATGGCCAAGATCCCGCCCACTTTGAACGCCGTCGCAACGTCGTTGAACCCAGTGCCCACGCGGACCCGGCCCGCGTGGAGGAGAATCAGCACCCACACGAGTCCGACGGCAGTGAGGTCCGTCACACCTACCCCCCCAACGCTCGTCTCTCCGACCAGCCCAGGAAGGAAGTGCCCGAGGTAGATGACGAAGCTCTTCAAAGCGGCCGCGATCGGCGCGGAGAACCCAGCGACGAGAGAGACGAAGGCGCTCATGAACCCGACCGCCCGTCCGTAGGTCTCCCGGAGGTACACGTACTCCGCGCCCGCGTAGGGCATCATCGCGCCCAGCTCCCCGTAGCAGAGGGCACCGAGGAGCGCGAGGATCCCGCCCACGATCCAGAGCGCGAAGATGATCAACGGATGCCGGATATCCGCCGCCTGGAACCCCGTCGTGGTGAAGATTCCAGCGCCGATCATGTTGGCCACGACCAGCGCCGTGGCGGACCTCAGACGAATGTGCTTCCGGAGCGCACTCCCGCCCGGGCCCGGCCCCGCCGGGACGGCGACTCCGCTCGAACCGTTCATGGACCGCCCCGATTACGCGAGGAACGCGAGCGCCGAAAGCCCAACGCACAACTTGGCTGTGCCTTCCATGAGTGACCTACTGGCTGATTGGTGAAGGTGCCCCCGGGGAACTCCCGCCTCGGGCACCTCGTAAGATAGGGTAAAGTTGGCTCGTCTAGTACCCTTGGCTAGCTTGACCGACCGCCTGTTTGACCCGGGTTCCAACCAGGAGAGACGGACATGGGACGGAGCATAGGGATCCCCTCAGCGCTCGCGCTTGTCGCGCTCGTCCTCTTCGCTGCCCGCTCGGATTCGAGCGAGCCAGCGCTGCACGTCGCACTCGTCAGGTCCGCCCCGGCCGCCGACTCGATCGTCGAGTCCCCGAGGGAAGTGCGCCTCTGGTTAACGGAGGCGCCACAGGCCGGAACGACCTCGATCCGCCTGCTCAACTCCGCAGGTACACTGGTGCCCACCGATCCTGCCGCCCCTTCGCCCAACGACGCGACGGTATTCAGCTCCGCCGTCACAACTCCCCTGGCTAGCGGCCGGTATACCGTTGCCTGGCGAGCCATGGCAGCGGACGGCCACGTCGAGACCGCCCAGTTCAATTTCACGGTCCGATCGACCGAGTGAGTCGGCCCATCCTCGTATGAACGCAGCGCGGTGGCTTCTCTTCGCCGCGCTTACCTGGATGGTGGGGTGCGTCACCTTCCGATGGGTCCTTTCGGGCCCTTCGGTGGGGCGCGCGGACAGCCGAGGGGCTCGACAGCTCTTGGAAGCCCAGCTTGCTGGGCTGGGGTTGATCGGCGGTGTCGTTGGGCTCGCTGGGCTCGTCGGGATTGGCGTCGGTCAGCTCCTCCAGTTCCGCGACCCATACTCTCCCATCCTGGACGAGGCTCGGCTGCTCCTCAGGACGAACTGGGGCACCGCCTGGAAGGCGGGGTTGGTCGGATGCACGCTCACGGCGATCGGGTTCCGGGTGGCGAGCCGACCGCGGATCTTGGATCGCGCCCCGATGGCGTGGCTCTTCCCCACCGTGGTCGCGGGAGCCCTCTCCTTCTTCCCGTCCTTCACTGGTCACGCGATCGGGAGCTCGCGTCTCACCTGGCTGGCGGTCGCCTTGGACGGCGCCCACGTAATCGCGGCCGGGAGCTGGATAGGCACCCTGGGCGTGATGGTCGTACTCCACCTTCGCACCCGCTCGGGAGCGCCCCCCGTTCGCTCGCTCCTCTCGGCGGCCGTGCCCCGCTTCTCAAAGGTCGCCCTGGCGAGCGCTGCTACCCTCGCGGTCTCCGGCCTCTTCGCGTCCTGGCTCCACCTGCCCTCGGCCGGGTCACTCTTGAGCTCCGCCTATGGTCGGCTGCTTCTTGCGAAGGTCGTCGTGGTGCTGATCGTCGCGGCGCTCGGTAGGGCGAACTGGCGGAGTTGGATGCGGCGAGTGCGCGCCGGCGAGGAGCCCGAGCTGTCCCTTCGTTCGGCGGTCCCCGAGCTCATCCTCGCGCAGATCGTGCTGGTGGTGACGGCAGTGTTCGTCGGAACGGCTCCCCCAACGACCCCCTAGGAGGACGGCTCGCTAGCGGTTCGTTCCCCACACCTCTCCCCCGAACCGGGGGAGATAGGGGCCACTCGCCACCGCGCTGCCATCCCCGCTGACCGCCCAATCGTAGGAGAAGAGAGCGACTCCTCCGACGCCGAGCGAGCGGGCCGCGCGCGCCTTTTCGACCGCCGTCTGGAAGGTGTCTTGGTAGATCCCGACGCCGGCCCACACGCGTCGCGGATCGATCGAAGCGGCCAGCCGGAGCTGTCGCAGGAAGACCTCCTCGCCGCCGGTGTAGATCATCGGCGCCACGACGTCCACCACCCCGTCCTCCAGCCAGCGATTCCAGTTCTGGAAGCGCGTCCTCACGGCTTCGCCGGGATCCGGATAGACCGCGGCGCTCACCACGATCCCCGGCCTCGCCTGCCTAGCCGCGGCGGATAGGCTCTCCGCGGTACGCGAGATCTGCTCCACGCGAAACGCATCCCAGAGTCCCGGGAAGGCCGAGACGTACGCCAGGGGGTCTCCAGGCCAACGGCCCTCCGCACCCTGAGTCCCTTCACCCACGCGCCCCATCACCCAGCTCCGGAAAGCCTCGAGAGATCCGCGGGAGTAGTCGAAGTTCGCCGATGGATACCGGAGGTAGTCGAAGTGGATCCCCGCCACGGGATACCGTTCGACCAGGTCTCTCACTACGGCGACGAGGTGCTCCTGCACGCGGGGATCCGCCGGATTCGTGAACATCCCCTCCAGGCGATCCCCCTGTCCCCGCGTGTACCGCAGGAGAGCGTTCAGGTAAGCCGGATCCCGGGGGTTCCGATTGAAGAGCTCGGCCGCAAGCGCGCGCGGGACGGCCAGAAGCTCCGGCCTGGAGCGAAGGATGTGCCGTGGGTCGTTCGGGGGGGAAACCGCGCTCGCCACGACGTGGACATTCACCCAGGCGTGGACCTCCAGTCCGAGGCGCGTGGCCTCATCGATGACCGTGCCCAGGGGGTCGTACTCCGAGATCGCTGAAGCCATCCCTTCCGGGGGTGGCTCCAATCTGGAGTCGAAGTAGGCATCCCCGCGTCCGCGGACCTGGACGAGGAGCGTGTTGAACCCAGCGTCCCGAGCACGTCGCACGGCCGCCCGGGCCGAATCCGGGTGGAGAATGGCCGTCCTCACCACCCAGAGGGCCCGGACGTCTCCGGTCTGCCGGGGAAGCGTCACTCTAGCGACGGGGAGGAGGGAGACCACACCGCCCTCCCTGGGCCCTCCGATCCCGCCGCCGGGGCCGTCCAACCCGGGGGACGGCGCCAGCACACCCTGCGGGGCGCCCTCGGGCGCACGTGACGGCGCAGGAAGATCCGGCGGAGGTCGAGGCACGGATGCACCCACCGAGGTGCACGCCGCCAGGAAGACGAGCAGAGGCGCAGCAACCCGCAGGCGAATGACCCTCGAGATCGAACTCACGACTCCCTCCGCTCCCCGAAGAATTCCCGGAGCAGGGCGGCGGCGGCCTCCTCCAGCACCCCCATCGTCACCCGGGCCCTGTGATTCAACCGTGAATCCTGTAGGAGGTTCCCAAGCGTTCCCGCCATCCCCCCCTTGGGATCCGAGGCTCCATAGACGACCCTCGGCACCCGGGCCAGCACCAAGGCCCCGGCGCACTGGGCACAGGGCTCCAGCGTCACGTAGAGGGTGGTATCGAGGAGCCGCCAGTCCCCGAGGCGGCGCGCTCCCTCGCGAACGGCCAGGACTTCGGCATGGGCGGAGGGGTCCGTCGATTCCCGCGTTCGGTTCATCCCCTCCGAGAGGACCCTGTCCCCACGGACGAGGACGGCACCCACGGGCACCTCTCCCCGCACCCAGGCTTCCCGAGCCCGCTCCAGGGCCCGAGCCATCCAGCGACGGTCTCCCGGCTCGGGAGGATCGAAGGATCCGGTGCCCTTCAACGCAGCCTACGACCGAAGGACGCGATCGTCCAGCGGAGTGCGGATGGTGGAGAGCCGCAGAGGTCCCGATCGGCGGCGGAAGGGCGAGCGTCCCTAAAGGTCTCGCCGGAGCCCGTCAATGCGTCGTGGAACTGACCGCGACCGGGGTCTCCTCGAACCGACGGTAGAGCCCGGCCACCCGCCCCGTGATTTGGAGATGGTCGAGGCTCTCTGCGGATACCGGATTCATCTCGATGCGACCTGGCTGCAGGAAGTGATGCTGACCGTTCCGGCTGTACCGGAAGAGCTCCGGTCCTCCGTCCCGGACCACGACCACCAGGTCGCCGTCGCGGATCGCGGACGGAAAGGTCGGCTCGACGAGGAGAAAGTCGCCCCTCTCGACCCCAACCCCCTGGAACTCGTTCCCGCGCGCACGCACGTAATAGCACCCCTTGGCACCGGCGAGACGCCGGTCCACCGCGTACCGAGCCTCGACCCCTTCGGAGCCAAAGCCCACGCGCGGATCGGGAAGCGAGGCGAAGCATGGAACCGACACGGTCTGGGCGCTCAGATCCTCGCCGAGGATCCGGACACCGCGCGACCGGGACGGATCCCGCTCCACGTACCCCTTCTCGGCGAGCTTCCCCAGGTGCTCGGACACGGTCTTCGTGCTCTTGATCTCGAACTGCTCCCCGATCTCCCGGATGGAGGGCTGGTAGGTATGCGTGCGGAGGTACTGGACCATGAAGTCCAGGATCCTCCGCTCCAGATCGGTAAGAACAGCCGGCATTACAGGTCCTCCGGAAAGCAGCCGCGAGCGCCGCGAGGCATCAGCTTGACACCCATTCGAAATGGTGTCAAGCACATCCGTCTTCCCAGGGGGCGGCCGGCGTAGAATCGGCCCCCGGAAAGGCCTCCCGGGCGGTCTGAAAAGCTCAGCCCGCCCGGCTCCGCAGCGCCTGGAGCGCCGCCTCGATCCTGGAGAAGGCCCGCTCCCTCCCCAGCACGAAGAGCACCTCGAAGATTCCGGGGCTCACCCCTTGGCCGGTGAGAGCCACCCTCAGGGGGTGGATGATGGCTCCCGCTGCCACTCCCTGGGTCTCCGCGAGCCCCCTGAGCGCTTCCTCGATCGAGGCTGCGTTCCACGGAATCCCCTCTAGGGCCTCCCGCACGGCCTGGAGCTGGCCCACGACGACGCCCGGGCTCTTCTCCCAGTACTTCGCGACCGCCGCAGGATCAAACGTCACGCCTTCGGCGAGGTACACGGAGAGCTGACGGGCCAGATCCCGGACCGAAGCAGACCGGGGTCGCTGCAGCTCGATGGCGGCATGGAAGCGCGCGGAGTCCTCGGCCTGCCATGCCTCGGCCCGTGGGCGGTGCTCCCCAAGCTCCCCAAGGACCATGTCCGCGAGGCTCTCCATGGGGAGCCTGGCGAGATGTTGGCGATTCAGCCACTCGAGCTTGGTCGTGTCGAAGATCGAGCCCTTCTTCAGGACCCGCTCGAGTGAAAAGCGGGAGACCAGCTCAGCCCGCGAGAGGATCTCTTCGTCCGTTCCGGGAGACCACCCCAGGAGCGCGAGGAAGTTGACCATGGCGTCCGGAAGGATCCCCTGCTCCCGGTACTCCGAGATCGCGGTAGCCCCGTGGCGCTTCGATAGGCGCTTCCCGTCCGGTCCCAGGATCATCGGGACGTGCGCGAAAACCGGGAGGGCCCGCCCAAGCATGCGATGGATAAGGATCTGCTTCGGCGTGTTCGAGACGTGGTCGTCTCCGCGGATCACGTGGGTGATCCCCATGTCGGCGTCGTCCGAGGCGACCGCGAGGTTGTAGGTCGGTGTCCCATCCGAACGGAGGAGAACCAGGTCCTCGATGTCCTCGTTCCGGAACCGGGTGACGCCGTGGACGGAGTCCTCCCAGACAGTCTCGCCCGGGGGGACCCGGAACCGGACGGCGTGCGGGACGTCCGCCCGCGCCCGCTCCTCCGCCTCTCCAATGGGCAGAGAGTCCGCCTGGGAGCGCGGATAAACAAGCGCCCGGGCCGGATCCTCCTCCCTCAGCCGCCGAAGCTCCTCCGGGTCGGTGAAGTCCCGGTATGCGAAGCCTCGCTCGAGGAGCTGCACGGCGTCCGCCCGGTGGCGCTCTATCCCTGCGCTCTGAAGCACCGGCTCCTCGTCCCAGTCGATCCCCAGCCACGAGAGCCCATCCAGGATCGCCTGGACCATCTCGAGCGAAGAGCGGTCGCGATCCGTGTCTTCGATCCTGAGAAGGAAGGCACCCTTCTCGCGACGGGCCAGGAGCCAGTTGTAGAGGGCGGTGCGGGCACCTCCAACGTGGAGGAATCCCGTGGGAGAAGGAGCAAAGCGAACACGCACGGACATGATTTGTTGACGGCGGGGGTCCGACGTGGGGCCCTAGACCCCGCCCCCCTCCTGACCGTACCGACGCCGTACGTAGTCCAGAAGGATCCCCTTGAACTCCTCCACGAGCCCCTCCCCCTTCAGGGTCGTGAAGTGCTCTCCGTCCACGTATACAGGGGCCTTCGGCTCTTCGAAGGTGCCCGGGAGGGAGATCCCGATGTTCGCGTGCTTGGACTCCCCGGGACCGTTCACCACGCACCCCATGACCGCGACCTGGAGCTCCTCCACTCCCGGGAAAGTCTCCTTCCAGCTCGGCATCTCCTCGCGGATGTACCCCTGGATGCTCTCGGCCATCTCCTGGAAGTAGCTCGAGGTCGTGCGCCCGCATCCGGGACACGCCGTTACCTGAGGCTCGAAGCTCCGGATATGCAGGGATTGGAGAATCTGCTGCGCGATCCGCACCTCCTCCGTGCGATCCCCTCCCGGACGGGGCGTGAGCGACACGCGGATGGTGTCCCCAATCCCCTCGATCAGGAGGGCGGCGAGCGCCGCCGAAGTGGCTACGATCCCCTTCGCTCCCATGCCGGCCTCGGTGAGCCCCAGGTGGAGCGGGTATTC
>SHZS01000031.1 GCA_009692105.1 Gemmatimonadota bacterium | reverse complement strand
ATTGTTGTCCAACCCGAACCGGAGGTCGGAGATGGTAACGAGGCGGCGGTTCAGTCGCGAGTTCAAGCAGTAGGCAGTGCGGCTGGTGGGAGAACGGAGGGGGCGAGACTCGAACTCGCGTGGGCTTTCACCCAACCTCGGTTTTCAAGGCTAAACGGGGCTTCTTCGCCCCTGTGTGGCGTAGTTAGTCAACGTAGAGGTGGCCCTCGGTCAGGATCAGTCCAAGGAATCGGTGCTGTTTGTTCAGTACGAGGTCTCAGTGGAAGGTGAGGGAGCGGGAGTTCGGGCAAGCGGGGGTCACTCACGCATTCTGTGGCCCTGGAATCCCAAGCAGTCGGATTTGACCGCCCTAACCTTCCGCTACCGCTTGCCCAGCGCCCATGACAAGGAAGCAGGAGGATGACGTGGAGGATCCCCATAGATCTGACGTCGATGGCAACGGTCTCGGCTGTGAAGCGAGAGCCGGACGATGAGCGGGCAGGCAGATACCTAGGACGGCGGACGAACTGCGGCTAACAACTGTTCGCCGTTGCATCGCATTCGCTCTTTGCCCTTCGGGACATTCGCCGGGTCACTGCATCGCAATCGGCGGCGCTCCAGCTCATCGACCGAGGGGCGCCTACCTCACCCTGGACGGTAGCGCGTTGGATGGGGCACGGCGGGCGTTCTCTCGTCGATCGGATCTACGGGCATCTAGGCGAAGTTCGCCACCGTGGGGAGGCGGTCGAGTTCCGGGTCGAGCACCATGCGGAGAAGCTGGGGGATCGGCTGGCGGCCCTCTCCCGCCCGACCCCTGGACGCCCGTTTGGCACCACTGTTGGCACCACTGTTGGCACCACTGTTGGCACCACTGTTGGCACCACTGTTGGCACCACGGACACCGCAGCCCCCAAAACGGCCGAAGGATCGCGATCTGTAACAGACTGAAGGGATTCAACTTAGGTCTGATGCGCCCGGCAGGACTCGAACCTGCGACCCTCGGCTTAGAAGGCCGATGCTCTATCCAGCTGAGCTACGGGCGCGTACACGCGGACGGTCTGGCGCTCTACTTCGCCCCCTCGTTCCTCGCACGGAGCGCGGTGCGATTGGTGGATTCCGCCGGGAAGCTAACCCGACCGCGAAAAGAGGGTCAACGGAGCGGTCGGGCCTGACCCCACTGCCCGCGGAGTCAGGTAGGCTCCACCATGAACGCGAAAGCCGCCCCAGCCTGGCGCCGGGGCGGCTCTCAAGGAACCCCTTGAAATCCAGGCCTCAGCCCGACTTCGTAACGTTCTCCGCGGCGGGCCCCTTCTGCCCTTGTACGAGATCAAACTCGACCCGCTCCCCCTCGGACAGGGTGCGGAAGCCCTCGGCCTGAATGGCCGAGTGATGCACGAAGCAGTCCTTTTCGCCCCCGTCCGGGGTGATGAAGCCGAATCCCTTGGCGTCATTGAACCACTTCACGATTCCCGAAGTGCGCATGGCCTTACTCCCTCTTGAGTGATGCGTTCGTCGGAGGCACTGATACCCCTAGGCCGCCAACTACTTCGCTCTGCGGACGAAGCCCCCGCGTCGGGCTGCCACCGGAACTGCTCGGCTCACGGCCGCAACGGCGGAAGGGTCGTGGCTCGTGGGAAAAAGAAGAGGGGACCCGTCCGAAAACGGGGCCCCTTCAACACTTACCTCACGATCTTGAGCAGTTCCTTCATGATCACGGGGGATACTATGCGACTCCCCACACGGGGTGTCAATAGTCTAAAAATTGAGCGGTTTCGCCTGGATCACATGGGGGAGCGACCTAATCCTGTCCATGAGCGCTTTCGAGATCTCCTGGTCCACTTCGATGAGCGCGACTGCGTCCCCCGTGGCATTCCTTCCCAGGTGGAACCTGGCCACGTTGACCCCATCGTCCCCGAGGGTCGTTCCCAGGGCCCCGATGAACCCAGGTTTGTCCGCGTTCCGGGTGTAGAGCATCCGCGGAGCGATCTGCGCCTCGAGCGGAATTCCATGAATCTCTACGAGTCGCGGGCTTCCGCCAAAGAGCGTGCCCGCCACCGTGCGCTCTCCCCTCTCCGTGGTCACCGTCAGCCGGATGAGCGTCTCGTACCCCTCCGCGCGTTCGCGTTCGATGGTCGTCACCGCGATGTTCCGCTCACGGGCCACGACCGGCGCGTTCACAGCGTTCACGCTCTCCAGAAGGGGAGAGAGGAGGCCTTCGAGGGCGGATGCGGTCAGAGGCTTGTTGTTCAGGGTGCTGGCGTGCCCGGAGTAGGTGAGTGTGACCCCCTTCAGGCCGGATTCAGTGATTTGCCCCGCGAGGCTGCCCAGCACGCGCGCCAGCTCGATGTAGGGCTTGAGGAAGGGTGCTTCCTCCGCGGAGATCGACGGAGTGTTCACCGCGTTCGTCACGGCGCCCGTGATGAGGTACTCCGCCATCTGCTGGGCCACTTGGACCGCGACCTTCTCCTGAGCTTCGTCCGTTGAGGCTCCCAGGTGGGGAGTCACGATCACGTCCTCGAGCTCGAAGAGGGGGCTCGATCCCGGGGGCTCCTTGGCGAATACATCCAGCGCGGCGCTCGCGACATGCCCGGAGCGTATGGCCTCTGCGAGCGCCTCCTCGTCCACGAGCCCACCCCGTGCGCAGTTCACGATCCGGACGCCCGGCCGCGTCTTCTTCAGGGCCTCGGCGCTCAGGATGTTGCGTGTGCTGTCGTTCAGGGGCGTATGAAGGCTGATCACATCGGCGCGCCGGAGCAGGTCGTCCAACTCAACTCGCTCGACCCCCAGATCCTTCGCGCGCTCCGGAGAGAGGAACGGGTCGAAGGTGATGAGGCGCATCCCGAGCCCCTGTGCCCTCGACGCTACGATCGACCCGATGTTCCCGCACCCGATGAGCCCGAGAGTCTTGCCTGCGACTTCCATCCCCATGAAGCGGGACTTCTCCCACTTGCCTCCCCGAGTGGAGCGGTCCGCGGCCGCAATCTGGCGTGCACTCGCGAGCATGAGCGCGATGGCGTGCTCGGCGGTCGTCACGGAATTCCCATAAGGGGTGTTCATGACGACGACGCCCCGTGCGGTGGCCGCCGGCACGTCGACGTTATCCACACCCACGCCGGCTCGGCCAACTACTCGGAGCCGATCCCCGACCTCCAGGACGCGCTTCGTCACCTTCGTGGCCGAGCGCACCGCGATGCCGTCGAATCCTCCGATGATCTCGACGAGCTGATCCTCGGTGAGGCCCGTCCGGACCTCGGCCTCGACCCCGCGCTCCTCGAAGACCCGGACCGCGGCAGCGCTCAGCTTGTCGGCAATGAGAACCTTAGCCATTTCGCGCCTCCGCAAAGGCCCAGTCGAGCCAGGGGGTCAACGCCTCCAGCTCCTCAGCTCCCACCGTCGCGCCTCCCCAGATTCGAAGCCCAGGCGGAGCGTCGCGATATCCGGCGATGTCGTACGCCACCTTCTCGGCAGAGAGGAGCTTCACCATCCGCTTGATGAGTTCACCCTGCTCTTCCACGGACCGGGCGGTGACCGCCGGATCCACGACCTTGAGACAAATCGAGGTGGGCGATCGGATCTCCGGCCGGGCAGCGAGGAAGTCGACCCATTCGGTCCGCTCCACCCATTTCTCGATCACGGCGTAGTTTGCCCGTGTGCGCCGAATGAGGCCCGGCCCACCTCCCTCCTTCTCCGCCCATCGGAGGCCGTCGAGCGCGTCCTCCACGCAGAGCATGGAAGGAGTGTTGATCGTCTCGCCCTTGAAGGGCCCCTCCTCCAGCTTCCCTCCCTTGGTGAGGCGGAACACCTTTGGGAGCGGCCAGGGTGGCACCGCGCTCTCCAGCCGTTCGACGGCCCGAGGGCCGAGCCCGATCATTCCGTGCGCTGCTTCCCCGCCCAGCACCTTCTGCCAGGAATAAGTGAAGCAGTCGAGGCGGTCGTAGGCGATCTCCATACCGAACAACGCGGAGGTCGCGTCGCAGAGCGTGAGTCCCTTCCGATCGGGGGCGATCCAGTCCCCATTCGGCACCCTCACGCCCGAGGTCGTGCCGTTCCATACGAAGACGACATCACGATCCTGCCCAACCTGGGAGAGCTCGGGCAGCTCCCCATAGGGCGCGCTGAACTTCCGGAGATCCTTCACCTTCAGCTGCTTCTCGATGTCGGTCGCCCATCCCGCCCCGAAGCTCTCCCACGAAAGCACGTCCACGCCGCGTGAGCCCAACAGGGTCCAGAGCGCCATCTCGAAGGCTCCGGTGTTCGAGCCCGGCACGATCGCGAGCCGGTAGTTGGACGGGAGCCCGAGGAGGTCGCGAGAGCGTTCGATCACCTCGGCGATGCGCGCCTTGGCGGGGCCGGAACGATGAGAGCGTGCGATGAGCGCGCCCTCGAGAGCGTCGAGACTCCAGCCCGGCCTCTTGGCCGTGGGTCCGGATCCGAACGCGGGGTTTCGTGGACGATGTTTTGGTTTCATGGATGGGCCAAGTCTAGAGCTTTGCCGCGACCGGTCAACTCCTGCGCCTCTTATCGAGGCGACTTCCTCCAGCGGGTGACCCACCCCGCCCCCGGTGGCTCCCCCAGCGAGCCCCACTTGTCGGGCGGACTTCACCATTGCAATCTCACCCACGCATTTCTCGTATCACTCATCGAATTCGGTCCCGGCCATTGACCTCATATTCCGTTCGAGCGCGTAGGCAGTCGGGGCGCGGGCCCCTGGATGGCCTCGGCGCCCTCGTGGCCCTCGCTTGTCCTCTGGTGCTCCTGACCGCGTGTTCCTCGGACCTGCCGCCACCCCCGCCGCAGCCGATTGCGTTCAATCATCAGGTGCATATCGAGAATGAGATCGAATGTGTGCGGTGCCATCAGGGTGTCGAGACGCAAGCGCAAGCCGGGCTCCCGCCCATATCCTCCTGCGCAGTCTGTCATCGCCGCAACGACGCACCGGATAGCCCCGAGGTCCTCAAGTTCATGGGAAACCTGGAGAGAGGGGAGCCGGTTATCTGGCGCAAGGTCAACACGCTGCCGACCTCGGCGATGGTGCACTTCAAGCACAGTCCTCACATAGCGGCCGGAGTCGAGTGCGCCACCTGTCATGGCGACGTCGGCAGCATGACCGTGGCACGGCAGGTGGTCAACGTCGCAGATATGGGATGGTGTTTGTCATGCCACAAGGAACGCGGTGCGAGTGTGGACTGTCTGACCTGTCATCACTGAAAGCAGCCGGAGGAGAGAAGAGTGCGTAGACGAGACTTCTTCAAGGCGTCCACGGCCGGGATCAGTCTGACCGTGCTGCAGGGCTGCGAGAAGAAGGAGGAGGAGCAGTTCATCGTCCAGGTTCCTCTGCGCCCCGGCGTGCTCCAGGGCGAGAGCGTATGGCGTCCCGGAGTGTGTCGGCAGTGTTCGGCCGCGTGCGGGATACAGGTACGAGTCGTCGACGGCAACGCGAAGAAGATCGAAGGCCTCCCCGATAACCCCATCAATCAGGGGGGCGTTTGCGCACTCGGGCAGTCCCTGTTGCAGGAGCTGTATAACCCGGACCGGATCCTCGTGCCGCAACGACGCACCGGGAACCGGGGCGAGGGAAGCTTCGAGCCCACTACATGGGAGGACGCGCTGGCGGAGGTCGTCGCCGCTATCGGGAGCGCTCCTGTGGAAGGAGTGGCCTTCGTCGGAGCCGACCGGCGGGGGCTGACCGGTGCCCTCTTCCGCCGGCTTGCGGCCGCACTAGGCGCACCCCCCCCGACCTTCGTCGAGGCTCCCGAGCTCGAGGTGGAGCGGCAGGCCGCATTGATTAGCCTCGGAATCGACGACATCCCCTATTTCGACGTGCGGCGCTCCGACTACGTGTTGTCGATCGGTGCGCCCATCGTGGACCGCTGGCGGAGCCCCGTCCATTACACGAGAGCTCTCGCCGAGATGCGTCGCGGCCGACCCCGACGACGGGGAAGGTTCGTGCATGCCGAGGCTCGCATGTCCCTGACAGCCGCGAACGCGGACGAGTGGCTCCCGGTGCGTCCCGGTACAGAGGGGGTCCTGGCGAGGGCCCTGGCGGGGGTGCTGTTGTCCGAGGGAGGGGTAGCTGTAGCGGCGCGGGAGCGCTACTCCAGGCTCTTCCCCGATGATCCGCCGAGCCTGGGTGAAGCCGCGTCGGTCTGCGATCTCAACCCGGAAAGGATTCGGCGGGTAGCTCTTGAGTTGGGAGCGGCGGAGAACCGCATGGTCGTGTCGGGTGGGTCGGCGGCGGCTCACAGCAACGGGCTCTTCAACGTGGTCGCAGCCCTTGGCTTGAACGTCCTGCTCGACAACCTCGGCAAGTCCGGGGGCGTCTTTGCCCCGGCCCGGTTCGACTTGGCGAGTGGTATCGAGCCACCCGAGGGGGGGCAGACCTCCATGGCGGAGCTGGCTGCGAGACTGCGTGGTGAAGCGACCCCACCCGTCCAACTCCTCTTCGTGGCCGAGACCGATCTACTCCATGCGCTCCCGGCGAGCTGGGGAGTTGCTGACGCCCTGGCCTCCCTCGAGAAGGTCATCGTCATGAGCAGTTTCACCGACGACACCGCGCTGCACGCCGACTTGCTCCTGCCGTTGAGCACGGAGTTGGAGCGCTTCGACGCAGTGGAGCCGGCGGCTTCGATCGGAGTGTCCGTGCTGGGGCTATCGCGGCCGGCGATCGATGCTCTCGGTGAAGGACGCCACCCCGGCGACGTGCTCCTATCCGTTGCCGCGGCCCTAGGTGAACCGGTGGCAGGTCAATTTCCCTGGGCGAGCTTCGAAGCGCTCGTGCGGCAGCGGATCCAACAGGAGCAGGACCGCTTGCCCGGTGGACCCGGCGCAAGTGCCGCCGCCTACTACTTCGAGGCCCTGGCACGAGGAGGGATCTTCGAGGACGGAGCCCCACAACTCGGGCCCCCGGGCCCTGCAGGACCGGCCCCAGCCGCGACCGAAGCCCGATTCGATGGGAGCGCCGAGGACTTCCCCTTCCAGCTCATTCCCTACGAATCGTTGAAGATCGGTGACGGGAGGGGTGCGAACCGACCGTGGCTCCAAGAGCTCCCCGATCCCCTGTCCACCGTCATGTGGAACGGTTGGGCCGAACTGTCACCCACCGATGCGGAACAGCTCGGTGTGGGAGAGGGCGACCGTATCCGGGTGGAATCACCCGCGGGCTCGATCGAGGTGCTGGCCCTGATCGACCCGGCGGTTCGCCCGGGAGTGATCGGGATGCCTATGGGCCACGGGCATCGCGCGTACGGTCGCTACGCCCAGGGCCGCGGGGCTAACCCCTTGGACCTGGTGGGCCGACTGCAGGTGGACGGAACGCTGGCACCGGCGTGGGCTGCGAGCCGGATCCGCATCCAGCGCCTTGGATCGGGCAGCTTAGCGCGCTTCGGGCGAAGCTACACCGAGCGGGGCGCGGATGAGAGGATCCCGGTGGCCTGGGCGCCGATGAGCACAGGCGAGGAGGTGCCCGCATGACGCGGTGGGGTATGGCCATCGATACGGACCGCTGCACGGGATGCGGGGCCTGTGTCGTCGCGTGCCATGCGGAAAACAACATCCAGACCGTTGGGGAGGAGGAGGCGAGGAACGGTCGAGCGATGCACTGGATGCGCATCGAGCGGCATTATGAAGGCGTCTTCCCCGACGTAAGAATCCGCTTCATGCCGGTCCTCTGCCAGCACTGTGCGGCAGCTCCCTGCGAGCCTGTGTGTCCCGTGTACGCAACCTACAGGAATCCCGAGGGGCTGAACGCAATGGTGTACAGCCGCTGCATCGGCACCCGATACTGCGCCAACAACTGCCCGTACTCCGTCCGCTTCTTCAACTGGCATGGGGGGGAGTGGCCCGAGCCCCTGCAGCTACAGCTCAATCCCGACGTCGCCGTACGTCCGGCCGGGGTGATGGAGAAATGCACCTTCTGCGTCCAGCGGATCCAAGATGTGAAGGGGCGCGCCCGGAGCGAGGACCGGCCGGTGCTGGACGGGGAGATCCGCACCGCGTGTGCGCAGTCCTGTCCGGCGCAAGCAATCGTCTTCGGTGATCTCGAGGATCCGACCAGCCGCGTGGCGCAGCTCGCCAGGAGCGATCGCGCCGAGCGCCTGCTCGGAGACCTCGGCACGAATCCATCAGTGATCTACCTGAAGGGTGGTGAGTAGGGTGGCTGGAATGTCTGCACCGTCCAAGGGGAGGGAGGACGTCCTCTTCCGGCCACTCTCCGGGGTGCGGCCTGGGTTGGTCGCGTGCACCATCCTGGCCGCCATGCTCGCCGGCGTGCTGTGGTTTTGTTGGGGCTATCAGATCCGTTACGACATCGGGGTTGCCGGAATCAACCGCCCCGTGTTCTGGGGCCTGTACATAGCCACCTTCGTATTCTGGATTGGCATCAGCCACGCGGGCACGCTCATCTCCGCCATCCTGCGCGTCACCTCCGCCGAATGGCGGAGACCGGTGACCCGCTGCGCCGAGGCCATCACTGTCTTTGCGCTAATGATCGGCGGGCTCTTTCCGCTGATCCACCTCGGCCGCCCGTGGCTCTTTTGGTACATGGTGCCGCTCCCCAACCACCGTGGACTTTGGCCGAACTTCAGGTCGCCGCTGGCTTGGGACATGATGGCCATCTTCACGTACCTCAGCGGGAGCATCCTGTATTTCCTCCTGCCGATGATCCCCGACCTAGCGATCCTCCGTGATCGCGCCGTGGCTGAGGACCGGGGACGCTTCAGGGCACGCCTCTACCGCCTCCTTGCCCTGGGATGGCGCGGGACGCCGCAGCAGTGGTTCTCGCTGGAGGGCGGAATCAAGGCGATGGCTGTGATTGTCATCCCTGTCGCGGTCTCCGTCCACACGATCGTGTCGTGGGACTTCGCCATGACCATGCAGCCGATGTGGCACAGCACGATCTTCGGACCGTACTTCGTGGCCGGTGCGATCCATTCCGGCATCGCCGTACTTCTGGTTGCGATGTACGTGCTGCGTCGGGTGCTGAAGGTGGGGGACTACCTGACCGACCAGGTGTTCAGCAATCTGGGTCTACTCTCCCTCACCTTCGCCCTCATCTGGGGCTACTTCACATTCGCGGAGCATCTACCGGTATGGTACGCCCGGGAACCGTCGGAAACGGCGATCCTCCTGCAACGGGTATCCGGTGATTATGCCGCGGCGTTCTGGGCCATGGTGATCTTGAACGTCGTGGTTCCGCTGGGGGTGTTGTCCTTCCCTCGCGGGCGACGACCGGTGGGGACGTTATTCGTGGGCCTGTGCGTGCTCGTCGGCATGTGGATCGAGCGGTACCTCATTGTGGTGGGTTCCCTTCGCTTTCCGCGTCTCGACTTCACGCTGGGTAGCTACCAGCCCACCTGGGTGGAGCTGGGGATCCTGGCGGGCTCCTTCGGCATGTTTGCGCTCATGTACCTGCTCTTCATGCAATTGGCCCCCGTCGTCTCCATCTGGGAGGTGCGGGAGGGCGAGCAGCATGCAAGTCGGGTCGGTGGCGGCGTTGAGCCCGAGCCGCACCCCGTAGTGCCCCACCCGTTGGGCAAGAGGGCCTAGAATGGCAGGAGAAGCGACGTGGCTGCACGCGGTGTTTTCTTCCTCGGCCGATGCACGGGACGCCGTCCGGAAGCTCGCCGAGGCAAAGATCGCAGCGAAGGACGTGGAGATACGGAGCTCGGTTCCGCTAGGGGAGCTACCTCCCCTGGGGAGTGAGCTGCGCACGCGCGTCCCGCTCACGGCGTTGTGTGGAGGGCTGGTGGGTGGGACCGCGGCCTTCATGCTGGTCAGCCTGTCATCGATGGCCTACCCCCTGCCGACCGGAGGCATGGCCATCGTCCCCATGCCTCCTGCAGCGATCGTGACCTTCGAGGGTGTCGCGATGGGGGCCGTCCTCTCCGTCGTGGCGACGGTTCTCATCGAGGGCGGCCTTCTTCGGCTCCGCGGCCGGCCAGGGCCGTTCGACCGGCAGCTGGCGGACGGAGGTATTGTCGTCTCGGTCCGGTCGAGGGCCGTGCCCCCCGCAGGATGGGCCTCGAACGCAGTTGCCACGGAGCTGTAGGCAACCGGTTCTTCCCAGTCCTGACGTTCTGACCCGCCTTGGGGTTCTGACCGGCCGTGGGCCGCGACCTCGTTAGGGCTTGGTGTCGTTCTTAGCGCCTTCTGTTATCCACGCCCTGATCATCTCGATCTCCTGCGGCGGTACCAGGTCTCCCTCCTCCGGCATGTCGCCCTGAACGATCATGTCGATCAGGACGCTGGTATCGGGATCGCCGGGCTCGATGACAGGTCCGTCCTCGGAGCCAGTCATGAGTCCCTCGTAAGTAGACAGGTTCAACCCGTTCTCCGTCTTTACCTTGCCCGTTTCATCCACGCCCCCGTGACACTGCACGCAGCGAGCCTCGAAGATCGGGGCTATGTCTGCGGTATAGCTCGTAGCCTGAAAGGCCGTTGCCATATTCGGCGAGACGTCGGCACGGTCCGACCCGAGGTAACCCTGAACCGCCAATCCGATGCCGATCGGCAAGCTGACTACCGAGAAGAACCTCATGGATTCAGTGCTCCGGCGAGTCGCGCTCGCCACCAGCAGGATGGTGAATGAGCCAGGTAGCTCCGGTTGAACCGTCATTGGCCTATACACTGACTAAACCCCTGTGGTCCCTCAAGAAGGGCGGTCGCGGCCTAGGGAGTGTGGCAAGCATGACGGACCGTCCGCCACGGCTCTCCCTTCCTCCTGAATGGGTCTAGATTCCATCTCAACATGACTGAACGCTCTCGAGACACCGCAAGGCCCCCGGCCTCGGTGCTCGACGATCCGCCCCGCTATAGCCAACGACGCACTCGTTGCGCGTAGACCGTGTAGGCGCTGCCAAAGACTCTGATCAACCTCTCCTCCTCCATGCGAATCTGCCCCGCTGAAAGAACCCAACCAAAGAGAGGGGGCACCAAAAAGGCGGTAAGGGTTCCAACTGTAACTGCCACACCGAAGAGAATCGTGACCATACCCAGATACATCGGGTTCCGGGTGAAGCCAAAGATCCCAGTGGTCACCAGTGCCGTCGATTCCTTGAACGGGTGCACCGTGGTCTTGGCTCGCGTGAACTGCAGGTCGGCGACCACGACGACACCCAAGCCCGCCACGATCAGAACGACTCCGCCGAGATTCCAAGGGTTCGGTATCACGCGGAGAACGGGGAACAGGAAGTGTCCCGCGCCCTGGACCACGAGTGCGCCGAGGAATAGAACGGGTGGAAGCGGTCCATGCCTCACCGGATCGGGCCCCACCGGACCGGCACGATCCTCAGCCACGTGAGATGATTCTTACATCATCGCCCATGGCAACCGCCCCGTCGTCGACCACGCGCATGTAGATGCCCCGAAAGTTCCTCTGGCGCAGGTCGGGTCGTGATAAGAGACGAAGGGCATCCGCACCGAACCGAGCCCGGAATTTTCCACAGCCGTTGTGCGGCTTGGCGCTCACCTCCACGGTAGCGCCACCGATCTGGATCCGGCTCCCAATGGGAAGGTTCGCCACGGAGAGGTCCAGATCCACGAACAGCTGATCGCCGAAGAGGGTAAGGGGCTGGCCATTCGCAATCATCTGAGCCACCCCGGTCTCCATGACCGTCAGCTGCCCATCAGGACTGGCCTTCCACTGGCGGCCCCAAGAGTCGCCCACAAGACCCTCCATTCGGGAGAGCTGGGCCGTCTCCGGAGTCTCCCGCACGCCCCCGATCGTCCTCCGCACGAGCAAGGTCAGGCGCCCAGAGTCCTTCGGGGCCCCTAGAGTCCGAAGGATGACCTCGAAGTGATTATCGCTGAGATACAACTGAGGGTTACCGATCGAATTCGAATCAACTCGCGAAGGTCCACTCATAGGATGATCCCAGGGTCCAACGGCCCGAGGACCCGCTAGGCGATCTTCCGGGCGGGCATTACCTGCCCTCCCGTCGTGAAGACGGCACCGGTCACGACGCCATCCGCACTTCGCTCGAACACGACCTGGCCATCGAACGCACGGACGAAGAACTCCGTCTCAGACTCGGGGAAGATCCGAAACCGTTCCTGACCCGGAATTTGAGTGAAAAGAAATCCGTTCTCCAAGGTGACCACGATGTAGAGACCGGAGGCGAACTGATAGAGCCCGACGTAGCTGGTAAGGATGTCGGCTGCAACCTCGACATCGACTCGTTGCTGCGGCCCAGACTGGGCCATGGCCGCCCCTGGGAGGACGAGAGCTAGGCCGGCCAGATACAAGCTGCTGAGCAGTCTGCGATTCATCGCCCCCAAGCCTCGTGAAAGTGATTGCGGACGACTCGACATCCAATCATGGACGCACGATCCGAATGCGGACAACGACGGGTTCGCCCCGATCTCCACTGGCAATCCCGTATAGAAAATCCCCCTGCGTATCTCGGATACGGACTCGCACGGGCAGCACTACCTCGCCCAGAGGGTATCCATCGGAATGGAAGACGTCCCATCGGACCCCACCGGGAAGAGGAGGCAGCGTGAACCCGAGGCCTGGATGCCTTTGGACACCGTCCACAGTGCGCCGCAGGCGAGGCCCGCACCGAGCGCCCTAGCTTTTGACTTTTCTAAATGCACATACCTAAGTACTGCTTTTACAGCTACTTACCCAATCGGGGCGCCCGGATTCGAACCGGGGACCTCCTGCTCCCAAAGCAGGCGCGCTACCGGGCTACGCTACGCCCCGAAGTCCCGTTATTCAGCAAAGAGGTGTTACGGCTGCGGATTCCATTTGCGCCACTCGTTCGAGAATCCATCCGTGCAGGACTTGCCGACAGCCTCGGGTGCAAAACTCGCTTGAGGGACCACGATGGCTGTCGCCATGCCGCCCGCATCCCACACCAGAACGGGAATGGGCATAACGGTCGGCGTGGGGGCTTCGTCGTGAAAGAACTTGGTCACATACTGGTATCCTACACGACCAGCCCCAGCCTCCCGAGCCAATACCTCGCAAACGATCATGTGTGGGGCACGCCCGTCCACGGTTACGCCACCATCCTCAAGACCAAGCCTGAACGCATCACGCGCGTTCCGCTGGAATAGCTCGTTGTCGGCCTCGTTGAGGTGACTGACGACGAACAGATCGACCTGCATCTTCGAGACCGCCGCCATCGCCTGCCCATTGGCGCCGGGCGAGTCGGCCTGTTGGGCACGAGCACCGGCGGGGACAGCAACCGCAAGCGCAACAAGCAGAATGTACCGTCGCATTTTCTTCCTCCGTCCTTCTAGTTCGTCATGGCCGTCTTGAACACGATGCCAGGAAAGGTAATTCCGACTGCGACGAGATTCACTACGCGGCAGGGTCCCCGAGTCCGATGCGCACGAGACCGCGGTACCGGAGGTACATCTCCGCCCGCCACCGGACGATCATCCCGAAGGCCAGGACGAAGAACGCCCCACCCGTTTGCGGCACGGAGAGGATCTGGCCGACGTACTCGTGCAATGCCAGGCGTACACCGAGGAGCCCCAAGAGGATCGCGATGAACCAACCGGATCGCCGCATGTGGATGGTTTCCCCTCGACGCTCCAAAGAGGAGGTTACGTACAGGGGATAGTAGAGAATTCCGGCACCGAGGAAAAAGGCGACCGCTGCCCACAGCCAAGGCAATCGAGCTGCCGGCGCCACGAACATCAGGAATCCCGTACTCATCGCGAGGGGAGGGATGAGAATCTTGGATGCTGTGACCGGAGTGCGAGTCTCCTGGAATCGCCACGCCATGACAGCGATCCCTCCCGCGAGGGGTACCAACGCGAAAAGCAGTCGTAGACCACCCATGGCCCGCGTTCCTAGCTGGTCTCCGCCGCTTCCCCGGACCCGGTCACGAGCCTGTATCCAACCCCGGCCTCGCTGACGAGCCGGCGCGGGCTCGCCGGAAACTCCTCGATCTTCTGGCGCAGGCGGTAAACGAGCTGCTTCAGGAGCTCGCGGTCCCCGCCCCCGCGGGTCCCCCAGACGTGGCCGTAGAGGCGTTCTGTCCGCACGACGCGGTCGGCGTGGGCCACGAGGAACTGCACCAGACGGAGCTCCAGCTTCGTCAGGCGAGCGGGGGGGCGTCCCGCGATGGAGAGCATCTGATTCTCGATGTCGAGATGAAGATCCCCGACCGTGTGCTCCTCCCTCGTCTCCGCCCCGGCCCGCCGGAACAACGCACGGATGCGGGCAAGGAGGGTCTGGGGGCTGAAGGGCTTGGCCATGTAGTCGTCGGCCCCCGAATCGAGCCCCTTCACGACATCCTCCTCCTGCCCCCGCACCGTCAGCATGAGGATCGGGACCGCCGACTCGGCGCGGATCCGTCGGCACACCTCGAACCCGTCCATCTTGGGCATGTTGACGTCGAGCACCACCAGATTCGGCCCCTCTCTCCGGAAGGCCTCCAGGGCCCGTTCGCCATCCATGGCCTCGACCACCAGGTACCCCGCCCGACGGAGCGCAAAGGCCAGGATATCGCGGAGCTCCCGGTCATCGTCAGCAACGAGGATCTTCATCGGTCCCCGCCGGTGGGGAGTCTCACCGTGAATCGCGATCCGGTGCGCGGAAGCGAGCACGCATGAACGGTGCCCCCGTGCCGCTCCACGATCGACTTCACGATCCAGAGCCCCAGCCCCATTCCGCTTGCCTCCGACTCACCCGCACGATAGAAGCGATCGAAAATGAAATCCTCTGAGCCGTCGGGGAGCCCGGGTCCCTCGTCCTCGATCCACACCTCCAGGCGCCCATCACCTTCCGAGGCCCCCACTCGCACCGAGGTCCCCTCGGGAGAGTACTTGTTCGCGTTGGCCAAGAGGTTCACGATCACCTGGGTGAGGCGCTGCGGGTCCCCGAGGAGCTGGGGCGCCGGGTACGGAAGGTCCACCGCGATCCGTTGCGCCCGTTGCCGGAAGAGGGGGGCCGTGAGCTCCACGGCCTCCTCCACAACCTCGTCGAGCGCGATCGAACCACGCCGGATCGAGTCCTCCCCGGACTCGAGACGCACGCTCTCCAGCAGGTTGTCCACCAGATGTACGAGCCGGAGCGAGCTGCGCTCGGCCGCCTCGAGAAGCTCCATGGACTCCCCGTTCAGGGG
Source organism: Gemmatimonadota bacterium (assembly GCA_009692105.1). Classification (GTDB taxonomy): domain Bacteria; phylum Gemmatimonadota; class Gemmatimonadetes; order Longimicrobiales; family Gaopeijiaceae; genus SHZS01. The sequence goes on along the minus strand of SHZS01000031.1, from coordinate 7,205 downwards.
CGCGCCCCCTTCCCCCAGGACCCCAAGGCTTCCCCGCAGGAGCTCTAGGGATGCGAGCTGCGCCGAGAGGGGCGTCCGGAACTCGTGCGATACGCTTGCGACGATGGCGTCTCGGGCTCGGCGCGCGCCCTCGATGTCGGTCTCGTCCCGGAGAATCTGGACCTGCCGACCGCCGGAGGGTGAGGAGCTGGTGATGACGACGGTCCGCCGCCGTCCGCCGGGCAGCTGGAGGACCTCGGTGGCACGTGTGCTTCCTCGCGAGCGAGCGTGGACGATGGGGCAGCGCGCCTCGCAGGGACGTTCCCCGTCGAGCGGCACGGGGCGGAGCACGTCGCCGCAGAACCGACCGATGGCCTCGTCGGGGCGTATACCCAACAGGGCCGCCGCCTGGGGATTCAGGTAGCGGACCCGACGTTCTTCGTCTACCGCGTACACTCCCTCCACCATGCCGGTGAGGAGCGCTTGGGCCTCAGCCTCGCTCCGGCGGAGCTCCGCGGTGACCCGGAGGAGGCGTCCCCGCATCTCCTCCATGGTGGACGCAAGGCGCCCCGCCTCCCTGCCCGGCACGTCGCCCACCGGGGTGGCGAGGTCGCCATCTCCGATGCGTCGGGCGGAGCCCGCGAGCTGGAGCAAGGGGCGCGTGGCGTATCGGCTCACAGCAATCGCGCCGGCCACCGCGAGGAGCACGACCACGCCTGCAGCCCCCAGGAGCGTCCTCATGTCCTGGGCCGCGCGGGCGGCGAGCTCGACCTGCCCTCCCGCCTGCTCCTCTGCCGATCGCCGGAGGAGGGACGCTGCGATCGCACTTACACTTCCAGCGGCCGCCAACACGAGAAGTGTGCCGACGGCGGCGAGCATCACCCCTAGGGGAAGCCTTCGGAGCCAGGATGCCGCTCGCTCGCTCGGTGACCGGGCAACAGGGTCCTGTGTCACGGATGCCCGGGGGGCGGACCGGGACGGACGGAGGGGCGCTCGGCGACGTGCCGCTCGGCTATGGCCTTCAGCACGAGGGTCACGATCGCAAGGCCCATCAGCACCGAGGCCACAGCGAAGGCGGCCACATAGTTGTACTCGTTGTAGAGGATCTCGACGTGTAGTGGGAGGGTGTTGGTCCGCCCACGGATGTGACCCGACACCACGGATACCGCCCCGAACTCCCCCATCGCCCTCGCGTTGCAGAGCACGATGCCGTAAAAGAGCGCCCACCGTGCGTTCGGAAGGGTGATCCGAGTGAGGATCGTCCACCCGGACGCCCCCATGAGCCTGGCTGCCTCCTCCTCCTGAACCCCCTGCGTCTCCATCAGGTGCACGAGCTCACGCGCGACGAACGGGAAGGTCACGAACAGGGTCGCGATCAGGATGCCCGGCACCGCGTAGACGATCCGCATGTCGTAGCGGTCGAGCAAGGGTCCGAGCCAGCCGCCCAGCCCGAAGAGCAGGACAAAGACCATCCCCGCAATGACGGGGGAGACGGCGAACGGCAGGTCGATCAGAGTCGTGAGGACTCCTTTCCCACGAAACTCGAACTTCCCGAGGCACCACGCTGCCGCAATTCCGAACGCCACGTTCACCGGAACGGCTACTGCCGCGGCCAAGAGGGTGAGACGGATCGCCGAGAGGGCCTCCGGATCGGTGATGGCGGAAGCGTAGAAGGACCATCCCCTTGCGAATGCTTGCGTCAGGATCAGGGCCAGCGGAGCGATCAGCAGGCTCCCGAGAAAGGTGACCGTGACGCCGATGAGACTTCGCCGGACCCACGCGGGGTCGCGCGCACCCATGGGGACGGCTTGGCCCGGGGCGCGCAGGTTGGCGTGTGCGACGAAGGGCTCGGGGGTCATGTCAGATGCCCGCTCCGCTCCAGCGACGAGACCAGAGCTGAAGCAGGTTCACCGCAAGGAGCAGCAGGAAGGAGGCTGCGAGCATCACCGTCCCGATCGCGGCTGCCCCCCCGTAGTCGAACTGCTCGAGCTTCATCACGATGACGAGGGGGGCGATCTCCGTTCGGAAGGGTAGGTTCCCGGCGATGAATATGACCGACCCGTACTCGCCGATCGCACGCGCGAAGGCGAGGGTGAAGCCCGTGAGCATGGCAGGCATTAGCGGGGGCAGAACCACGCGGGCGACCGTACGTAGCCGGGAGGCCCCGAGCGTCGCAGCGGCCTCCTCGAGCTCGGCTGGAAGGTTCGCGATCGCCGGCTGCAGCGTGCGCACGACGAACGGCATTCCAATCAGGATCAGGGCGATTACGATCCCGGCGCGGGTGAACGCGATGTTGATGCCCAGGGGCTCCAGGATCCGGCCGACCCACCCGTCGGGCACGAAGAGGGCCGTGAGCGCGATGCCCGAGACCGCCGTGGGAAGCGCGAATGGAAGGTCCACGAGCGCGTCCAGGAGACGACGTCCTGGAAATCGGTATCGCGTGAGGGTCCAGGCGACCACGAACCCAAAGACGGTGTTCAGCGCTGCGGCGACGAAGGCCGCCCCGAAGCTCAGCCGGAAGGACGCGAGGACGCGAGGCTCGAGGGCGACCTCCCAGAAGTCGTGCCATCCGAGGGAGGACGAGCGGAGAACGAGCGCGGCCAACGGGATGAGCACGATGAGGCTGGTGTAGGTGAGCGAAAGACCCAGGGAGAGCCCGAACCCCGGCAGGACGCTGTGCTCGCGGAGCCTCCTGCCAGGAGGCCGACCCCCGGGAGAAGCCGGCTTCCGCTTCAAGATTCCTGACTCCGGACGATGAGCATAGGCACCGATGGTCGTTCGCGGAGCAGCCGACCCATCACCCCGCCTCGGAAGGGATGGGGCTCTCCTGGACCCCGGAAGGGCGCTCCGACCACGAGTAGGTCGTGTCCCCCTTCCTTGATCTCCGACAGGACCTCGGACGAAGGCGAGCCGTGCCGGATGAGCGTGCGGGTGCGCACCCCGCGGGAGGAGAGTACCCGGGCGCTGGCCTCGAGGAAGCGGGTCACGTGTTCGGGGACGCCTTTCCCTTCGGGGAGCACGGTCATGACGGTGGCTTCCGCGTCCAGCCGCCAGGCGATCCGCTCTGCGACGCGAACGTCCACCTTCCCCGGCTCGCCTACGGCCACACAGATAAGGAGGCGCCTCGGGACCTCGGAAGGCCCCGGCACCACGAGAACGTGTCCCATCGGGGCTCCGGGCCCAAACTCGCCCTGCCTAGCTTCGGCGTCCTCGAAATCCATGGCGGTGAGCCCGAATCCCACGACCTCCGATTGGCTCGCCGTGTCGCCGGTTTGCATCGGATCCAACAGCGCTGCCTCGTCTGGGTAGCGGACGGATCCGTGCAACGACTCGGCGAAGCGCCCGGCGAAGTCGCGGGCGTGGCTTCCCGGACGGGTCCCTCCGAACAGGGTGATCTCGACCGAGGCCGGTGCGAGCACGTGGCACCGGCGCACTCCCACCCAGACCATGTCCCCACGCTTCACGGTGCGTGCTACGGCCTCGGGTTGCGGTCGGGTCACCTCGAACACGAGCTCGCTTGCCCCGTACGGAAGTGCGGGCGCCACCTGTCGCACTCCGGGGATCGGGTCGAGGCGAATGCGCAGCCGTTCGACGGGACCGCTGAAACCCCGCTCCTCCACACGGCCGACCCCGATGACGGCCGACCGCATGTGCTCCCGATCCGCGCGGATCTCCAGATCCTCAGGCCGAAGCAGAATCTGCGCGCGCTGTCCCCGTGGTTGGACGGGAGTCTCCGTGCCCAGAGGCAGATCCACCGAGCCGAGCCGCACGGAGGTTGGAGTGGATTCTCCAACCACCAGGTTTGACACTCCGAGGAACCCTGCGACGAAGGCGGAGCGGGGCCGCAAGTACAGCTCCTGGGGCGCACCGACCTCCAGGAGACGCCCGAAGTTCATGACGCCAATCCGATCCGCGAGCTCGAGAGCCTCCTCCTGATCGTGGGTCACGAAGACGGCCGTCACTCGGCACTCGCGTTGGATGCGACGAAGGGTCTGTCGGAGCTCCGTTCGGATCCGGGCGTCGAGGGCACCGAATGGCTCGTCCAGGAGCAGGAAGGCTGGGGCGTCGGCAAGCGCGCGGGCCAGGGCTACCCGCTGCTGCTGACCCCCGGAGAGCTGAGCTGGCCGGCGCTCACCAAAGCCCGCCAGCCCGACGAGCTCGAGAAGCTCCTCTCGGCGTCGGCGCCGTACGTCGGGCCGTGTCCCTCGCACCCTAAGGGAAAACTCGACGTTGTCCGCGACGGTCATGTTCCGGAAGAGCGCGTAGCTCTGGAAGACAAAGCCGATCCCGCGCTTACTCGGAGAGACGTGTGTCACATCTCTTCCGTCCAGCCACACCCTCCCCTCATCCACCTCGGCCAGCCCGGCAATCATCCGGAGGAGCGTGCTCTTTCCGCTCCCGCTGGGGCCGAGGAGCACGAACATCTCGCCGTTCGCGATGTCCAGCGAGACGCGCGAGACTACAGCCAGCCCTCCGTATCGCTTGGTCAGCCCGTCCAGCTGAATCGACAAGAGAGCCTCCGACTCATGCGATTACGGCAAGATGAGGTGCCCCGGTCGTCACAACGCGACTCCTGGGTGCCCAAGAGAGTCGCTCCGGCCCGGTCACGCCGTCAGTCGAGAGGCGGTTGGAATCCGGTTAGGGCGTGCGTTCAGTCCTTCCGCATCTTGTTGTTCTTGGGGTTGAACCGTACGCCACGCATGCGCTTCACACCGTCCGTGGCCTGCTTGTAGACGGTCTTGCTCTTTGGATCCTCATCGTCCTGGTCCGACCAGAAATACGGGGACGGAGAGCCATCTTTCTTGAATATCTTGATCTTGGCCACAGAGCGTCTCCGATTCGTTAAATGATCTCGAACCACGAGGGGGCGTTCGATGGGCGGGCCAGCTTGAACGGTTAGTGTTACCCCCGACGGGGCGATTGGTTCTCCGATGTGCGGAGGCCCGCCCAGCCACAAGGGTTTCCGTGACTGTTGACACACGGGCCGCCTTCCACCACTGTTCAAGCGTTGGCCCCTCCTGGGACGGGGCACCAGGTCTTGGATGAGGGTAGCGGTCCTCCCATCGAGAGCCGTTACCCTCTGTTAGTTTTGTGGCCAGGTTGGCCACACACCGCGCGGGGATTCCGCGCACGTCAAAGTCGGGACGTACGTATCATCGTAACTCCGACTCGAAAAAAACCAAGGAGCATCGATCGATGCGTACCAAGGGAAAGGTTAAGTGGTTCAACGACCAGAAGGGCTTCGGGTTCATCACGCCTGATGACGGGAGCAAGGATTGCTTCGTCCACCACAGTGCTATCCAGGCCGAGGGGTTCAAGACCCTGAGCGAGGGTGCCACGGTGGAGTTCGACGTCGTGCAGGGCCAGAAGGGCCCGGCAGCCGAGAACGTCGTTCTGGTCTAAGACACCGCCAGTATGTTAGGCACGCGGGCCGCTCCGAATTCGTTCGGGGCGGCCCGTTTGCTTTACCTGCCGGTGGGTCGCTCGCACTCGTAACAGGGGCACAACTCCCGAAGATACGGGAAGGGGAAGATCCCGGTCGTGTGCCCGTCGCTCCAGTCGAAACGGAGCGCGTACCGGCCGACGTAATGGATGGCTAGCGGGTGAACGTCGAGAGGCACGCTCCCTTCTGAGAGGATCGGGCGTCCCGTCATCTCCTCCACGCACCCGGCGCAGCGACACGCCAGACGGAGGTGCCTCGGTGGATACTCCGAGACATGCCCGTCCTTCCATCGGATTCGGAGTGCCGACGCGTCGTCGTTCGGTCCGACATCGCTCGGAACCGGGTCGTGTTTCACGGGAGGATCCCCGCGGCTGCTTCCAGGTGGGCTGCCAGGGCGCGAAAGGCAGCCCCTCGATGGCTCCGCGCGTCTTTCTCGGCCCGGGAAAGTTCCGCGAAGGTCTGGCCGTCGGAGGGATCCAGGAAGAGGGGGTCGTATCCGAACCCTCCGCTCCCCCGAGGCCGCTCGAGGATCTCGCCCCGCGCTTCTCCCCGGAAGACCACCGGCTCATCTGTCCCATGCTCGAGCGCGGCAACGCAGACGTAGTGGGCAGTGCGCTTCGCGGGCGGAACCCCAACCAGCCGCTCGAGGAGGTGCCGATTGTTCGCCTGGTCCAGCTCGTCAGGGCTCAGTCGATCAGCGTCAGGCACGAACCGCCGAGACCGGACCCCCGGCAGGCCTCCGAGGGCGTCCACGGCCAGCCCGGAGTCGTCCGCGATCGTGGGCATTCCGGTTTGCCGTCGGAAATAACGCGCCTTGGCCAGCGCGTTCTCGGAGAAGGTCTCAAAGACCTCGATCCCGTCCTCCTCCGCGGAGGGCGCAACGCCTGCCTCGTCCAGGTCCAAGAGTTGGATCCCGCCCAACCTAGAGAGGATCTCCCGGATTTCCCGCAATTTCCCCTTCGACCGCGTGGCCAGAAGGAACTTCACGCGCCTCGCGCCCCGCCCTCGAGCGTCCTCACGCCCCCGGCCCGTTCAGCGCCTGACGCTGGTGCTCGTGAAGGTCCCGAAGGCCTGCTTCGGCCAGGTCGAGAAGCGTGTCGAGGGCGCTCCGAGGAAACGCCTCGGCCTCGGCAGCTCCCTGGACCTCGACGAGCCGTCCATCCTCGAGCGCGACAACGTTCATGTCCACCTCCGCCACGCGGTCCTCTGAGTACTCGAGGTCGAGGAGGGGGCGACCTTCTACCCACCCGACGCTCACCGCCGCTACGAGGCCCCGGAGGGGAGAGCGGTGGACGATGCCAGACTGTTCGAGCCGGGATCGCTCGAGACTTCGGCATGCCAGGGCCAAGGCGACGCACCCGCCGGTCACGGCAGCGGTCCGCGTTCCTCCGTCCGCCTGGAGCACGTCGCAGTCCACGATGATCGTTCGGGGACCCAACGCTTCAAGGTCCACCGTCGCCCTGAGCGCCCGGCCGATCAGCCGCTGGATTTCCTGGCTCCGACCGCGGGCACCCTCCCGCTCCCGGGGTGACCGGGAGTGGGTGGCTCTGGGCAACATCGCGTACTCCGCCGTGACCCATCCGGCGGTACCTTTCGCGCGCCAGGGTGGAAGGGTCTCGTCGATCGAGGCCGCGCAGAGGACCCTCGTTTCACCGAAGGACACCAGGCAGGACCCCTCGGCATACGGTGCCGCCCCGAGCTCCAGGGAAACTGCCCGGAGCGTCCGATCCCCCCTTCCCTTCCGCATCAGTTGGCCTTCCGCATCAGTTGGCCTTCCGCATCA
>SHZS01000003.1 GCA_009692105.1 Gemmatimonadota bacterium | reverse complement strand
ATCATTGCCGGGGACCTGCGGATCGTTCGCGAAGGCCCTGTCAGCGGAAGGGCTACTTCGATCCTATCTTCACGGTGAGTTGGGCCCGCCCGTGCTTGCGGCGCCGAGCGAGAACCTTCCGCCCGCCGCGGGTCTTCATCCGTGCACGGAACCCGTGCTTGTTCAGTCGCTTGCGGTTCCGCGGTCTGTACGTCGGTTTCATGCTGCTCTTACCTGTCTCCTGGGTCCCGCAGTAGACGTTCCAGCGCCGGGAAACCTACCCGGAGCCTCGTCGCAGAGTCAAGGTGAGCAGCGGCGATTGTAGTGGGTCACGCTGGCTGTAACAGTTTCAGAAGATCACCCACTGTCCACAGCCGGTCGGCAACCCCGGCCGCCATGGCCGGAGTCGTCTTGATCCCGCCGTTCGCCTTGGTCAGCGTGCCATGCGCCCTCACGAAGTTGTAGCACATCGTGTGGAGCGCAACCGCGTACAGATGGTACTCCACTGGACAGGGCAATTTCACGGCCACCGACGTCGCGACAGTCTGTGTCAACAGATTCTCCAACGAATGGCTGAAGCAGAACCCGCCGCACCGGTAACCCTCTCGAGCAGAAGACCGCATGTAACGCTCAAACTGACCCACTACCACCGGCGATTGACTTATCCACAGCGGGGCGATTACGATGCCCCGTTCGAGGCGCCTCCGCGTCAATCAAGTCGATCCTCGCGTCATCCCCGATCGCCAGATGGAGTTCACTGCTGCCGAGCTCTGGTCCAGAGTCCTCGCTTCCGCGAAGACCGAGGTTCCAGAACAGAGCTATCGAACGTGGCTGGCCGGGAGCGAAGCCGTAGGGCTATCTGAGCAGGAGCTGATCGTCGAAGCTCCGAGCGATTTCCACGTGGAGTGGGTCGAGGACAAGTACGGTTCGCTCCTCTCCGACCTGGTGAAGAAGACCCTCGGCCGGCCCCTCAGCCTCACCTTTCGTTGCTCCGCGACCGTGCCCCCCGCGCGCGTCCCCGAGACCACGCCACGAGCCGAAGCCGAGGGGTCCGCCCAGCACGACTCGTCCAGGCCGTCCCGTGGAGAGCCTCCGCTGGGAGGGGATTCGTGGCGGGGCACTAACCTCAACGAGCGCTACACCTTCGACCGGTTTGTCGTCGGGAACAACAACCAGTTGGCGGCGGCGGCGGGGCACGCCGTGGCTGAGCGGCCGGCCAGGATTTATAACCCGCTCTTCTTGTACGGCGGCGTGGGGCTCGGAAAGACGCATCTGATGCACGCTCTGGGACATGCGATCCTCGAGCGCCAGCCTACCGCTCGGGTCTCCTACGTAACCACCGAGCGCTTCATGAACGAGCTGGTGAACGCGATCCAGCACGGCACCACTCCCGCGTTCCGCCGCCGATTTCGAGAGATCGACCTCCTCCTCGTGGACGACGTACACTTCCTCGCGAAAAAGGAGAGCACTCAGGAGGAGTTCTTCCACACATTCAACGCCCTCTACGATGCGGGAAAACAAATCGTCCTCACGAGCGACCGGCCACCCAAGGAACTTCCGGGTCTCGAGGAGCGGCTTGTCTCCCGATTCGAGTGGGGGCTCGTGGCGGACATTACGCCTCCCGACTACGAGACACGGGTCGCAATTCTCCAGAAGAAGGCGAACGACGACGGGCTCGTGATCGACGTTGAGACGATCGACTTCATCGCGCGCTCCTGCACCTCGTCCGTACGCGAGCTGGAAGGCGCAACCATCAAGCTCCTCGCTTATTCATCGCTCAGGAACGAGGAGATCACGATCGAGCTCGCCCGCGCGGCGCTCCAGGGCGTCCTTCGCGGCCGGAACGATCCAGAGCGTGCTTCGCTCACCGCTGAGCGGATTCGCGATGAGGTGGCGAGAAGCTGGAACGTGAGGCCGGATGGGCTCATCTCGAAGAGGCGCACACAGGAGGTAACGGTTCCCCGGCAGGTGGCTATGTACCTCATCAAGGAGATGCTGGACGAATCCCTCGTCCGCATTGGGCAGCTGTTCGGCGGACGCGACCATTCGACGGTGATCCACTCCATCCGGAAGATCCGGACGCAAATGGAAGAAGATCCCGCTTTTGCATCCCGGGTGGAACTCATTCGTGAGAGATTGAACATCCATCCGTGAGTGTGAGCGTCTACAGGTACCTACCTGGCGTGGCTTCGTACAGTGGAGAAATCTCGCATCGGACTGTGGGGATCGTGGGAAGATGTGGGGATTGGAATCAGGGTGTGGAAGAACTGGAAAGCTCCGGATCTACTCCACATTCAATCCACTGCGCAGAGATGTCGCACATGGTGGTGCAGAGTACCGTTTTCGGATATCGTGTAGCGTGGTAGTCCACGGATCCACACGGACTACTACTACTACTAATAGAGTTATTTATAGAGGTAGTAGTATATCTCCCGTGGAAGACTGCTACCTCAGGCTCCGCTCAGACATGACCGTCCGACCACCGCTTTCGTGAGGACCGGATGAGATTCACGATCACGCGCCAGAACCTGCACCAGGGGCTAAACGCTGTCTCGGCGAGCTTACCGTCGAAAACGACGCTTCCTGTGCTGTCGAACATCCTGCTCGAAACGACGGCCGATGGCGTGAGGATCAGTGGGACTGACCTGGATGTGGCAGTGCGAATCCGGGTTGCCGTGGATGTGGTGGAGCAGGGGAGCCTCACAGCTCCCGGTAAGAAGCTGCAGGAGATTACACGCGAGCTTCCAGAGGGACCCGTAGAAGTCAGTACGCGTGGAGAGCAGATTGAGCTTCGGTGTGGGCGCTCGCACTTCAAGCTGAATGGTCTTCCCGCTGCTGATTTTCCGACTCTTCCTGATATCCCATTCGATCGGGGATGGACGGCGTCCGGCAGTAATCTTCTAGCGCTTATCCGTCACACCGCATTTGCCGTGTCCACGGAGGAGAGTCGTCCTGTCCTGAATGGCGTTCTCTGGGAGCTTCGGGATCGTGAAATGAGGATGGTGGCCACGAATGGCCACCGTTTGGCAAAGATGACGATCCCGGCAGGCCCATCGCAGGAGACGACCACGCAGCTCATCGTTCCGCCCGCCGCCCTCCAACACGTTCAGAGGCTCTTTAACGAGAGTGATACCGTCCAGGTTGCTCGCGGAGGCAATCACCTCGGCTTCTCAGCCGGGGGCACGGAGGTCTACACGAGGTTGATCGACGGGACATATCCCAACTACGAGCAGGTCATCCCGAAGGACAATGACCGGTTCGCGGTGGTGGAGCGGAAAGGGTTTGAGTCAGCGGTGCGGAGAGTAGCTGCCGTGGCCTCCGAGCAGACCCACCGGATCCGGATGAAGTTCGAGGACGGGCGAGTCGAGTTCAACGTCCTCACCCCGGACCTGGGGGAAGCACATGACGAGCTCGAGGTAAGCTACACGGGTGAGCCGCTCGTCATTGGATTCAATGCGAACTATCTGCTCGAGGTGTTGCGCTATGTCGGTACACAGGAGGTCCGCCTCGGGTTCAAGGCCCCAGAGCGGGCAGCTACCCTCGAGCCTGTGTCTGGGGATGGGGAGGCAAAGCGGGATTACCTCTGCCTCGTGATGCCGCTCCGCCTCGTGGACTGAGTGGAGTCAGGGAGCGTGGCCCGCGGCCTCGAGGAGTTCGGCGGCCGTGAAGATCGAAACGAGCGGGTGGCCAGCTTCCCGAATTCGCTCGAGTCCCCCAACCTGCCGGTCCACCACGGTCAGGACGCCCACTACGGCGATCCCCTCCTGTTGAACAGCCGCCACGGCCTCGAGCGCGCTCGCCCCGGTGGTGAGAGTATCCTCGATTACGACAACCCGCGCGCCGGTCGGCGGCCCCCCCTCGATCCTCTGGCCGCTTCCATGTTCCTTGGGCTTTTTCCGGACGGTGAAGGCGTCGAGCGGCACACCCTCGAGCGAGCTCCGGTGGGCGATGGCGTAGGCCACGGGATCGGCCCCCAGCGTGAGCCCGCCGACCCAACCCGCCTCGGGCCAGCGCTCCCGAACAGCGGCGAACCCGACCAACCCTATCAGCAACTGACCTGCCGCCGACATCGTCGTCAGGCGGGCGTCGATGTAGTATGACGAACGGGCGCCGCTCGACAGGGTAAAGTCTCCGAACGCGAGCGAGCGTTCCACGAGCAAGGAGCGGAGGCGCAGGCGGTGATCCATCCCCATCAAGTTCCCTGGGTAAGGGGCCACGTCAAGCGTGGGCCCCGGCTCGGCAGGATCAGCGCGTGGCTTGGCGCCGCGCTTGGGGTCTCTGCCATCGTCGCCTGTGACGGTGAGACGACGGTGCTCGGGCCCACGCGGTTCAGTGAGGTGGGGCACATCCAGGTAGACGTCGTCTCGCGGCTGGACGACGACCGGGGCGCGCTGACCGAGACCCTTCGCTGGGTGTCCGATGGGACGTGGGGTCTGGTGGAGCGGGTGAGCTACCGCGGGGTCCAGGGGAGCGAGACGGTGCGGAGGAGCCACGTGAACCCGGGTGAGCTGGTTGCCGAGTATGCCTCTCTCGTTCGACAGCTGAACGAGGCCACGGGGCTTCGCCTCCTCGACGGGGCCGTCTCCGAAAATCTCCTGCCCGCTTGTGACCCGGCGGCTGGGGAGTTCCCCACTCATGTGGCGTTCACGATGTACGACGAGCGTCGGGACGAGACCCACCGCTGGGTCCGCTGTGCCGATGGGTCCCTTCTCGATCCGGAGAACCCCATTACGCCGGGGGAATCCGGACCAGATCCCGAGGCGGCGCGGGTCATCACGGCGGCCCAGCTCGCCCGTTTCTTCACCGTGGGGAAGAGGGCAGAGTCCACGTACACGTCCACGATCCCCTACGCCACGCTCGACCAGGGGGGGAACTCCCCGGCCCTTCCTACGGGGTCGAGGCTATTCGCTTCAGCGACCGGGTTCGCTCCGCCCGACTTCGTCGAGTTCTGGCGGGATCACGCGGGCCCGGAGGCGCGACTCCCGTTCGTGGACTGGGGGACGGAGTTCGTGCTCCTCGCGGCGGTGGGGCCACGTGAGGAGGCGGGAGACTTCGTCCAAGTCAAGCGAGTCCTTGGGATCGGCTCCTTCACCCGAGTGGAGATCGTCGAGCTGGTGCCCGGAAACTTCTGCTCGCCAGCCGCCAAGCGGACGCACCCCTTCCACCTGATTGTCGTTCCGGCTGTTCCCAGACCGATCGAGTTCACCGCGCCGCAGGTCGAGCGGATCCCCTGCGGAGCGTGAGACCCCCGCCCCCATGACCCTCCGGAGGAAGTATGTCCTGCTCCTCGTCGGGTGCTCGCTTCTGATCACGGTGGCGGGCGGGTGGTCGGCATGGACCTTTGCGAGCCGCGCCATCGAGCGGGAGTTGGACCAGAAGCTCGTCTGGGTCGCCGGCGCGGCTGCCGAGGTGGGGCTGGATGCAGAGGTCATCCAGGCGTTTCGGCCCGGTGACGAGGACCGCCCTTTCATCTATGACCCGTACCGGAACCGGCTTCTCTCGCTCCTCCCGTATGTGGACGGCGCTCACGTCGTCCGGCGCGACAGCACCTCCCTCTCCCTCCTTGTGAGCACCGACCCGCCCGAGTCCGCGCGGATCGGGAGCCCGGTTCGATGGCTGGACGCCTACCCGTCCGAGCTCGAGACCGCTTGGAGCACGGGGGAAGCGGTGACGCCACTCTTCGAAGGGGAGGACGGGCGTTCCTACAAATACGGTTTCAAACGCCTCGATCTCTACGAGCCCATTCCTCCGGGGGCTAGACCAAGGACGGGCCAGCCCGTGCGGGAGCCGAGCGACGCGATGCTCGTCGTCCTCATGCGAGCCGACTATCTCACGTCGCTGGCTGAGTTTCGGCAAACCCTCATCCTGGGGTCCGTCGCGGCGGCGGTCTTCTTTGGGATCCTCGCTGCATCTCTCGCGACCGGGATCGTCCGTCCCCTCGAGCGGCTCTCCCGCGCGGCGCTGCGGATCCAGAGGGGTCGGTGGGACGAAAGCGTCGCCGACGAGCGGGGGGACGAACTCGGCCGGCTCGCCAGGGCGATGGAGCGGATGAGGGTGGGGATCATCCACCGGGACGAACAGCTCCGGCTCATGCTTGCCCAGGTCGCCCACGAGATCCGGAACCCGCTCGGAGGGCTCGAGCTCTTTGCCTCCGCCGCCGTCGAGACGGAGGATCCCGTCGAGCGGCGAAGGCTCCTCGACCGCGTGCGCACCGAGGTGGAAGCGCTGAACGGCATCATCAACGACTTCCTTGCCTTCGCTCGTCCCCTCCAACCCGAGGCCCGGCTCCACGATGTGCGGGGGCCCCTCAGGGAGGCGGCCGAGCTCTTCGAGCCGCAGCTCAGGAGGAAGGGCGGCTCGCTCACCAGCAGGCTCCCGAGCAAGCCGCTGATGGCGCGGGCCGACCCGGACCATGTGAAGCGATCGGTCTTTAACCTCCTCCAGAACGCTGGCCAGGCAGGTGCGCACGTCTGGATGGACGCGTGGCTCCGGAACGGGGAGGCCATCGTGTCCGTCCGGGACGACGGTCCGGGGGTTTCTCCCCAGCTCGCGGACCGCATCTTCGAGCCCTTCGTGTCGGACAAGGAGCAGGGAGCGGGGCTCGGGCTCGCGATCGTGAAGCGGGTGATCGAGACCAACGGCGGGAGGGTGGTTCTCATGCCTCCGAGGGAGGACCGGGAGCCCGACGACCCCGTGGTTCCCGTTGGGAGGGGTGCGGAATTCCGCATATATTTCCAGGGATCCGAGGATCTCCCCGCCGGCGCCCCCGAAGAGAGCTGATCCCTCCGATCCCTAAGGCGGACTATGGCCCAGATAGTCATCATCGACGACCACGACTCCATGCGGGAGGGCCTCGAGCTGCTCCTCCGCCGCCGGGGTCACCGGACCCTTGCGGCCGACACCGGCGCCCGGGGCATGGAGCTCCTCGAGGAGAACGGGGCGGATCTGGTCATCACCGACCTCAAGATGTCCAAGATGGACGGCATGGAGGTCCTGACAGCCATCCGCGAGCGGTATCCCGAGACCGAAGTCCTCGTGATCACTGGGTATGGGACGATCGAGAAGGCCGTGGAAGCTATGAAGCTCGGCGCGGTCGACTTCATGACGAAGCCCTTCTCCTCCGAAGAGTTCGCCGTGAAGGTGGACCGCCTGGTTCAGACGATGGAGGAGCGACGCCGGCTCCATATGGATAACCGGTCCCTCCGGGTCGAGAACACGTATCTGAAGGAGGGGCTGGAAGAGGCGGTGGAGCCCCGGTACGGGGCGATCGTGGGAGAGTCCCCGGTCATGCAGCGGGTATTCCGGTGGATCGATCGGGTCGCGCGGAGCGAGTCCACGGTCATGATCTACGGGGAATCCGGTACCGGAAAGGAGCTCGTGGCCCGCGCGATCCACGCGGGGTCGGGAAGGGGCGAAGGGCCGTTCGTGCGTGTGAACTGCGGGGCCCTATCGGAGAGCCTCCTGGACTCGGAGCTCTTCGGGCACGAGAAAGGAGCGTTCACGGGAGCCGAGCGCCGGAGGCGCGGAAGGTTCGAGCTCGCGAACGGTGGCACCCTCTTCCTGGACGAGATCTCGACCGTGGCTCCCCAGACGCAGGTGCGGCTCCTCCGGGTCCTCCAGGAGCGGGAGCTGGAGAGGGTCGGCGGTGAGGAGACGATTCCCGTGGACGTCCGGATCATCGCGGCGACGAACCATCCACAAGAGCGACTCCTCCAAGGGACCGGGTTCCGCGAGGACCTCTTCTACCGGCTCCATGTCGTCCCGATCACCCTACCCCCACTCCGGGAACGCAAAGAGGACATCCCCATCCTCGTCGCGCATTTCGTGGAGAAGCTGCGTGAGCGTACCCGGTCTCCGGTGCGGGAAGTCCATCCACGAACGCTCGAGAAGCTGGCCGAGTACTCCTGGCCGGGTAACGTCCGGGAGCTGGAGAACGTACTTGAGCGGGCGCTGGTGCTCGCGGATGGCGAGATGCTCGAGCTGGACGACCTTCCCGCGTTCGACGACGGCCAGGCCGCGCGCGACGGAGACGGTGGGCCGATGCTCACCTCCGAGGGGATGGACCTGAACGGGATCGTCGAACGGATGGAGGCGCGGCTCCTCCGGCAGGCCCTCGAACAGGCCGCAGGGGTCAAAGCCGAAGCTGCCCGTCTGCTGGGCCTGAAGCCGAGCGTGTTTTACTACAAGCTGGAAAAGTACGGAATCGAGGGATGAGCCTCTGCCCTCGCGGGCACGGGGGAGGATCCCCGCTGGGCCGCGCTCTTTCGATCGCTCTTCTGGCGATGGCTCTCGCCCTCGCCCCTGGCTCCGCTCGGGCGCAGTTCGACGTTACCCAGGCCGAAGCCCAACATCAGGCCGCTCTCGCGGACTATGACGCACGCTTCATCGAGTACCGTCGAGCATTCCAGAGCTACGAGGTCGCGTTGGACCAAGTGGTGGCTGCTCGGGGCACGGCGGCGCAGGAAGGGGCCCTGGCACGGTTCAGCACCCTCGCTGTCGAGGCGATGGCGGCGGAGGCGGGGGCCGGAAGGGCGGCCGAGCGACTCGAGGCGGCGCGCAGCACCCTCCTCATCGTCCTCAATGGCCGAGATGCCGAAATCCTTGCCCAGCTGGAGAGTGAGTCGAATCCCGCACGTCGCGCGGTGCTCACCGCGGAGTGGGACGCGGTCGGGCAGCGCGTGGACGAGTTGGAGGCCGCGGGACCGCGAATCGAGGAACAGATCGCGCTGAGGCCCGTGCCCGAGCTCACGGTGAGCCCACGCGACACGCCTCGTGACTTGAGCTTCAAGGCCGATTTCATGGAGGAGCGGGCCGCGCAGTACGACGCGGTCATCCTCTGGATCGAGGGGCAGGTCGCGCAGGTCGAAGCCAGGCTCCTCCAACTGCAGAACGCGGCCGGCCTGCTCCAGGGGCTCCGGAGATACGACTCGGACATTTCGCCGGGCGGCCAGCTTGGTACGGACGCCCAGGCCCCCCCTGATGAGACGCAGGGCGGCGCCGGGCCCTCAATCGTCGCGGGGCGATCCCTGCCGGATCAGCTCGGGATCTACCAGGACCTCCGCGCCCAGACGATCCAATATCGTGACCGTGCGCGTGTCCAGGCGCAGCTCTTCCGCCAGCTCGCCTCGGCCGGGTCGGGGCTATGAGCAGAACTTCCCATGCCTGGACCCGCCCGCCCGAGCACTGGGCGACGGGGCGCATTCACGGCGCCCTCATCGTAGCCACGCTGCTCCTTGGGCTCGTCCCCCCGAAGTGTGTCCAGGCGCAGTTCACGTTTGGAGACCTCGTCATCACCGCTGGTGCCTCCGCCGAGGGGTACCAGGGCAACCTCCCGGCGGTGAGTGTCCCGGTCATCGACTCGACTGAGTTCGTATCGGCCATAGTGGGCGAGGTGGCCGTGAGGGCCGACGCCACCTACCGGATCGCGGACCGCGGCGCGTTCTTACTCTCATTCGACGGAGGACTCCGCCAATTCTCGGCCCATGGCTTCGAACTCAGGGACTATGCGCCGCGGGAGTGGGTGGGCACCTTGGATGCTAGTTATCAGCTTCCCGTGAGCGAGCGAGCGAGGCTCGGGCTGCGCACCCGCCTCCGGGGCCGGGAAGTGGAGGACCGTCCGCCCATGCCGCTCTTCCTTCAACCCGGGTACGTCTCGGGCGATGGTGGCATCAGCCTGGAGGTCGACGGCCCCAGGGCCGTCGTCTACGACACGGAGCTCTCCGCATCGAAGGGCAACTTCTTCGCGCCGCGCTTCGCTCCCCAGGTCCGGCTCCTGGACCGGGACGGGATCCGGTGGGAAGTCGGGGCGACTCTCACCGACGGCGAGGTCACGAACCTGAGGCTCTTCGCCGCTGTGGAGGGGAGCCGATACCCGAAGCAGGGCACCTTCGCTCCCGAGGATCCGTACCGGAAGGACCGCACCTTTTACGCCGGTGCGTCCTGGACGCATCAGGGCCGATATCTCGTGCAAGTGGAGTTGGACGGGAGAGCAAACCGATCGAACTCGAACCGCCCTGAGTACGACGCCTTCACCCTGCGGGGCCTCTTCTCAACGTCCATTCCGGGGAACGTGGCGCTCGCTCTGTACGGGGCGGTTACCGGGAAGCAGTACCTGCATGATTCGAGCTTTGCGCGCCTCCTCCCGGGCGAGGAAGCGAACAACGCCTCGTTGGCGTACGTCTCCTTCTCGCGCGCGATCGCGCGGAACGTGGCTGGCACGTTGCGAGTGGGGTGGACTCGCGCCGAGAGCGAGATCGGCGGCGCCTACTTCCAGAGGTTTGGGGGTTCCTTCCTGCTGCAGTACCGCCCGCTCTGACCTCCGAGGCGATCGCCCGGCACCGCGCTTTCGTCGTCTGGTTGCCCGAAGGCTATGCGATTCGGTCCGTTCTCTCGGTTCCGTCCTGTGCAGCGCCGAAGCGGATCGCCCACGCCACATAGCGCCCGTGATGCGAGAGGGAGAGGCTGAGCTCAGGGCGTTCGATCCCTCCAATCCGGACGCGAGGGAGTGATCCGCGTGGGCCCACGCGTCGGGTCAGGATCTCCACGCGACCGGGCGGTCCCGTGGGTGCAGGCCCGTTCGTGCTTCTTTTGAGCTGGAATTCAAGGCGCGCGCGCGCCTTGAGCCGGACCCACGCGGACGGGATCGAGCGGATGCCGTCCCACTCGGCCTCGGTGAACTCATCCCTGAGCCGCTCCAACGGCGCAGCGTCCTCGACCGTGATCCGCTCGAGGCCGACCTCGAGACGGGCTCGTGCGAGCCCCGGTGCCTCGGGGATCCAGCCGACCACATGGACGAAGGTCCCGTCGGACGTGCCTTCGATCCGGATCTGCTCGTCAGGCCGCTCCCCGCGGACGGAGCCCTCGATCCGAAGGAGCCCATCGAGACCGGAGGTCACCGGATGGATGTCCAGGGCACTCTCCCCGCAGTGGACGAGCAGGTCACACGGGAGTGCGCTCGGCTGGAAGATCCTGCGCCCGCGGCCAAGCTTGCACAGTACCTTGAAGGCGGCTTCCTTGGCGGCCCAAAGGGTCCAGAGCCGGACCGGCCTGAGCTCGGCATGGCCCCCTCCCTCCAGCCACTCCCTCTCCCCAGGGGCGAGGATGCGCCGGAGCAGCCGGTCCCCCTTGGGACGGTCCCCGCACCGGGGGTGCCCCAGATCGAGCACGTCGTTCCCCACGGACACGAAGGCGCCCCCCTCCCGATCGCCAGATCGGAACTGCCCCTCAGCGCTTCGTGTAATGCCTTCGATTGGATCCATGCTCAAATCCAGGCACCCTCCAGTTCAATGGGCGTTCCATCGCTCCCGGCGCGCACGATCGCTCGGGATCCGTTAGTTCGAAGGAGAGCCACCCCGACCTTGATGCGTCCCTGGCGCGGCCTTGGCATGGGGAGTGCGGTCGCGCTCCTCGTCTTCGGGATTCTCGGCTGCAGGTCTCAGGGGCGGACAGTCCCTTGGACCGACATGTACTCCCGCGAGCTTCGCTCGCGGGGACTGGTAGCCGCGACGTGGACGTTGTGGGGCGGGTGGGACGTCGAGGCGGCTCTGCCACCCCTCCCACCGGGGCTCGTCGGAACGTCGAAGCCGTTCACGGTGGCCGGCTACGATCTGGACGGGGAGGCGATCCCGATCTCCAACGGTGCTGAACACTCGATCGGCTACCGGCTCGCGGTGGACGCGCCCGGTGGTGTCCTCGACCTTGCTCATCCGTCGGAGGAGCTCTACAACGACGTCGAGATCCGCCTGTACTGCGCGGGGCCCGGCACGACCCGGATCGAGCTTACGCTGATCCACGGGGGTCAGGTCCGGCAGCGGACGACGCCGATCTCCGTGATCGTCATGAAGTGAAGCCCTCGAGCGCCCTGCGCGCCTCGGGAGGAATGCGGATCGGGCGCCTGCTCTTTCCCACCCAGACGAGCACGACGGTCGCGGTGACCGCGGGATCGGCCAAGGGGCCGTCATCCACGCGGCGGAGCTCGTGCGAGAGCGTGACGGAGGCGCTTCGGAGCTCTTCCACACGGGTGAGGATGTGAAGGAGCTGCCCCTGCCGACATTCCTTCCGATACTCCGCCTCGATGCGAACCACCTGTACGCCCCATTCGCCCGTGGTGAGTGAGGTATGCGGATATCCGGCCGCCTCCAGGGCGTCCCATCGGGCCTGCTCGAAGTAGTTCAGGTAGACCGCATGATTCACGTGGCCAAGGGAGTCGAGCTCATAGCTCCGAACCCTGACCTCGCTCTGGAAGCGCATCATTCTGGGGGTCTCCGCGGCAAGGTAACGTGGGCCCCGCACGCACTAGACGGGTCGGGCCCCGCAGGGATAATGTAGGAATCGGGCGTTGTTTCGCTCCCCACTACCCTTCGTCGAAGCCTACTTGGTCGAAAGCTCCAGGGCCTTAGGTACGGAGACCGTCCTTCTCGTCGAGGACGACACGGCGGTCCGCGCGGTGGCGCACAAAGCCCTGCTCCGACTTGGATACACGGTGCTCTCGGCGGAAGGTGGCGAGGACGCGCTCCGCCTGGCGCGCGACTACCAGGGCCGGATTCACCTCCTCCTCACGGACGTGATGATGCCCGGGATGAATGGCCTCGTGGTGGCCAGCAAGGTGACGCGGTTCCGTCCCGGGATCCGCATCTTCTTCATGTCGGGATACGCGGACCGGGATCTCGTGCGTCAGGGGCTCTTGGATCCGGAGACCCATCTCCTCGAAAAGCCCTTCAGCCCACAGGAGCTCGGAGAACGGGTTCGGGAGATCCTGGACCTTCCCTCGAAGAGCTGAGCTCCTACCCCAGGAAATCCGCCAGGCGTTGGCCGAGCAATATGTATGCGACGACCAGGGGAAACTCCCCGATCACGACGCCCAGGATCATGCGCCGAAAGGGCATTCGCACCAGCCCCGCCACGTAACAGATGAGGTCGGTGGGCACCATCGGGGCGAGCGCCCACAGCGCCACGAACCATTGGGCACGGGGCTTCACCAGATGCACGCGAAGGCGGGCCAGCTGCTCCGGATGCTTCGATTCCAGCCAGGCGTCGTACCCGCCGTAACCGGGAAAATAGTAGAGGAGCGTGGCGGATAGGACGATGCCCAGCATGGAGATCGGGAGCACCGTCCAGACCGAGTGGGGAAAGAGGATTCCCCCTGCCAGGACGACCGGCGTGCTCGGGACCAGGGCGATGCCCCGCAGCAGGGATACAACGATGTAGGCGGCGAAGCTCCATGCCCCCAGGGAGGCGAGCCCTGCGGCTATCCCTCCCTCGGAGAAGAGGTCGGGTCGAGTGGTCCAGAGAGCGATGACGCCGACCAACAGGGCGGCCCACGCGGAGGTCAGCCCTCGCGCCAAGATGAGTTCCGGGGTGAAGGGAGAGCAGGAGACTTCGTGGTTACTCAACTCCCGCGGCAGGACTCGAACCTGCGACCCGCTGATTAACAGTCAGCTGCTCTACCAACTGAGCTACACGGGATCGACCTGAGCCGACGGCCCGTCGGCACGGGATGAATACCCCACGCGCGACGGAAGTGTCAACCTGCCGAGGTCCGGGACCTCGGTCCGGTGGGGGGCTTCCCGCAGAATGGCCAGGATGGGACCCTCGAGGCCGTGCCCGTTCGCCCAAATCTCCTCGAATCGCCTGAGCGCGAGGATGGCCGGGTCGCCGGTCAGGACGGCGCACAGGGCGGGGCGAAGAGAGAGAAAGCGGGTAGTGGGGACTGGTGAGACATGACTCGACCTCCGTATGCGTGGAAGATCCGGGGATCGCTGGCAGTCTAGCCCCGGCCGATCAGCGGCCTGTCAGCGCCACCGGGCAATTTCCTCATCGCGATGTATTCAATCGCGATGTATTCAAACCAGAATCCTTGTTTTAATATATCATCCGCCTTACCATGATCCACGAGTATCCACAACCCATCTCAGCCATTTGAAGGTGTGACGATCATCGAGTCCGGCGACCGGCCAGCCCCCGATCCCCCTGGCGACGCCCTTGTCCGGGAGCCTCAACAGGACCGGAGCCGGAGGACCCTCGAGCGGCTAGTCAGCGCTGGAACTGCCCTCCTCCGGACTGACGGGCCGGAGGCACTGACCATCACGGGGGTCACCAGACGAGCACACACCTCCGTGGGCTCGTTCTATGCGCGCTTCCAGGGAAAGGAGGACTTCCTCAGGTATCTGGGGGAGGGTGCCCTGGAGGAGGCCACATCCGTCTGGCGGGCGGCCCGGGCCTCCTTCCCCCGCGCTGGGGCCGCCCGTGGAAAGGTGGAGCTCGTCGTCCGATCGCTCGCTGAGCTCTACTTGGAGGGGCCGGCGAACTCGCTCGCCTTGCTGGACGGCGTGGACGACCCGACTCCGACCCGCCGCCGGCGCTTCGAAGCCTTCCTCGCCACCGAGTTCCAGGAGGTGCTCGAGGTCGAGCCTTCGAGGGCCTCGCTCGCGGCGCGGGTGGCGACCGGGATCCTATTGGATGCAGCGGTGACGGGCTTTGGGCCACCTCCCGAAGAGGGAAGGGAGGACGCAAGGGCACCCGTTCTAGGCCGGGACACGCTCCTCTTCGAGCTGGTCGAGCTGCTGGTGGGCTACGTGGACCCGGGCGCCGGGCGAGCGATCTCCAAGGGACCGGATCCCTTCGACGTCTGGGGGTAACCGCCCGAGCGAGAGGCGAGGCGGGTCAGGTCAGCCTCCGGCTTCCGCCACTTCCGCGAGTAGGGACCCGAGATCGAGCGGGTGGGTTCCCATCTCGAGGTGGCCGCCCGGCCCCCGCGGCCACAGCTCGGGCGGACGGTCATGGTAGAGCTCGACTCCGTTCCCGTCCGGGTCACGCAGGTACACGGCTTCGCTCACCCCGTGGTCGCTCGCCCCCTCGAGGGGGATCCCGGCGTTCAGCACCTGGAGCACGGCCGCTGCGAGGCTCCTCCGGTCCGGGTAGAGGATGGCCAAGTGATAGAGCCCGGTCGTCCCCGCCGGTGGAGGTGACCCCCCTTGGCTCTCCCAGGTGTTCAGCCCGATCTGGTGGTGATAACCGCCCGCGGAGAGAAACGCGGCGCCCCGGCCGTAGAGCTGGGTCAGGTCGAGCCCCAGCACCCCGCCGTAGAACTGCACGGCGCGCTCCAGCTCCGACACCTTGAGATGGACGTGCCCGATCCGCGTCTCGGCGGGGGCACGGTACTCCGGCGAAGCGTCTGACATTCCCATCACCATCCTTCCAAAGAAATGGGTCGTCCACGGCGTACCCTCGCTCAGGGAGTTACGAACCGTTACGCAGGGTCCGTGCCCTGGCATCGAAGGGTGGCGATCGTCCCCCTTCCACCGAGGGGTCTCGCCTCACTCGTGAGAACGAGATCTCCCTCCGGGGCGAATGCGACGCCCTCCCCCTGGACTTCTCCCACGACCCGGAGGTTCATGAGCCCCTCGGGCACCGGGGCCAGCCGACCGTCCGCGTCCGGGCGATAGAGCTGAAGGGTCTCGTAGCTCCGGAGGGCGACGAGGCGCCCGTCCGGAGACGCGCTTCCCCCGGTGATCCACCGCGGGAGAGGCGGGCTGTCCTCGGTGAGAGTCTGGATCCGCTCGAGAAGAAGAGGACCCGCAGACAGCTGAGCACCCGCGACGGTGGGGAAGGGAGGCACTCGGTACAGCTCCACCGGGTCGTTTCTCCCCTTGGTGACGAGGAAGAGCCGCTCGTCGGGAAGGATGAACATGGCCTCCACATCGCGCGGGCCGTTCGGAAAGCGGAGGGCGAAGCGCTCCGCCGCTCCCGTCTTCGTGGCGCCTGGGGTTGGCTCGGGGAGCCGGTAGATCGCCGAGTCGTCGCGCCGCTCGGCATTGTCGCCCGTGTCCGCGAGATAGAGGCACGACCCTCGCCCGTCGGGCCCGCAGGGGCCGATGGCCAGGTCCTCCCAGTCCCTGACGAACGCCCCCTCCAGCCGAACCGCTTCCACCAATACTCCGCGAAGATCCACGAGAAAGAGCGGACCATCGCCCGAGGCGTCGTTGTGGGTCCAGAACAGTCCCGGACGGGCTCGGCTGGCCACGATCCCGCTGCTCTCCCCGATCTCCGGGGGGAGGAGCTGCACCGGACCGGCAGGGGAGCAGGGCGCAGAAAAAGCCACGAGGGCTGGGCTGCACCCCCAGGTGGTGGCGAGGAGCAGCGCGAGGACCGGCGTTACCGAAGCCGTCTTGGCTGACACCTCCCTGACCGCGGCTACGCCCACCGCCGCGAGCGTCGCCGACGCGGGGACCAGGGGGACCCGGGTGTGCCCATGGATCCGGGAATGCCTAGGGACCCGGGCGCGCGGGGGGCGTGGGAGACGCCTGCGCCGCGGACCGCGATGCTGCGATCATCTGCCTCAGCGCGGTCTGGAAGCTCTCGAGCGGAGGCGCGCCCTCGACGGGGGTTCCCGCCACGATGAAGGTGGGGGTGCCGGTCACGCCGATCTGCCGCGCGATC
The DNA here is from genome assembly GCA_009692105.1 of Gemmatimonadota bacterium. GTDB lineage: Bacteria > Gemmatimonadota > Gemmatimonadetes > Longimicrobiales > Gaopeijiaceae > SHZS01. Next base: position 59,525 of record SHZS01000003.1, on the reverse strand, counting down.
CTGTTGTTCTCCTCGAGCTTCGCGTGGGTATCGGGCCCCGTGAGGCACGCACGGAACTGTGCGGCGTTCAGGCCGACGGCTGCCGCGTACTCGACGAAGAGCGCCTCCGCCCGTGTGCTTACGAGCCACTCCTCCCGCTTGCCGAAGAGGTAGTCGCGCATGGGCCCGAACTTGTCGCTCCCGGCCGCGCACATCGCAGAGACTGCGGCCAGGTCTCCGTTTGGGAAGCCGGCCAGGGTGACGGGGATGTACTTCCAGAGCAGGTCCCCCGAAGCGATGAACTCCGTGTGGAGGGCCGGATAGGTGCTCTCGTGGAAGTCGAAGCAATGGATGCATCCGAAGTCGGCGAACTCGATGACCCCGAATGCGGCAGTCTCTTCGGTTCCCTCGTTATAACCGATCGCCGAGAGGTCGAACTGTTGGAGGCCCTGTTCGGAAAGAACGGGCTGCGTGCTCGCCGCAGGGATCTCCTCGGCCGCGGCCTCGAGCTCGTCGTCCTCTCCCCCGCATCCCGCCGCGGACAGGAGGAGAAAGAGCGTCGCAGCACTTGCGGCCCGGAGGGCGGCCGGCGGAAGGATCGAGAAGGTCAGGGGTGCTCCGTGTGGTCTGTCGTTCTTGATTCTGTCGTACTTCAGGTCAGAGCTGAAACTCGCGAAAAAGATGCTTCTCGTTATCTCCCTCGAGGAAGGCCTTGAGCTCGATATACGGCTCGAGTCCGCTTGGGGTCGAGCGTGTCCGTCACCGACGAAGGTGCCTGAAGAGAAGGATCACGCCGGCCACCCCAATCAGGACCCCGCCCAGGATCCGGGCACGGTCTCCACTCAGAGGGCGGGAACTCGTTCCGGTCAGGGGGCGGGAGCTCGTTCCGGCGAAGGGGCCCTCGGGGATTCGGACTGCCGGAGGAGGCCGCCCCTTCTCCTCCTCTGGGTCTTCCTCTTCTTCGCCGGCGCCGCAGAACGGACAGGTGGACCAGCCGCGTTCCCTCGCGGTGCGCGTCGCGAAGACCATCTCCGTGCCGCATTCGGCGCAGGGCTTCTCTGAGGAGAGGGGCTGGACGAGCTCGTACAGCCCGCCCTTCGAGAGCCCGAGGTCATCCGCGATCGCGTTCACGCCCCGGTCGGAATTCCAGTACAAGTCGTGGGCCCTCTCCGCCAGGCTGCGACCTCCCGCCTCCTCACGCGCCATCGGGCTCCCGGATCGTGGGTTCGCCTTCCGGGAGGCGCCTCATCATGCTCCTCGGGGGGCGTTTCTCCAAACATAGCGCGGCGTGAAGGACGGTGCGAGGAGACGAGGGCCTGCAGCCGGGCTCGATATTCACCTCACCTTCGGCTCCTCCCACGGGGGTCCCGCCTTGAGCTTCCGTGCCGCGGCGGCATACCCGCCGTCCGCTGCATCCACGAAGTGGAAGTGCGCACCCTGCCGCTTCTCGATCAGACAGGTCATGATGGCGGACGAGGCCACATGGACCCCGTAGGAGAGCGCGCCCGTCTCCTGCATCTGAGCCGGCTGGGCCTCGAGCCGCCTGCGCTGCTCCGACGATCCTGCGAGCACGAGCCGCATTGTGCCGTCGAACTTCCGGTAGTCGGTGTTGGTGATGAGGTCGCTCTTGTACCTCCCCCAATCCATCTCGGAAGTACGGATGCGGAAGCGGAGGAGGAACCAACCCGGAAGCACCTTGAAACGGAGCACGACCGAGCCCCCCAGGCGCGAAAGGGGGCCGGCCCGCCAGCCGCGAAGCCGTCCCTCGTTCCGTAGCACGTGGGAAGCGCCTCCTCACGTCCGCCCTTCGCCTCGACGATCAATGCGACGGTTTCCTCGCCGGGGCTCGGGATCTCGCTCCACCGGCACTCGAGCCCCGTGTAATCGGCGTCGGCCAGGGGATCGGGGTGGACCAGGAACTCCTCGGGGAGCTCCCCGGCCTTGAGAGCCCGCTCGACGTGCATCGCGCCCCCTCCGAAGAAGGCGCCCTGCACGTGGTGGCTCGAAACCCGATGACGGGCCACGAGGATCTCGTGTCCGAGGTCGGCGAGGTACGAGACGGGGACTACTGCGGCCATCAGCTCCAGCCGAAACGCCGCGCTCGCCAGGCGACGGTTGGGCCGAGCGCGCGCCGGATCGCGGGAGCCGTCCATCCGGGAATGCAGAGGAGGGCCCCGTCTCCCCCGAAAAGGTAGGGCACCTCGATTGGGCGCACGGCGTTTCGGGTCGCGGCGATGATCGACACGCCGACGGTGTTTACCTCCTTGTAGCGTCCTTCCTCTATGGCGGCGCTCGAGTTGACGACGTCTGCGGCGACCACGGCCCAGTCGTCGGGGAGCCGGACGTAGCTCTCGCGAACAGCGAGGCTCTCGTACCTATCAACGGCCCGGATCGAGGGATAGAAGTCGTCGGACATGGAACTCACGCGGTGAACAGCTCCCGTAGCGTGGTAAGCGCGTCGGTGAGCGCTTGGGCGGGGAGCCAGCCCAGTCGCTCGCCGATCCGCGCTTCGGGCACCGTCTCGAGTCGGTCCAGGGCTGCGACTCTATCCTGTCCCGCGATCCGACACCGGATCCGGAAGGGGAGGTTCTCCGAGGGGGAGGGGAGGAGGGGTGCCATGACGAACGAGGCCAGGTTGCGGTTCAGCTCGTCCGGCGAGAGCACCAGGTAGGGGTCTCCCAACGCCGAGCCGGGCCCTGAGCCAGTTCCTCCCGAGCCAGTCCCTGCAGAGCCAGTCCCTGCCTCAAGCCGGAAGATGTCTCCCCGCTTTGGGTGGGTCCGGGCGCGGTCGTTCGCGATCCGGGGTGGGTCCAACTGGCTGAGTCGGGCGGCGGCGGCGTCCCACTCCTCCCGCACTGATACCGCTGGAGACACAAGGACACCATTTTCTGTAACCTCAAGTACGACTGAGTCTTCCAGACCAGCCAGCTCCAGAAGAGCCTTCGGGATGCGTATCCCGCGGGAGTTTCCGATGGCGACCAGCTTTGCGTCCACGGCATCCTTACGTCCATGAGGTAATTACAAAGTAATTACTCGTGCTGCTCCCGGTAAGCCTGCTCGTACAGCTTCGCCTCGGTCAGGAAGAAGTAGTACGAGTCAACGACGGCCTTGATGAAGCCCCTCCAGCCTGCCAGGCACATACGGCGGAGCAGGTAGAACTTGAGGAAGGTGAGCGGGAGCGTGAGGAGGAGTCTCGACCGACTGAACGGCCTTCCCTCCCGGGCCCGCTGTCCGGCCTTGAGGAGCGAATACCGGTTCAGCTTGTCCACGTAGTCCTGGATTGAATCGTACCCGTAATGCCGTACCGGGATGGGGAGCCGATCGAGCGGACCTTCGACGTGCACCCGCTCGTGGACCTCCATGCTTTCGTCGAAACGGGCCTTCGCATGCCGATAGACGCGGAGGAAGGGCAGGCGCTTCCCCGGCATGGGGCGACCCATGAAGGTGTCGTCGTGGAGCAAGTAGATGCCATTCACGTCACCCCGGGAGATGCGGGTCCGGATCGCGTCCAGCGCTCCCGGGGGAAGCACCTCGTCCGCGTCCAGGTTCAGCGCCCACTCTCCCTGACAGCTCCGGAGGGCGAAGGCCTTCTGGCGCGCGTACCCGAGCCACTCCTGGTGGATCACGCGCGCGCCGTGACGGCGTGCGATCTCGAGGGTGGCGTCCGTGGACCCCGAGTCCACGACAAGGATATCGTCGACTCCCTCAACCGAGCGGAGCACTTCGTCCAGGTGTCGCTCGGCGTTGCGTGTGATCAAGTAGGCGGTGATCGTTGGCATCGGCGGCCATGTCTGGGGGTGTCGCCTTGGGCCCGATACGAACCCGCAGCAACGACCCAATGGTAGATCTCAAGGGAACGCCGCTGAACGACGTCCTCATCGTGATGATGAGCGCGATCGGAGATGCCGTCCACGTCCTTCCGGTGGTTTCGGCCCTGAAACGTCACTCCCCGGACTGTCGGATCACCTGGGTCCTTCAACCTGGTCCGGCGAGCTTCGTGCAGGGCCATCCCTGTGTGGACGAGATCCTGGTCTTCCACCGGAAGCAAGGACTCTCCGCCTTTCGTGAGATCCTGAAGGAGCTGCGCGGTCGGCGCTTCGACGTCCTTCTCGCCTTCCAGATCTCCATCAAGGCCGGGCTCATCACGGCGTTCTCGGGCGTCCCGATCCGGCTGGGCTTCGACCGGCGGCGATCCCGGGACTTGAACTTCCTGTTTACCACGCACCGGATCCCTTCGCGCCCCGACCAGCACGTGCAGGATCAATACTTCGAGTTCCTTCGCGCCCTGGATGTTACCGACGGTCCCGTGGAGTGGAACATCGGGCCATGGCCGGACGAGCGTCCCGCGCAAGAACGATTCTACCAAGAGATCGATCGGCCGGCTTTGCCGCTGGTCATCGCGACAAGCAACCCCGAGAAGGACTGGGTTCCCGAGCGCTGGGCGGAGCTTTGCAGCGTCCTCTACGAGGAGTTCGGCCTGCAGCCCGTCCTCGCCGGCGGACGCTCACCGCGGGAGGTCGCCATCGAGGCCATCATTCAAGAGCGCGCCCGGTGCCCGGTGGTCTCCACCCTCGGAATCCCTCTCCGGGAGCTCGTGGGGCTCTTGGATGGCGCCGCCCTCACGATCTCCCTCGACACCGGCCCGATGCACATGTCGGTCGCGCTCGGTCGGCCCGTCGTCTCGCTCATGGGATACAACAACCCCAAGCGCGTTGGCCCGTACAGGCGCTTCCGTGACCTGATCGTGGATGCCTACGGGGATCCCGGGGAGAGCTACCCGATCACGCGCGCTTCACGACGGAACCGGATGTCCAGGATTACCGTGGCGGCGGTCGTAGAGAAGGTCCGGGTATGGCAGGCGAAGTACCGCAGCGACTACGGCGATGGGCTCGGGGGACGGGCGGGGCGGTAGGTTGGATCGTTGTACATCTTGAATTGACGGTAGACCTTGGGGACCACGCGGCGCGCGGCCACGTCGGAGAGCAGACCCGTGAGCTCATCAGCCAGGTCGCCCCTCTGCCTCTCGAGCACCGCAAGGCGACCCCGGCACTCGGAGCGGAAAAGCTCCGTTGCATCCTCCCGCTCGGTCTGTTCGCGCATATGATAGATCTTGAGTTCGACGATGGCGAGCTTGTCCACGAGGGAGCCCACGGTCTCAGCCATTCGAGCCTCCCTTCGCGTCGCGCACCGTCGCCATGACTGCTTCGTCGATCCGCTCGATTAGGTCGTTCCGCCGCTGGTTGAGCTTGTCGATGCGGCGCTTCGCGGCGGCGACGCGATGGTCATCGTCGACCCTCGCCTCGTCTTCCGCGTGCCAGAGCTCGGTATTCACGGCCGACAGCTCGGCGGTGAGCGTTCCGATGGAGTTCTGCATGCGTTCCCTCAGGTCATGCGTGGTAGGAAGGGTGGAATATGCCCGGAGCCGGAGGGAGCGTCCAGCGGAGCCGTGAGTATCGCCGTCATCCTTTCGACCTACAACCAGCCCCATTACCTCCGGCTGGTGCTGGACGGGTACGCGTGCCAGACGCGGCGACCCGATCGGATCCTGATCGCGGATGACGGCTCTACCCCCCCGACCGCCCAGGCTCTTGACCAGGCCGCGCGGGCGACCGGGCTTTCGCTGATCCACGTCTGGCATCCAGACCGTGGGTTCCGGAAGACCGCGATCCTGAACCGGGTGCTCGAAGTCGCGGGCGAGGATGTCCTGGTCTTCTCGGACGGTGACTGCATTCCGAGACGGGACTTCGTGGAGGGGCACCTTCGACTCACCCAGGAAGGGCGCTTCGTATCCGGCGGGTATCTGAGGCTCCCGGCGGAGACCTCGGTCCAGGTGACGGCGGAGGGCGTGCGAGACGGAAGCGTCTTCCGCTCCGGCTGGCTCCGGGAGCGAGGGTGGAATCCCGGTCGTCGCGCGCTCCGGCTGCTCCCATGGGAGGCCCCGGCGAGGATCCTGGACTGGCTCACCCCGACGAAGGCCACCTGGAACGGTCACAACGCCTCCGCGCTTCGCCGTCATCTCCTGGACGCGAATGGGTTCGACATGGACATGGCATACGGGGGGGAGGACCGCGCTCTGGGTGAGCGACTGGCGAACGCCGGAGTGCGCGGGGTGCAGGCGCGGCACCGTCTGCCCGTGGTGCACCTGGAGCACGACCGCCCCTACGCGGATCCGGCCGCAATCGCCCGGAACCGCGAGATCCGGACACGCATCGGCCGCGAACGTGGCACCCGGGCCCTCCAAGGACTCGCGGAGCTGCGTCCCGATCCTGAGCTCGTGGTCCGAACCGTCAGCGGGAAGCGGTAGGGATCCTGCGCCTGAGCTGCGATGCTTCGCGCTGGAAGAGGGTATCCGCCGGGAAGACGACCGGGAGAGCCTGCGCAACGTTGAGATCGGTCGCCGCGGCATCCCAGCTTCGCCGCGCCAGGTGGAAGCGGGCGAGATCTACCCGGTAGATAACCATCCCGGGTTCGAGCTGGACTGCCCGGGCGAGGTGCTGCTCGGCCGCCGCCCAGGTGGCTTCTGCGAAGGTGGTCCTTCCCGCGAGGGCCCGCCCCATCATTCGGTACATCCGAGGGAGGGACAGCACCGCGAGGTACAGGCGGCCGAGTGCGTTGTGCGCCCCCGCGTGATCCGGATCCCTCTCGAGGAGCTCGTGTGCTCCGGCGCGCACGGCCTCGGCGAGGGAGGACGCCTCGACCGCGCCTGCTCGAAGGGCCATGCGTCCCTGCGTCGCTACCAGCCAGTAGCGTCCCTCGGGTCGCTCCGAATCGAGCTCCACCGCCCTGCGCCCGTACTCCTCGGCGAGCCGGTACCACTCCGCCTGCCCGCGCCTGGGTTCGGCCAGGATCCCGATGGTGAGGCTGGCCCGAGCGGCCTTCCACAGAGCATCGTACAGCTGGGGGTCGCCCCCGGATTCCCGGGCTCCGGAAACCACCAGGGGGCGGAGGACCTCGAGCGCCCGACCCGGGTCTCCTTCCCTGAGATAGAAGGAATCCGCCACGGCGATGGGGTTGGGGCCGGCCCTCTGAGCCTGAGCGTCGGAGGGGGCCGCGACGAGGACGACAGCGCTGCCCATCGCCAAAGCCACTAGGAGATTCCGCATAGCTTGCTCATGCTGGGTCTGCTTCCCGTCGCCGTCAACCTTAGGGTGCGCCGGGGATGGGACGAACTTCGTGGCTGTTGCGAGAGCGGGAACGCTGTGCCGCAACGGACCGGGTGCGTGTGGGTAACACGCGGATGTCCGAACTCTTCGAAGTCCGAATTCTTCCTCAGCCCGACGACACGACCTGTGGGCCTACCTGCCTCCAGGCCCTGTACGGCTTCTACGGGGACGAGATCCCGCTCGAGCGGGTGATCCGGGAAATCGTCCCGCTCGACACGCACGGCACGCTAGCGGTTCTTCTGGCGCGCCACGCGCTACACCGGGGGTATTCGGCGACCATCTACACGTACAACCTGCACGTCTTCGACCCGACCTGGTTCGAGGAGGACCGCGAGCTTCTCCCCGCGCGCCTGAAGGATCAAGCCCGGGTGAAGAACGACCCGAAGCTCCACGTCGCAACCGACGTGTACCTGGACTTCCTCGCGCTTGGAGGTAACCTCCGGTTCCAGGAGCTCACGCCGGAGCTCCTTCGCGGCTTCCTAGAGAAGAGACGGCCGATCCTGACCGGTCTCTCGGCGACGTACCTCTACGGCTGCCCTCGGGAGCAGGGCGAACGGCGGATCGTTTACGATGACGTGCGGGGCCTCCCGACCGGGCACTTCGTGGTGCTCTCCGGCTATGACTCCGACACGGCCGAAGTGCTCGTGGCCGATCCGCTGGGTGAGAACCCTCGCTTCCTTCTGCACTACTACCGGGTCGGGATCCAGCGCCTGATCGGAGCGATCCTGCTAGGGGTCCTGACGTACGACGCGAACTTCCTCGTCGTGGAGCCCGGCGTCCGGAGCGTCCCACGATGAGGGCGCTGGTCGTCGTCGAGAACCCGAGCCGCTGGCCGTTCGATGTGGAAGGGGTGGAGCTCGTCTCGGCCCGCGCCTATCTGACGGAGGACCGCTATTCGGCTCTGAGGGGGGCGGCGGTCTTCAATATCTGCCGTCGCTACGGATACCAATCCGTCGGGTATTACGTGTCCCTCCTCGCCCAGGCCCGAGGGCACCGCCCCATCCCATCGGTCACCACCCTCCAGTCCCTCGGGAGCTCGAGCGTGGTCCGCCTTGTGTCGGACGATATCGAGTCGCTCATCCAGAAGAGCTTGGCCCCGCTCCTTTCGGACGAGTTCACTCTCTCGATCTACTTCGGGAAGAATCTGGCGCGTCGCCACGACGCGCTGGCCCGAGCGCTCTTCAACGAGTTTCCGGCTCCCCTCCTGCGTGCCCGATTCGTGAGGGAGCGTGGGGAGTGGTCGCTCGTGGGGATCCGCCCCATCCCGACCTCCGAGCTTCCCGACGAGCACCGTCCGTTCGCGGTCGAGCAGGCGACACGATTCTTCCGCCGCCCCGCCGCCCCCGCGAGATCCGAGAATACTCGCTATGACCTCGCGATCCTCTGGCGGGAGAATGACCCGAGCCCTCCGTCGGACGCCCGGGCGATCCGGAAGTTCGTGAAGGCCGCGCAGGCCCAGGGGATACGAGCCGACGTGATCGAGCCCGACGACGCGGCGCGGGTTGCCGAGTACGACGCGCTTTTCATCCGGGAGACGACCGCCGTGGAGCACCACACGTACCGGATGGCCAGGCGCGCCGAATGGGAAGGGATGGTCGTCATTGATGATCCCGAGTCCATCATCCGGTGCTCGAACAAGGTCTATCAGGCGGAACTCTTTCGGCGCCACAGGATCCCGACCCCCGCCACCCTGGTAGTACACGAAGGAAATACGGGCGACATCGAGAAGTGTGTCGGCCTTCCATGCGTCCTGAAGCGGCCTGACGGAACGTTCTCGAGGGGAGTGGTCAAGGCGGAAGACAGAGCCGATCTCCTGCGGATCCTCCCCGAGCTCTTCAAGGAATCCGAGCTGGTGATCGCTCAGGCCTGGACGCCGTCGTCCTTCGACTGGCGCATCGGGGTGCTCGAGGGGCGGTCGCTCTTCGCCTGCCGATACCACATGGCGCCGGGCCATTGGCAGATCGTTCGCGCGAGGGGCGGCCGGCAGAACCGGTACGGGAAGGTGGAGGCGGTGCCGATGGCCGAGGTCCCGGAGGAGGTGGTGGACATCGCGGTGCGCGCCGCCACCCTGATCGGACCTGGCTTCTACGGCGTGGACTTGAAACAGGTGAACGGACGGTGTGTCGTCACGGAGGTGAACGACAACCCGAACGTGGACGCAGGCCAGGAGGACGCCGTTCTCAAGGACGAGCTCTACCTCGAGATCATGAGGGTGATCCGTCGCAGGCTGGACGAGCGCGGCTCCCAAGGCCGGAAGATCTCGCGGTGACCCTCGGCCTCTTCCAGGGGTTCGGGGTCGAAGTCGAATACATGATCGTGGACCGCCTGACCCTGGACGTCCGGCCGATCTCGGATCGCCTGCTAGAGCGGTTGGCGGGGGAACCGGTTTCGGAGGTGGAGCGGGGTGAGCTCGCCTGGTCGAACGAGCTGGTTCTCCACGTCATCGAGCTCAAGACCATCGGTCCGGCCCCTGTGCTGACCGGTCTCTCTTCGCTCTTCCATCGGAATGTCATCGAGGCGAACGACGCGCTCGCCTCCCTGGATGCGATCCTCCTCCCTGGGGGGGCGCACCCCTGGATGGACCCCGACGCCGAAGCTCGTCTCTGGCCCCACGAGAACAACGAGGTCTATGAGGCCTTCGACCGGATCTTCTCCTGTCGCGGGCACGGGTGGGCCAACCTTCAGTCGATCCATCTGAACCTCCCCTTCCAAGGAGACGATGAGTTCCGGGCGCTCCACTCGGCCGTTCGCGCGATCCTCCCTCTCTTGCCGGCGGTCGCGGCCTCTAGCCCGATCCTGGATGGGCGGGTCCAGGAGGCCCTCGACCAGCGCATGGTGGAGTATGGGCAGAATTCCCGCCGCATCCCTTCTGTGGCCGGTGCTGTGGTCCCGGATGCGGTGGACACGCAGAAGGATTACGAGAGGGAGATCTTAGGGCCGATTTATCGGGATCTCGCCCTGCACGACCCCGACGGGACGCTCCGGCACGAATGGGTGAACGCCCGTGGGGCCATCGCCCGCTTCGAGCGCGACACGATCGAGCTCCGAATCTTGGATACGCAGGAATGCCCGGCCGCCGACCTGTCCGTGGTGAGGGCGGTCACCGGGGTCGTGAACCAGCTCTGCTCCCGGATCCTCGACGGAGACGAGCGCCCGCATCGGCTCGGAACCGACGAGCTGGCCGGCGTGCTGGACCTCGTGATCCGGAAGGCCGAGGGCGCTCGCCTGGAGTCCGTCCGGTACATGGAGGCGCTGGGGCTCCCGAAAGCCGCAAAGGTGCGCTGGGCCCGGGACGTGTGGTGGGAACTCCTGGACCGCGCGCCCCCCGTGCCGTGGGAGGGCGAGGGGCCGGAACGGGACGGAGACGGTCGCGATCCTCTCCTGACGATTCTCGAAGAGGGCTCCCTGGCGAGTCGGATCGTCAGGAGCCTTGGGCCCCGCCGCGATCCGGACGAGCTGCTAAGGGGCCGGGATCGGGACCAGCTCCGGGAGATCTACGGGGAGCTCGCGGATTGCCTCGCCCGCAATCGCGTCTTCCGCCGCGACTGACCTTCGCTGCAACTGAACGTTGGGGTTCCGGGTCCCCGCCGTCAGTCTGGGACCGTGAACGATGAGCGTCGGAAGACGGCCGGGCCGTCCAGCTCGTCCAGCTCTAGCGTCCCTGATATTCGGTAACGGTGGGTCAGCGCCCCCACAAAGGTGGGTGATCCGCCCTGAAACCCCACGAGCGTGAATCGGACCACGCCATCCTGGTAGGACCCATTCACGACCTCGTTGCTGCTCCCCCCCTGTGTCCAGCTTCCCGTAAAGGTCCCGGCCGCGCCGTTCGTCAGGAAGAGGCTCAGCTTCGGGAAGTTCACCGAAAGGGTCGTGGGAATGTCGAGCGGAGGGATCACCCATCCTCGAGAAGTTGGAGGAGTTCATCCATGGAGCCGACCACGTGGTCCGCCGTTGCCACCACCGGTTCGCGCCACCGGTTCTCGGTAAAGGCGACGAAGCGCTCCGCGAACCCGCGCTCCTTCACCTCGAAATCGGTGGCGCCGTCGCCGACGATCCAGATGGGCATCGGCTCGCTGCCCGACCCGAGTGCCCCGACGATACCGACCTTCCCACCCCGGGCCATTGCGGTGGTGGGATCGAGCCCGACGACGCGTCCCTTCGAGTACTGGAAACGGTGCGCATGGAGCTGCGAGAGCGGGAGTCCGAGTCGGCCGAGTGTGGGCTGAATAAGCTCCTCGAAGCCGCCTGAGACGACGTGGATCCGCTTGGCATTCTCTCGAAAGAAGCTGGCGTGTTTCGCCACCGACGGGGTCACCTTCTCCCGAATCTCGGCCGCAACTGTGTCCACCGTCGCGCGGTCCACGTCGAGGATTGCGAGCCTCCTATTCAGAGACTCCTCCGCCGAGATCGTGCCGGCCATCCCCAGGTCCGTGACCTCGCGGAACGCCTGGATCCGGCTTGCCTGCTCGGGATGTCCGGTCAGGGACCGTGCGAAGAGCTCGTCGAGCCCTTCCACGGAGACCAGGGTGCTATCGAAGTCGAATACGAGCAGGTACATCGGCGAGGCATCCCTGTGATTTTGAGGAGCGAACCAAGTTAACGAAGAGAAGCCCCGGCGATCCACGGAGGATGTTCCCCTTGGCCTCCCTGCGCTCCCCCCGTACAATCTCGCCATGCCCAAGAAGCTGAACGTCTTCAGTGCCCGCGTCACCGAGCCCAAGTCCCAGGGAGCCTCCCAGGCCATGCTGCTTGGCACCGGGCTCACGCCCGAGGATCTCCGAAAGCCCCAGGTGGGGATCGCGAGCGTCTGGTGGGAGGGGAACACCTGCAACATGCACCTGAACGAGCTGGCAGCCCGGGTGCGCGAGGGGGTCGTGACCGCCGGGCTCGTTGGGATGCGCTTCAATACGGTCGGAGTCTCGGACGGGATCTCGATGGGAACCGAGGGAATGAGCTATTCGCTCCAGTCCCGCGACCTGATCGCCGACTCCATCGAGACCGTCATGCGTGCCCAGTGGTACGACGCGAACATCTCGCTCCCCGGCTGCGACAAGAACATGCCGGGGTGCATCATGGCCATGGCCCGGGTGAACCGCCCTTCGCTCATGATTTACGGGGGGACGATCCGCGCGGGGCACAGCCACGGCCAGGTTCTCGACATCATCTCCGCCTTTCAGAGCTACGGAGAGTTCATCGCGAACCGGATCGACGAAGGGGCCCGCGCCGACGTTGTCCGCCACGCGTGCCCCGGCGCAGGGGCGTGCGGCGGGATGTACACGGCGAACACGATGGCGTCCGCGATCGAGGCGATGGGGATGTCTCTTCCCTACAGCTCCTCCACCCCGGCCGACGACCCCAGGAAAGTCGAGGAGTGTCGCTCCTCCGGCGCGGCCATCCTGAACCTCCTCAAGCTCGACCTGAAGCCCCGGGACATCATGACCCGAGAGGCGTTCGAGAACGCGATGGTCATCGTCATGGCGCTGGGGGGCTCGACGAATGCAGTCCTCCACCTGATCGCCATGGCGCGGGCGGTGGACGTCCCCCTGGAGCTGGACGACTTCCAGGAGGTGAGCGACCGGGTTCCGTTCCTCGCGGATCTGAAGCCCTCGGGCCGCTACGTCATGGAGGATGTGCACCGAGTCGGGGGCACGCCCGCGATCCTCAAGTACCTCTTGGCGGAGGGATTCATCCACGGGGACTGCATGACGGTGACCGGCCGGACGCTGGCCGAGAACCTCGCCGATCTTCCCGGATTCTCGGCCGGTCAGGACGTCATCCACTCGATCGAGGACCCGATCAAAGCTACGGGGCACATCCGGATCCTTCGCGGGAACCTGGCCCCGGGAGGAGCGGTCGCAAAGATCACGGGGAAGGAGGGGCTCCAGTTCCGGGGTCCCGCTCGCGTCTACGACTCCGAGGAGGAGATGCTCGTCGCCCTGGAGAGGGGCGAGATCAAGAAGGGAGACGCGGTCGTGATCCGGTATGAAGGCCCCAAGGGCGGCCCCGGCATGCCGGAGATGCTGACCCCGACCTCCGCGATCGTCGGAGCCGGGCTCGGAGAGCACGTGGCCCTCCTCACGGACGGGCGATTTTCCGGGGGATCCCACGGGTTCCTGATTGGCCACATCGTCCCCGAGGCCCAGGAAGGGGGGGCGATCGCCCTCCTCGAGGACGGAGATGTCATCGTCATCGATGCCGAGAAGAACACGCTCGCAGTCGAGTTGGCGGACAAGGAGCTCGACCGGCGCCGGAAAGCGTGGTCCATGCCTCCGTACAAGGCAACGCGAGGTACGCTCTTTCGCTACATCCGCACGGTGCAGGACGCCTCCCACGGGTGCGTCACGGACGAGTGACGCGGGGCCGGCGCTGCCTCTGGCGTGATCCAGGGCGTCATCCGGGGCGTCACGCTTCCCCCATCTCGTTCGTTCTGATGTCGATCTCTCGACAGGAGACAATTCATGTTTCGCACCCATTCCCTTCTGGTCGCGGTGTTGGTACTGGGAGTTATTCATCCCACCGCCGTCCAGGCCCAGCTCGTAGACCTCCGGAGCGTTCCCGTCGCCTCCGGAGACCAATTCCTGATCTATCCGAGCCAGCGCCTCGGGATGGGCAGTCCGTCGATCGCCCTCACGGACCGGTGGCAGGACCCGTTCGTGAACCCAGCCAAAGGAGCGGCGCTGACCGAGTCCGCATTCTTTGTCTCTCCTACTTTTTACGGAATCTCCGGCGACAACGGGGGTGGGAAGACGCTTCCCCTGGCGGTCCTGTTCACCGGCTCCGACTGGTTTGGAGGCGGCACCGTAGCGATCCAGCAGATCGAGAACCGCGAACAGCAGACGTCCGTCATCTTCTGGGACCGGATGATGTGCTGCTGGCCGCAGCCCCAGCCCCAGCGTCTGGACGAGGGCGCTGCCAGGAACGTCTACCTGCACACCCTGGCAGGAAGGAGGCTAAACGAATCGGTGGCCTTCGGGGCGAGCCTCGCGTACGCCTCGATCGGTGCCGTGGACGGTGTGGATCTCCTCTATCAGGGGAGCGACGGGGTGGACGAGAGCGGACACCTCGTAGACGCTCGCGTTGGCCTCTCCGGCAAAGACTCCCGAGACGGCGATTTCGAGCTCCTCCTCCTTTACCACCGGCTCGATATGCGGCACGACATCCGGTACATCGAATGGCGTTGGATCGAGGAGGAGATGCGGACCGAGCTCTTCGTCCGCGACCAGACCGAGTGGGACGACAGCCGGAGCTGGGGGGTGCACGGGGCCTACGATCGCCCCATCGCGGCGGAGGGGTGGCGCGCGGGGGGCCTCCTCACGGTGAACCGGAAGGACCACCCGAAGATCCCGAACTACGCACTCCAGAACATCCCCAGGGATCCCGGGGAGAGCTGGGCGTTCGAGATGGGGATGGGACTCTCTAAGTCGACCGGCCCCCTCCAGGTCGGTCTGGACGTGGTTCTCGAGCCGATCTGGAGCCAGACCTGGTCCGTACTGGACAGCACCGTGGTGCGGCCCGACAGCTCACATTTGAAGCCTGGAGACAATGAACTAGAAAACGAATTCTTTTTCCGTAACGTACATATCCGGTTTGGCATTGGAAGAGATGCGGAGCGCTGGGGCGTACAACTCGGGCTCCTCGCCAACTCCTACGGATATGAGCTCGAGCAGTTCAACAACGTGGACCGCTCCCGGCGCCAGCAGGACGAGTCTTGGATGGAATGGACCCCGACCTGGGGCGCGAACATCCGTTTCCCAGAGGTGGAGGTCCGGTATTCGGGGCGCCTAGCGACCGGGACGGGGCTCCCTGGGGTGGACTTCGTCGGAGCGAGGGCGAAGTCCTTCGCGGGCGCGGACTTCATCGTGGCGCCGAGCGGCCCCCTGACCCTGCAGGACGTACACGTCCTGACCCATCAGATCACCGTGAGCCTCCCGATTCGCTGAGGTTGCTCCGCGGGGGATGAAATGCTCCCATCGCGATCCGATCTCTCAGGTGTGCCCTGAGGCAACGGGCAATGTATACATGTCCATAAGACCTGTATGGTTGCTACTTAGCCTCACATACTCCCCATCCGGGCGAACGTGCCTCGGAGAGGTGAGTGGAGTCGCCCAATAAGGAAATCTCCGTGCCAACTTGTCTATGTGACAAGCAGGGACTACAATTCCTGGCATGTCCGAGAGTGTCCTTCAGAACGAGCTCAAAGAGGCGCGCCGGGCGCGAGACCTGACTCAGGGAGATCTTGCGCGGGCGGCCGGGATTTCCCGCCAGGCGTACGGCTCCATCGAGAGGGGGGGCGCGGTCCCTTCGCTTTCCGTGGCGCTCCGCCTCGCGGAGGCGTTGGGGGGATCGGTCGAGCGCCTCTTCCACCTGGAGTCGAGCGCCGCTGCGCCCCTCCACGTGTGGTCGCCTGCCTCCCCGACGGGGCAGCGCGTACGGGTTGCCTCCGTCGGGGGAAGGCGCGTCACCGTCCCGGCGGACGGGATCGGTGGGGCCGGCCCCTCCCTGGCGAGCGGCGTCCTGGAGGCGGGTGGGTCGGGAACCAAGACGGCGCGGATCCGCTCCCTCCCCGGTGCGGAGGGGGATCCGGACCTGGTTCTCGTGGGGTGCGATCCCGCGAGTGCGCTCATCCAAGCGCTTCTCCGGGATCGAGCGGACGTGGATATGGTTTGGGTGCCCTCGGGAAGCCGGAGGGCCCTCGAGGCCCTTGGAGAGGGGCTCGCCCACGTCGCGGGTTTCCACCTCCGCGACGCATCGGGAGTTGGCGCCGCGACCTCCGACGTTCAAAGGAGGCTCCCCTTTCGGGTCACGGTCGTGGGCTTTGCCGTGTGGGAGGTGGGCCTGATGCTGCGCCCCGGTAACCCGCTCGGAGTGGAGAGTGTGTCGGACCTCGCCCGGCCCGATCTGCGCTTCCTCAACCGAGAGATGGGCTCGGGCAGCCGGGCGCTCGTCGACCGCTCTCTGGCCGAGGCGGGCATCCCTGGATCCGCCATTCCCGGATACGAGGATAGCGCGGCGACGGGACACTGGGCGGTGGCCCAGGCGGTCGCCTCTGGAGCGGTTGACGCCGGAGTAGGGATCCGGGCCGCTGCCACCGCCTTCGGCCTCACCTGGGTGCCCCTCGAGAGCGAGCGCTACGATCTCGTGATCCCCGACCACCTCCTCCGTGCGCCCGGTGTCGCGGCCCTCATGGACCTGCTCGAGTCCCCCGGGCTCAGGGCACAGGTCGAGGCCCTTGGAGGCTACGACGTGGAGCCGATGGGGCAACCGGCATGAGGTCCAGCATGAGAACGTCCGGGGTGAAGATGTCCGGCATGAGAACCGTGAGCGTGCTCCCGGTGCTAGCCGTCCTTCTCCTCGCGTGCGGAGGCCAGGACTCCGTCCAGGGTGATCGTCTCCTGGTTCTCGCCGCGTCGAGCCTTCAGTTCGCCCTTCCGGAGATTGTTCAGGAGTTTGAACGTCGCACGGATGTCGGCGTGGACATCGTCCTGGGCTCATCCGGAAACCTCGTGGCCCAGATCGAGAACGGGGCACCGGGCGACCTCTTCCTCTCCGCCGACCGTGCCTTCGTGGATCGGTTGGAGTCCGAGGGACACGTAGTCCCAGGCACGAAGCGGGACTACGCTACGGGGAGAATCGCTATTGTCGTCCCGCCCGGCCGACGACTTCCCGAAGGGCTCGGCGATTTGGCGGCGCCCGAGTATGCGGTGGTGGCCCTGGCCAATCCGGAATCGGCTCCGTACGGGCTGGCTGCGAAGCAGGCGCTCGAGTCGGCTGGCCTCTGGACGGTCGTGGCTCCGAAGGTCGTGTTTTCGGAGAGTGTCGCCCAAGCGGCCCAGTTCGTGCGCACCGAGAACGCGGACGCCGGTATCATCGCCCTCTCGGTGGTTCTCGAGAACGACGGGTGGGAGCACCGACTGATCGACCCGGCGCTACACGTACCGATCATCCAGGCGGCGGCTGTCATTGCAGGAAGTGCCCACGTCGAGGCAGCGACGGAGCTCCGCGACCTCATCACCTCGCCGGACGGAGTGGCGATCCTCGCGCAATACGGCTTCGGGCCGGCGGAGGAGCCATAGGTACCGGAGGGGTCTGGGAGGCCCTGTCCTTTTCGCTCCAGGTGGCCTCCCTGGCCACTCTCCTCGCGCTCGTCACGGGGGTTCCGCTTGCGTGGCTTCTCGCGCGGCGCGCCTTTCCCGGCAAGGATCTCCTGAGCGTGCTGGTGCTCCTTCCCATGGTGCTTCCCCCCACGGTGCTCGGCTACTACCTCCTCGTCGTCGTCGGGCGACAGGGCCTGGTCGGCCGGCTCTGGGAGATGGCGGGGCTGGGGCGGATCGTGTTCACCCCCACCGCGGCCGTGCTGGCGGCCTTCGTGGCGGCGCTCCCCTTCGTCATCCGAGCGGCTCAGGGCGGCTTCGAGCAGGTAGATCGCACCTACGAGGAGGCGGCGCGGACGCTGGGTTGGGGGGAGGTTGGAATCTTCCTCGCGGTCACGGTCCCCCTCGCGTGGCGCGGGATCCTGGCGGGGCTAGCCCTTGGCTTTGCACGTGCCGTCGGCGAGTTCGGTGCGACGCTCATGGTGGCTGGAAACATCCCGGGAAGGACCAGAACCGCGAGCACGGCGATCTATGACGCGGTGCAGGGAGGCCGCTTGGCGGAGGCCCATCTTCTTGCCCTGCTCCTCTCGATCATGGCGGGTGGCGTGCTCCTCTTCATAGGGAGGATCGGGCGAGGAAGTCGCTGGTGAGTCTCGAGGTCTGCTTCGCCGGTCGGGTCGGGGAGTTCGACCTAGATGTCGCCTTTCGGGCGCCTGGAGGGATCACGGCTCTGTTCGGTCCGTCCGGGGCAGGAAAGACGCTCACACTTCGCTGTGTGGCAGGTCTCGACTCTCCCGCCACCGGCCGGATCTCCATCGGGGACTCGGTGCTCTTCGACCGGAAGGCGGAGATCGATCTCCCGCCAAGGGAGCGGGGGCTGGGGTACGTCTTCCAGCATCACGCGCTCTTTCCCCATCTGGACGTCGAAGGGAACATTGGATTCGGCCTCCGAGGGATGCCACGGAGTGACCGCATGGCTCGGGTCGCGGAGCTGATCGACCTCGTCGGTCTCGGGGGGTTCGAGGGCCGGCGCCCTTCGGACCTTTCCGGTGGCGAGCGGCAGCGAGTCGCCCTCGCGCGAGCGTTGGCTCCGGAGCCGAGTCTGCTCCTCTTGGACGAGCCATTCTCGGGTCTGGACGACGAGATCCGCTGGCGACTGCTGGACGAGCTACTTCAGCTGCACCGGAGAACGGGGGTCGCGATGCTCCTGGTGACGCATGACGTCGAGGAGGTGCGGAGGCTCGCTCACTGGTTGGTCCGCTTGCGTAAGGGACGGGTCGTGGACGAAGGGCTAGCAGCGGAGCTCATCCCAGGGCGAGCACCGGCCGCCGAGCGCACTTCTCGATCCGATGGCGATAGGTGAGCTCCACGCAGTTGAGCTCCACTAGGAGCGCCGGGTCTCGCATCCTCATCGCGCACCGAGGGGCGTCCGGCTCCGCCCCCGAGCACACGCTCGAGGCGTATCGCCTGGGGATTGACCAGGGAGCGGACTTCATCGAACCCGACCTCCAGATCACCCGCGACGGTGTTCTGATCTGCCTCCACGATTTGACCCTCGAGCGTACCACCGACGTTCGCGAAATATTTCCGGAGCGATCGCGGGAGGGGGTCGAGAGCGGCCAGATGGTGGGCCCCCGGACTGAGCGCCGCCGGACTGAACGCCGGTGGTATGCTTCCGACTTCACCCTCGAGGAGATTCGCCGCCTCGACGCGGGAAGCTGGTTCGGAGAGCGCTTCCGGGGAGCCAGGGTGCCGACCCTCTCCGAAGCGATCGAGCTGGCCCTGAGAAGGACCGGAGTCTTCCCGGAGACCAAGGGCCCCGAGGTCTACGGGACGAAGGGGTTTTCGATGGAGAAGCTGCTCGTGGAGGAGCTCGCACGGCACGGCCTCGACCGGCGGGGCGCGAGGCCGGCAACGCCCGTCACCATCCAATCGTTCAGCGCGGAGAGCCTCGAGATACTCGGATCCCAACTGGGATCCAATCTCGATAAGGTCCTTCTGATCGACTCACCCGACCGCGACGGTTGGCTCACGCGGGAGGGTCTCACGCGGTTGTCGAAGTTTGCGAATGGCATCGGACCGGCGAAGGCGCTCCTCCGCGAGAAGCCCGAGGCCGTGCAGTGGGCGCACGAGCTTGGACTGACGCTCTTTCCCTGGACATTCCGTGCGGCCGATCCGGGCTCGTTCCCGAGCGTGGCGACCGAGATGTCCTACTTCCTCTACGACCTCGGGGTAGACGGTCTCTTCACGAACGACCCGGGCCAGTTTCCCCGGTCCCCTACGTCGGTCACCAACGGGTGAGCTTGGCCAGGATCACGAGCCTCCACCATGTCACCTCCATCGTGGGCGACGCGCAGGAGGATCTGGACTTCTACGCGGGGCGTCTCGGACTCAGGCTCCTCAAACGCACCGTGAACTTCGACGACACGAGCGTCTTCCACTTTTACTACGGCGACGGGGTGGGCACCCCCTCGACGATCATGACTACCTTTCCGTACACGGGGAGGGGTATGTCCGGTGGACAGGAGGGAGCGGGTCAGATCACGCGGATCGCCTTTTCGGCTCCTCCGGGATCGCTCGCCTTCTGGAAGGGTCGTCTGGACGAAGCGGGGCATCGCTGTGGCGAGTTCGTCACGGACTTCGGGGAGGAGGGGCTTTCCATATCCGACCCGTCCCGCCTCGCCTTGGAGTTGGTCGAGGGGGAGGACGACGTCCGGACCAAGCCATGGACGCCGGGGGGCATCGAGACCGAGGTGGCCCTTCGCGGCCTCCACCACATCACCCTCACGGTGCGCTCGCCCGAGCGATCCGCCGACTTCCTCACCCAAGCCCTGGGCTTCGAGGTCGCCGGTGACCGGGGCTCTCACATTCGCCTGGGAGTGGCCGAGAGGGGACCGGGCCAACTCGTGGAGCTCGTCCCCTCCCAGAATGCGCCGACGGCCCGGAATGGGCTGGGGACGGTCCACCATGTGGCCTTTTCCGTGCCCACGGACGAAGCGCAGCTCGAGTTCCGAGAGAAGCTGCTCTCGATGGGTTGGCCCGTGACCGAGGTTCGCGACCGACAGTACTTCCGATCCATCTACTTCCCGGAGCCGGGGGGCGTCCTCTTCGAGATTGCCACGGCCGGGCCGGGGTTTGCGATCGACGAAGCGGCCTCGAGATTGGGCGGGGCGCTGAAGCTCCCCCCGTGGGAGGAGCCGAACCGGGGCTCGATCGAGGAGCAGCTGCCAGCGGTGAGGCCGCCCTGACCAACAACTCCGACCTGCGCTGGCTGGGTGGGCTCTGTAGCGCGCGGAGTCTCATGTCTTCCAAAGGAGAGCGTCCCTATGCGAACGACCATGCCCACGACCGGACTCATCCTTACCGCGGTTCTCGCTCTGTTCATCGCAGTGCCCGCGGCGGCCCAGGTGGCATGGGACGCGCCGCTCATGGTCGCTCCCAGCACTCCGCTAGGGTGGGGCGTCTATCTCGTGGACCCCTCGCCCGGAAATGGGATCGGAGTGATGGGGACGTGGAGGCAGGGGGGGATGATGGGCTTCCGCGGGGGGCTCGCGGAGGGGCCGGGCGATAACCTTGCCGGTTTCGGCGGCGTGGACCTGTCGGGACGTCTCGTTGACGCCTCCGACGATTTTCCGCTCGACGTGGCCTGGGTCACGGGCGCGGGGCTAGGGTTCGGAAATGCGGTCCTACTCAGCTTTCCCGTGGGGGTCACCGTTGGGCGGGTGCTGACTTCCGATGATGTTCGGGTTAATTCCTATTTCGCTCCGCGGATCGTTCTCGATGCCTCGTTGGGTGACGAGGGTGCGGACGACGAGCTCGACTTGGTGTTCGCGGTGGACCTCGGGCTCGACCTAGCCTTCACCCCTTCCTGGTCCATCCGGTTCGGGGCCACGGTGGGCGATCGAGAAGCGCTCGCGATCGGCTTCAGCAGGCAGTGACGCGCTCCCTCTACTTCCCGTCCCCTTCGAGGTAGGTATAGCCTGCCAGGCCGGCGATGTAGTCGGCGATGAAGGTGTTCGCCTCGGAGCGGGGGAGGTCGGTCGCTTTCGCGACCTTCCTTCGGAAGTTCGCGATCAGCTGATCGCTGTCGAACTGGACGTAGGCGAGCACGTCCGTGACGGTGTCTCCATGCACGAGCTCGCCTACTAGGTAACCCCCGTCGGGGGTGAGGTGGACGTGTACCGCATTCGTGTCACCGAAGAGGTTGTGTAGGTCCCCGAGGATCTCCTGGTAGGCTCCGGTGAGAAAGATGCCGAGCACGTACGGCGTCGAGGGATCGAAAGCGTGCAGGGCCAGGCTTCGGCTGCCGTCCCTCTCTCCGACGAAACGGTCGATCTTTCCATCGGAGTCGCAGGTGACGTCCTGAAGCGTGCCCCGTCGCGAGGGGCGCTCGTTCAGCCGATGGATGGGAACGATGGGAAAGAGCTGATCCACGGCCCAGGAGTCGGGGAGCGATTGGAAGAGGGAGAAGTTGCAGAAATAGCGGTCCGTGAGGATCGATTCGATCTCGGGAAGGACGTCCTCCCACTCCTCGGGATCGCGTCGCGCCAGCTCGGCTCCCCTCGTCATGACTGCCAGGAAGAGCCGCTCCGCGAGGGCACGCTCCTGGAGACTGAGGACCCCGCTGATGTATAGGGAGCGCATCCGCTCTCTCCAGAACGAGGCGTCGTGGAACACCTCCCGGAGCGAGCGCTCGTCCATCCCGTGCAGTGTCTCCGCGAGGTCGTGGACCACGGCGTGCATCTCGTCCGGGATCTCGTCCCGGTCCTCCACGATCTGCGTCTCGAGCGCGATCACGTTCATGAGGAGGAGCGTGTGGTGCGCCGTGAGCGCCCGCCCCGATTCGGAGATGATGTGGGGCATGGGGAGCTCGTTCTCCCGACACGCCTCGGCGAGAACGTAGACGACGTCGTTCGCGTACTCCTGGATCGTGTAGTTCGCGCTTGCCGGGTGCGTGGACCGGCTTCCGTCGTAGTCCACGCCGAGCCCGCCTCCGACGTCCACGTGGGAAACGTCGATTCCGAGGCGCCGCAGCTCGACGTAGTAGCGCGCGACCTCCGTCATGGCCTCCTTGATATAGCGCACGTCGGGGATCTGGGAGCCCATATGGAAGTGGACCATCTTGATGAGGTCCGTCCGTCCCGCGGCCTTGAGCTTTTCCACCACCCGCATGAGCTCGGAGGCGGAGAGCCCGAACTTGCTCTTCTCACCGGCCGTCTCGGACCACCTTCCGGCGCCCTGAGCAGACAGCTTGATGCGGACCCCCGCGGTCGGCTGGACGCCCATCTCCTCCCCCAGCCTGAGGAGCAGATCCACCTCCGAGATCTTCTCGATCACGATCATGACCTGATGGCCGAGCTTTTGGCCCATCAGTGCGAGGTAGACGTATTCCTCGTCCTTGTAGCCGTTGCAGATGATGAGGTGGTCTGTCCGGTCGGTCAGCGCGAGGACCGCCTGGAGCTCCGGCTTGCTCCCGACTTCGAGTCCGACCCCGTACCCCTCGCCTGCCGCCAAGAGCTCCTCGAGCACGCGGCGCTGTTGGTTCACCTTGATCGGATAGACGAGAGTGTATCCTCCGTCGTATGCGTACTCCTCCATCGAAGCCGCGAAGCGTCGGACGAGGGTCTCGATCCGGGTCCTGAGGATGTCTGGAAATCGGAGGAGGATTGGTAGGCCAAGGCCCTGCGCTTGGAGATCCGTGGCCATCTCGTAGAGATCGAGGCCGATCTTCGGATCCTTCGTGGGGTGGACCGTGATATGGCCCTTCTCGTTGATGTCGAAGTAGCCGACTCCCCAGCCCTCGATGTTGTAGAGTTGCCGAGCGTCCTCGACGGTCCATTCCA
Source organism: Gemmatimonadota bacterium (assembly GCA_009692105.1). Classification (GTDB taxonomy): domain Bacteria; phylum Gemmatimonadota; class Gemmatimonadetes; order Longimicrobiales; family Gaopeijiaceae; genus SHZS01. The sequence continues at coordinate 36,449 of SHZS01000003.1, read as the reverse complement.
TAGACGGGCGACCGGGATGCGGGGAGATCGGGCCAGATCGTACCGTCTAGCCTGCAGTCGAAGCGTATCTCGCGCCGACAACCCGGGGAAGATGTGCGTGTCGCCCCCGAACCTCAACGCCTGGCTGAGGGCGGCGCTCCTCTTTGGGAGCCGTGCGGCGGCGTGACCCGCACGGCTGGATTCTGTAGCTTAGCTGACTTTCACAGGTCTCGGATCCCGTCGCGCGCCGGACCTCGTCTCTCTCCCCGGAGGTCGAGTTGGCGAAGAAGAAGGTGGTCCTGGCGTACAGCGGGGGTCTCGACACCGCCTGCATACTGAAGGTGCTGATCCAGCGCGGGTACGACGTGATTGCGTTCGTCGCGGACGTGGGTCAGCAGGAGGACTTCGAGGACGTCGCGGACCGGGCCAAACGAACCGGCGCGGCCGGCGTGCGCGTCGAGGACTTGAAGCGCGAGTTCGTCACCGAGTTCATTTTTCCGGCGATTGCCGGAAACGCGGTTTACGAGAACCGCTACCTCCTCGGCACCTCGCTCGCGCGGCCGGTCATCGCCCGAGCGCAGGTTGAGGTCGCACTCGAGGAAGGGGCTGGCGCTGTCGCGCATGGGGCCACGGGGAAGGGGAATGACCAGGTCCGCTTCGAGCTCGCCTACGCTGCCCTTGCACCCAGCCTCGAAGTGATCGCTCCCTGGAAGGACCGCGAGTTCCTGAGCCGTTTCAAGGGACGGTCGGACCTCTTGGCGTTTGCCAAGGAGAACAAGCTCCCTGTGGAAGCCACCGCAGAGAAGCCGTACTCGAGTGACGAGAACATCATGCACCGCTCGTACGAAGCGGGACGGCTCGAGGACCCGAACGCTCCTCCTCAGGAGGACATGTTCAAGCTGACTCGCTCGCTCGAGGAGGCCCCCGATGAGCCGGCTCTCATCGCCATCGACTTCGAGGACGCGATGCCGGTCCGGGTGGAGAACCTGGACGACGGCACCGTGCATACGGATCCAGTCGCGCTCTTCATGTACCTGAACGACCTGGGTGGAATGCACGGGGTCGGCCGGGTGGACATGGTCGAGAACCGGTTCGTGGGGATCAAGTCGCGGGGCGTGTACGAGACGCCGGGCGGAACCGTCCTCCACCACGCGCTCCGCGACCTCGAGGGGCTGGCCATGGATCGCGAGGTCCTGCGGCTCCGGGACATGCTCTCGCCCCGATTCGCGGAGATCATCTACAACGGATTCTGGTTCTCGCCCGAGATGGACTTCATCCGGGCGGCCTTCGGGCAAGCCGAGCACCTCATCGACGGAACCGTGAAGGTGAAGCTCTTCAAGGGGAACGTGGTCTCGATGGGGCGGACGTCGACCAGCTCACTATACGATCAGGAGCTCTCCTCCATGGACGTAGCGGGTGGCTACGACCAGGAGGATGCGCGCGGCTTCATCCGCCTTCAGGGGCTCCGGCTCCGGGCTCACAAGCTGATCCTTCGGCAGACCGGGGAAGATTCGGCGTAGAGCTGGCCATGCGCATTGTGGGCGGGCGGTGGGCCGGGACCGACCTCGTTTCCCCGGGGGGCCGTGTGCGGCCAACGGCGGAGGAGCTGCGGGCGGCGTGGCTTGACGCTCTGGGCGAAGACATCGCGGGTGCGCAGCTTCTCGACCTCTTCGCCGGGAGCGGGGCGCTGGGCCTGGAAGCGCTCTCCCGCGGGGCTGCATCGGTGGACTTCGTCGAGAACGGCCGTCCGGCGTTGCATGCCCTCCGAGCCAACGTGGCCCGCTTTCGGACCAAGGACGTCACGCGCGTGTTCGTGAAGGACGCGATGGCGTTTGTGGATAGGCTGACGGAAGGTGCGTACGACATCGCTCTTGCAGACCCGCCTTACACCTCGACCCTGAGCGAGCGTTTGGTGGAGCGCTGGCGAGCGGTGCCCTTCGCGCGGATCCTCGGCGTGGAGCATGCAGCGGACCGGCCGCTGCCGGGCCGGTGCCCTTCGGGCCGCGTGGGGGAGGGAGCGTTCACGATCTACCGGATCCGGGACAGCTAGACCCCTTCCAATGCCGCCTCGATCTCGGACCGGGAGAACGGGTCGGACTCTACTGACCTGCGTGACTCCAGCGTCGCGAGTGCCTCCTGCGATCCGACCTGCCCAAGCGCCCAGGCCGCGTGCCCTCGCACGAGCGGGTCGGGATCGGTCATCGCGCTCGACAGCGCCGGCACGGCTTCCGGCGCGCCCCAGTTTCCTAGCGCCACCGCGACGTTCCTGCGGAACCCAGCGTATCCGGCTCGCCGGATGGGCGACCCCTTGGAGAACCGCTCCCAGGCTGCACGGTCCATTGCCATGAGGGCGAGAAGGGGGGGGCCATTGGTTCCCGGTAGGTCCTCCGGTGTCCGGGCCGCGTAGGCCGGATCGGTCGCGTCCCGCACGAACCGCCCGTTGAAGGGACAGACCTCCTGGCAGATGTCGCACCCGAAGATCCGATTCCCGATCAGGGGACGGAGCTCTCCCGGGATCGCCCCCCGGTGCTCGATCGTCAGATAGGAGATGCACCGTGGGGCGTCCATCACCGGAGCGCCGCTCTCGTCCCGTCCGAGTAATGCTCCGGTGGGACAGGCATCCAAGCACGCGCGGCAGCTCCCGCAGTGATCCTTCACAAACGGGGGGTCCGGCTCCAGCTCGATCCCCAGAAGGAGGATCCCCAGGAAAAAGTAGGATCCCTCTCTCGGGTGGATGAGCATGGTGTTGCGCCCGAACCAACCGAGCCCTGCCCGTCGAGCCAGCTCGCGCTCCAGAATTGGCCCTGTGTCCACGTAGGCTCGAGCGGGAACAGGCTCCCCGAGCCCTTCCTCGAATCGCCGATGGACGTGGCGGAGGCGTTTCTCGACGACCCGGTGGTAGTTCTCGCCGCGAGCGTACCTCGCGATCACTCCACGCGAGGGGTCAGCAGGAACCCCTTCCGGATCCGGAAGGTGGTAGCCCTCAGCCACGCAGAGCACGGCCTTCACCTCGGCGAATGTGAGTCGCAGATCAGCCCGGCGGGCCAATGCGTCCGCCCGCGCGAGATAGGCCATCTCTCCGTGCCGACCCTCGGCCAACCACTGCTCGAGGAAGGGGGTGTGCTCGGAGGGATGGGGCGCGCAGATCGCAGAGAGCTGGAATCCTTCGGACAGGGCCAACTCCTTCAGGACTCGCGAGCGCTCAGCTGATGCTATGGTGGCGGGCGCCCCACCCGCGCGTTCAGTCGAGTCGTTTCCCACCGACGTATCTCCGCCCCTTCCATTCGATGCGGCGCTCTCCCCTCACCCAGCTCCTGAGTACAATGAACGCGGCCATTGCCGAGCCGAACGGAAAGAGGAGGACGTACCCAAACGGCACCTCGAAGCGGGCGTACAGTCGGGCCCAGAGAGCCACGCTCGCGAGGGTGGCTGCCCCCGACCAGACGGTCCAGAGCCCCGGAGCGCGAGCCTGGGCCAAGGAGCGCACGACCGACCCGAGTAGGACGGCCGGCGGCACCATCCAGAGGAGAACGAGGAAGCCCACGATCGCTGGAAGGACGAGAACCTTCCACAACCCGGCCGACTGCCGCGCCCCTACGGCAATGTTCTTCGTCCAACCCTCGATGATTTCCCGGAGGGACTGGTACATGCGGGTCGAGAAGGACCCCATCGCGTCACGGAGGGTGAGCCGGAAATCGGCGCGGGTGAGGAGCTGGGCCATGCGCAGGTCCTCCACGACCTCGCCTTTCACGGCCGCGTGACCTCCCACCGCCTCATACGCGCTTCTAGTGACGAGCAGGTACTGGCCGTTCGCGATTGCGTCCCGGGAGTTTCTGCGCTCGAGCGGGCGGTCCATCCGCCGGAAGCGAAGGCCGAGGAGCGCAAAGACCTGCGGCTGGAGGAGCTTCTCCCAGAACGTATTCAAGTCCTGGCGTCCGATGAGGGAGAGGGCCTGTGCCTCGTCCTCGCGGAGTGCCTGGACGCTGCGGGCGAGAAGCCTTGGATCGTCGTGTCGAGTGTCAGCGTCGGTGAAAAGGAGGATCTCGCCCAAGGCGTACCGGGCTCCCTGAAGACAGGCCCAGGGCTTTCCGAACCACCCGTCGGGTAAGGCCTCGCCGTCTAACACCCGGATTGCCGTCGCGTGTCCCTTGCGGACGCTGCGTGCCCGTGCGCCCGTGTCATCCGTGGATCGATCGTCCACCACCGTAACGGAGAAGGACGGATACTCCTGCGAGGCGAGGGAAGCCAGGCAAGCCTCGATGTTCCGGGCTTCGTTCCGGGCAGGAACGATTACCGCGACCGTGAGGGGGGGGCCGTAGTTGGGAGAGGGTCCGGGCACGACCGGAGGAAGGGGGCGCGGATCGCGGATCCCGAACGTCACGACCGCTCCCACCACGATCCACGGAAGGAGAGCAATGAGCAGCCATCCGATCATCGGTCCGTCGAGGACGACCTCGCTCATCCTTCCTTCCTGGTCCAGCGATTGCCGTCCCGGAGTCGATACTTCTCGAGGACCTGCTCCAGGGCCTGGTCAAGATCCACGCCTTGCTCGTTCGCTAGAGCCAGGAGGACGAAGAGGACATCCGCCATCTCGAGGGATAGGTCGCGCGCGGGCTCGTCCGACCTCTTCGTCTTGGACCCGTAGCGATGGTTCAGCTCACGCGAGAGTTCGCCAACCTCTTCCACGAGGCGGGCCAGGTTCACGAGGGGCGGCCAGTAGCCCTCCTCGAACTGGGAGATCCAATCGTCGACGCGCCGCTGGGCTTCCTTGATCTCCATGCCCTCTAGGGTGGCCCGCAGCGTCTCCGCCCCGCAAGAGGGCGGCCTTGGGAGTCAGCGACTGGTTGCCGTTCCCCGGCGGACACTCAGGGCCTCCACGATCTCGGCCCTGGCAACCCTTCGGGTCGTGCGGTCGACGCGCCTCAACCACGTCCCGGCCCGGAGCTCTACGAAGAGCGAGGTGAGCGACCCTTCATTGACGGCCAGCTCGACGGGGTGGGGCAGGTCGAGAGGCTCGTCGACCCCCCGCTCGATTACTCGGACAGGGCCGGTGATCGGCTGTCCGTCCACGACCAGCCCACGAACCACGTTGACCTCGACGCGGGTGAAGCGGGTTCGCGCGTCCGTGTAGCTGCCGGCTGGAAGATCCGTGCGAGCCACGACGGTCGCCTCTCCGCCCTGGAGAGGAATCGTGATCTCCTACTCCCCGTCCGTCAGCTCCACCCAGTCCATCGGGCTCCTCCGGATGTAGACGCGGAGGGAAACCGTCAGAGTCCCTTCGATCGTCCCAGGAGCGTCCACGGTAGCGGGACCAGTCCGCTGGTCTCGGCTGGGGAGCTGGGAGAGAGCGGCGCCCAGCTGCGATGCGACGTTGAAAGAGTCAGCGGCGAGGACGACCTCGATCTCCCCCACACCTCCGGAGGTGTGGTCTCCGCAGCCTGCGATGCCCACTAGGCACATCGCGAGGCGCGCGATTGGCCGGATCCGTCTCGGCTTTGGCACCGTGCTCACGCTCGTCCCTGGATCCTGGAGGGTATCCCGGGGTCGTTGTTTTGGGCGCCGCTAACTTGGGCATCGGCCCTCGCGGGGTAAGAGGCCGCCACGACCAGGGGTGCTCCGAATGGGCGAAAGCGAGAACCTGAGTCCGCCCGAAGCCACGTTGGGCGGTTACTTCCGTGAGCACCAGCGCCCGCCCGCATTCAAGGGGTCCGACGGTACGCCGTATTCGGTGTCGCTCGAGGTCGAGATGACCCCGAACCTTGCCGCTCCGTACGAGGGCTACCTGGTCTTCCCACGGTGGGCTGCGAACGGCCTGGGGGTTGTCGGACACGTGGAGACCCCCGTGCTTTGCAGAGGGAGGTCCCGTGACGCCGTCCTTCACGAACTCGGGGAGCTCTCCATCCATAGGGTGAAGGAGTTGTTGGACGATGCGATCCGCCGGGGACGGGACGATCTCCCGGATGCAAACCCGGACGAGGGTCGCTAGGCCGGAGCTCGCGAGGCGGGGGGACCCCGTCCGAACATAGATTCTGTCTTAGAGTGAACGGGTACCCGCACCTGACGAGGTGGCTTGCCGAACGGCACGAAGGACGAGGAGTCCGCGCGAACTCCCTTCCTGCGGATCACGGAGATCTTCCACTCCATCCAGGGGGAGTCCACCTGGGCAGGGGTGCCCTGCGCCTTCGTGCGTCTCACCGGGTGTCCGCTCCGATGCGTCTGGTGCGATACCGCATACGCGTTCCACGGTGGGGAGAAGATGGCGTTGGAAGACATCGTGGAGCGTGTGAGGGGGATCGGCTGCCCGGTTGTGGAGATCACCGGAGGCGAGCCCCTCACGCACCCGAACGCCTTCTTGCTTGCAGACCGGCTGGTCCAAGAGGGATTCACGGTGCTCGTAGAGACGTCGGGATCCGAGGACGTCTCGGCGCTCCGGCCCGAGGTGCACGTGATCATGGACCTGAAGTGCCCGGGCTCGGGCGAGTCTGCGCGCAACCTCTGGGAGAACCTCGCTCACCTGGACGATCGGGACGAGGTCAAGTTCGTCGTGAGGGACCGTGGGGACTACGAATGGTCCCGCGACGTAATCCGCGAGAGGGGGCTCGATCGCCGGGTGGAGGAGGGCTCTCTTCGTGCCCTGCTCATTTCCCCTGTTTGGGGTGACGGGGGCCCGAACCTCGAATCCCTTGCCGCATGGATCTTGGAGGACCGCCTTCCGGTCCGGTTCCAGACCCAGCTCCACAAGCTCATCTGGGAACCGAGCCGCAGGGGGGTCTGAAGGGGGTCGTGATCCCCGGATCGAGGCTCGGATCCGCGCGAATCCCCGCTCTTAGTCGGCCGGCCGGAAGAGCTCCGCCTGGCCCTGAGGTGCCCCCTCCGCGGTGTCCCCGAGCTGGTCTCCGAGAGGCCCATCGGAGGCGCCGGTTTCTTCGTCCGCGCCCACGCCAGCGCCATCCTCCTCGCCCACGCTCCTCGCGACCTCCACCACCCGATCCCCGGCCTCGAGCTTCGTGACCCGCACGCCGCGCGTGCGACGGCCCTGCTCAGGAATCTTCGAGGCGGACATTCGCGTCACGACACCAGCCGCGGTCACGATCGTGATCTCGTCGGTTGGCACCACTTCGAGCGCTGCCACGAGCCGTCCCGTCTCCGTTCCGGTGGGGACTGCCATCGTGCCCAGCCCGCCTCGCTTCTGCAACGGGAACTCAGCGAGAGAGGTTCGCTTTCCCCATCCCATGTCACTCAACGAAAGGACGGTCGCATCGCGGCGGACGAGGATGACACCCACGACCTCATCTTCGTCCCGGAGGCTGATCCCCTTCACCCCCTGCGCGGTTCTTCCCATTACGGGAATATCCGTCTCTGGGAATCGGATGGCCCTTCCCTCCCTCGAGAAGAGGAGCACCTCTGCGCGCTCGTCCGAGACCACGACCTCCAAGATCGCGTCTCCCTCGCGCACTCCCGCGGCGATGATCCCGCCCGCCCGGGGGCTCGCGAACTCGGAGAGGGGCGTCCGCTTGACGGTGCCCTTCCTCGTGGCGAAGAGAAGGACCTTTCCCTCCTCGTCCAGTTGCTCGACAGGTACCAAGGCCACGATGCGATCCTCGCGTTCCGCTTCGGCCAGGGCGTAGACGGACTGACCCCTAGATGCACGAGCGGATTCGGGCACATCGAGGACGGAGAGGAAGTGGGCCTTCCCTCCTTCGGTGCAGGCCAGGAGCCACCCCCCGGTGCGCGCCGTGAAGACCCGTTCGAGCCAATCGTTCTCGTAGTTATCCATCCCGGCGAGCCGACCTCCCGAGCTGACCCTTCTGCGATAGAGGTGGACGGGGATGCGCTTCACGAATCCCTCGTGGCTCACCGTGATCACGACGTCCTCATCCGCGACCGTGCTCTCAGCCGGGATGTGGGCTTCCTCGTCGCCCTCGAGGATCGCGGTGCGGCGAGCGTCCCCGAAGCGGCGGTTCACATCGTCCAGCTCAGCGAGCACGACGCGGAGCTGCGCCTCGGGGCTGGCAAGGATGCCCCGAAGCTCCTCGATCATTCCCCCGAGTTCCTTCTGCCGACGCTGAAGCCCTTCCCTCTCGAGGGAGGTGAGCCTCGCAAGCCGCATGTCGAGGATCGCGTCCGCCTGCGCATCGGACAGGCCGAACCGCTTCTGGAGCCTCTCGGAGGCTTGCGGCCGCGCTCGGGACTTCCGGATGATCCCCACCACTTCGTCGATGTGGTCGAGTGCGAGCAGGAGCCCTTCGAGGACGTGCCGCTCGGCCTCCGCCTGCTCGAGGTCATGGCGCGAGCGTCGAACTACGACCTCGACGCGGTGATCCCGATAGCGCTCCAGGAGTTGCTTCAGGTTGAACTCGCGCGGCACTCCCCCGTCGAGCGCTAGGAGGATCGCCCCGAACGTCGTCTGGAGGCTCGTTTTCCTATGGAGGATCTCGAGCGTCGCATTCGCGCGGGCACCGCGCTTCAGCTGGATGACGAGTCGCATCCCATCGCGGTCAGATTCGTCTCGCACGTCCATTACTTCGTCCATCTTCCCCTTCCGGGAGAGCTCGACCAGCTGCTCGATCACCCGCGCCTTGGAGAGCGCGTATGGGAGTTCCGTGACGACCAGCTGCTCCTTCCCTCCTCGGAGCGCCTCTTTCACGATGCGAGCTCTCATCACGATCCGCCCACGGCCCGTCTCGTACATCTCGCGGATCCCCTCGCCTCCCACGATGAAGCCACCCGTAGGAAAATCAGGACCGGGCATGTCGCGCATGAGTTCCGCGATGGAGCAGGACGGCTTCCGAATGAGCCGCCGGAGCGCGGCGCACACTTCGCGGAGGTTGTGGGGCGGGATATTGGTGGACATCCCGACCGCGATACCCGAGGACCCGTTCACGAGCAGGTTCGGGACCCGGGACGGGAGGACGGAGGGCTCCTTCAGGCGGTCGTCGAAGTTCGGGGACCAGGCCACCGTCTCCTTCTCGAGGTCCGCCAGGAGTTCCAGGGAGACGGGTGAGAGGCGCGCTTCCGTGTACCGGTATGCGGCCGCGGAGTCACCGTCGATGGACCCGAAGTTTCCCTGTCCGTCCACCAGCGGATACCGGAGCGAGAAGTCCTGAACCATGCGGACGAGCGCCTCGTAGACGGCGGCGTCCCCATGGGGGTGGTATTTCCCCAGCACCTCGCCCACGACCGTGGCGCTCTTCTTGTGTGGGCGGTCGGGCGAGAGCCCCAGCTCCCGCATCGCGAAGAGGATCCGCCGGTGGACGGGCTTGAGTCCATCCCTGACGTCGGGGAGCGCGCGCTGGACGATCACGCTCATCGAGTAATCGAGGAACGCCTCGCGCATTTCCTCCTCGATCAGGCGGGAAAGGATCCGCTCGCGCTTCTGGGTAATGCTCATCCGGACTCCTCGAGGATCTGAAGGACAATCGGGTCAGCACGAAGATGTCCCGACGCCAACCGCGAAGAAAGCGGGCGTGAAGAAGGAGGGGAGGGCCGGCGGTTCCGGAGGAACTTCGATTTAGGTTGCGATGCCGGTGGGACTCCCGGCAGATACCTCAATCGGTCCGGCAGCCCTCGGATGAGAGACGCTTCAGTCCGGGAAGACGAAGCTCCGAGTCATCGAATTAGCCGGCGGCGCTCCAGTCATGAGCTCCACGAGGGCGGACATCTCCTCACCCATCTCCTTCACCCGCCCCATGACAGCGAAGGCGTGGGCGAAGTCGAAGTAGGCGGCAACAGCCTCCTCCGACGCGGCATGAGTGGCCAGGACGCGGGTGTCCATCTCTTCCCGGAGCAACTCCACCACGGCTTCGAGCGCAAGGCACAGTTGACGCTGGTCGGACAGCGTGTGCACGGAGAGGTCCCCGGACAGCTGGGAGAGGAGCGACTCGACGGCTCCCCGGGTCTCGCACGGGGCAGCCACGCGCGAACTCGACTCGACCCGCTCACTCAGGTACGCATGCGCACCGTGAGTGAGCGCCGTCACTTCCTCGAAGTTGCACATGAGGATCATCGGAGCCTCGGGTGCTCGGGGAGCCCGCCTAACCAAAGGTACCTATTGCCCTGCCAGAAATGTTTCTGCAAGGCCGCTGGCCTCAGGCCTGTGCGGAGCCGCCGCGGCCCGGAACGAAGGCAGAAGGGAGAGCTGGGTGCATGGTCCTGGGCTCTCCAGCGCCAATTCCCGCGACCGATTCGAGCCGCAGCGGGATCGACATGACGCTCACGCCGTCCGAGTAGATGTCGAAGGAATAGCTTCCCGGTTCCGGGAACGTGATCCCGTCCAGGTTCAGGACGTGCGGGACCTTGATTCCCTCGGCGGCGGCGTGCACACCCGGACCCAGGTCCATCCGTCCGTCGAGTCTCAGGATCTCATGGCCGTTCGGGCCCCTGAGTCGGATCTCGACCTGGTGGCTCCCGGCCTCCCCAAAGCTGGCCGAGAAGCGGAGGACGAGCGCAATCCGGCCGTGGCAGGCCGGGAACTCCCGTGCCTGGATACGGTCGAAGATCCCAAGCACGTTGAGCTTTCCCGAGGCATCCACCGTCGCGGCGTCCGCGAGCAGACCAAAGTCGAGCTCCATGACCACGACGCTATTCCCTACCCTCCGGCTGAACAAGGGGAGGGGAACGAATCGGCCGGGGTCAGAGCATAAACCCGCCCGTGGGCACGGGGGAGGCGCCGTTGACCGTCTCCTCTGCCGCGACTTAAGGTTCCCCGCCGACGTCCAGCTCGCGACCCGGCGCGCCCCGGGACTCGGGGATCCTGTCGGCACGCCGAGATGAGAGGAGAGGGAGATGACCGGAGTGAGGGACGCGACGGGCACGACGTTACTCGTGGTGGACGCCCTGGACCACCCACACGGTGGGCGCATCCTCAGGGTCCGGGTCGCCGACGGCGAGCCTCCCACGGTACGGTCCCTCAAGGGTGCCGTGCTGAAGGCCGTGTCACCCGATGGGCAGGAGAGCGCGGTGCGGGTGCTCGGATTTCCGCTCTTTGGAGGAAGTCCTTCAGACTTGCGGATTCGCGCGACCGGACGGGCTGACCTCCTCGTCGAGCCCGCGTCCGCTGGTCCCCCGGTTGGACTCCGATGGGAGCTGAGGATTCCCTCGACCCGATACGGTCACGCAGGCGAAGGGGCCGGATCGTCGGCGTTCGTGCCTGGTTCAACCTCGCCGGGCGGGCGAAGGTAACCGGGGCCATCTCGCTCGAAGGTCCGGAGGAACCAGTCCCGGAACTCCACCTCCTTCCCTGGGTTGCGCTCTCGATACTCCTCGACCGCCTCCGGGAACCGGGCCGCCTGGGTGGCGAGCAGGAGGTCCTCCAGGTATCCGAACTCCCTCGCATACAAGATTTCGTCCACCGGGCCGAAGGGCTGCGTGTCGAAGGCGGAGCGCCCAAGGAGCCAGACGTCGGCCACGCGATTGACGATCGCCTTCTCGAGCGCGAACCCCGCCAGATCCACTGCTTCCGGCACCAGTTCCTCGAGAGTGCCGCGCTCCTGCCTGAGCCGCAGGTAGGCGTAGATCATGTAGGGGGTCTCGGCATCGAGTGCCGTACGCGCGATTTTGACTTCCGCGGTGTCCGCCACGAGCTCCAGCGCGTCCCACGGGTACCGGGTTGTGTCCTCCTGGATCATCCGGATCAGGAAGCTCGGATTGACATCGATGTCTTCGAGGGCCGGACGAAGCCACGCGTCGACCTCGCCCATGCGCTCAGGGTCGGCCGTGATGCGCTGCCCCGAATAGATGATGACGGAGCGCGTCTGCGGCGGGGGAAGCTCGCTGGAGCAAGCTCCAAGGCCTGCGGCCAGCAGCACCCCCGCGATGGTCGTTCCCGAACGCATAGGCATTCGAAGACCCTCCCTGTTCCTCGACCCGACCCGACCCGACCGACTGCGGAGCCCACGCTGTTTTCCAAGCTTGATCCCCGGTTGCTTCGGTGAAGTATTAGGTCCCGAGCGCCTGCGGAAGTTCCCCGGATGGAGACCGATGAGCCGATTCCTGGACCTTGACACTCTCCGGGCCGAGATGAGCGACCCCTTCCCATCGGGGCGCATGTCCTCCCGTGACCTGGGGGAGCATATCGCCCGACTGGTCTGGGAGAGCTTCTCGGACTAGCTGGTGGACCCGGAGACGTCGGCCATGCTCGCCCGACTCGGGGTTCCCGTCGATGAGAGCCTTCCTTCGGAGACTGCCGCCGAAGAGCTCATGATCTTCCATATGTGGGTCCATTCCCGTGCCGTGCAACTGTCCTTCTTTCGCCGCGTTCCGGATTCCACCATTCGGGACGTCCTGGACCATCTCCACCGAGCCGTATTCGAGGATATGGTCGCGAACGGGACCGCGAGGGCGCGGATCCCCGTCTTCGAGCAGAGGGTCGGTGCCCGGTACGCGGCGTATTACGGGGCTGCCGAGAGCTCCGATCAAAGCGTGGGGAGGGCCGTACTGGAGCACCTCGTCGAGGGCCGCCGGCCGCGGCTGGCCGCGGTTGCCCGCATGCTCACCTCTCGAGCCGTAGAGATGGCCAGCCCGCTCCGGGACTTCCTCGACGGACTGGATCTCCGCTCAGAGTCCGAGGGATGAGCGGATTAGTGGAGGGATCCGCTCCGGGGTCCAGGGCGGGTCGAAGGTGATTTGCACCTTCGCGCTCTCCACCCCTTCGACCCCCAGGATGGCTTTTTCCGCCATATGCACGATCTCTTCCGCCGCCGGGCACATCGGGCTCGTAAGGGAGATCCTGGCGTGCACGTGCGCCCCTTCGACGGTGACCTCGTAGACCAAGCCGAGCACGACGAGGTTCAGGTTGAGCTCGGGGTCCTTCACGGTCTTGAGTGCGTCGAGCACGCTCTTCTCGGTCGCTGCCATGCTACACAGTTCTCCGGTCTGGCTTTGAGCGGTAGCTAATCTACGGGCGAGCCGACCGGAGGGGAAAGCCGAAGACTCTCGACCGTGGTCCGGCGAGCTCGTACATTCGGCGGGCCGCACGTGCATGGCACTCTCCCCGGAGGCGCTACGTTGGAGTCAATCGAGGGAGCTGCTGCCGTCCCCCCTGTGACTCTCCGCTGCTGGGGGGTCCGAGGGTCCATTCCCACGCCGGGGCCTGACACGAGCCAGTTCGGAGGAAACACGTCCTGCCTGGAGATCCGCGCAGCGGGGCGGTAGATGATCTTCGACGCCGGAACTGGGTTGAGGCTCCTGGGTGCCCCCATGCGGGGGAGGCCCGGCCCCACCGCGGCGCAGATCTTCCTCACCCATTTCCATTGGGACCACATCCAAGGCTTCCCGTTTTTCGCTCCGCTCTATGATCCGCGCTTCCATCTCTCGATCGTGGGTCCCGAGCAGGAAGAGCTCGATATCCGCACCCTTTTTGCCGGCCAAATAGGACCGGTCTATTTCCCCATCCCGTTCTCTGCAGTCGCGGCGGGAACCTCGTTCACTCACCTGAACGAGGGAACGTGGGAGGGGGATGACTTCGAGGTGGCCGCCTTCCGCATGCGGCACCCCTCGTATACGGTGGGATACCGCGTGCGGGTAGGAGGTCAGACGGTCTGCTACCTCCCGGACAACGAGCTTGAGGGCGGAACGTTCCCGGTAGGGGGGGCCGAGTGGCGGGCGGATCTGGCGACCTTTCTCGGAGGGGCGGATCTCCTTGTCCATGACGCCATGTATACGGAGGAAGAGTACGCTGCGCGTCACGGGTGGGGACATTCGACCTTCGAGCAGGCCTTCAAGCTTGCCGCAGAGTGCGGCGTCCGCCACCTCCTCTTCTTCCATCATGCGCCTGAGCGGACGGACACCGAGCTCCGGCGGATCGTCGAGGGGTTCCAGGAGAGATCGGAACGTGAAGGCGGACCGTCGATAGAGGCCGCGCGGGAAGGGGTGGACATCGAGATAAGGCGATGAGGCCCCCGCCATGACCCTGCCCGACGCACCGATCGCCATCCTCTTCGCGCCGGCCGGCCGGGTCCCCGAAGTCGCTCGGGCTCTGGGAAGTCGCCTCGAGGTCCGCGAGATCTCCAGGCTCGACCAGGTCGAGGTCGGCACGCTCCCCGCGCTGCTCTTGTTGGACGGGGGTCTCCTCGGAAGCGGAGAGGGGGCCGGCGCACTCCGCGCCCTCCCGGCGGGTGTGGCGGTCGTGAGCCTGGACAGTGGGAGCGCGAAGGCAGCCGAGGGGGCCGGGCGCCATTTCCTTTCCCTCGCGGGAGCGGGGAGTGAGGAGGTCGCGCTCCGGATCCTGCGTGCGGCGCTCGACCACGCGGTGGCGGTCCACGGGGTGGCTGAGGCTCGAGGGGCCGTATCGCACGCAAGGGACGAGCTCCGTGAGCTGAACCGGATCGGGATGGCGCTCATGAGCGAGCGGGATCCGGACCGCCTCCTCGACCTGATCCTCACGCAGGCCCGCCGCCTCACGGTGAGTGACGCAGCGAGCCTCTATCTGGTGGAGGCGGGACGCGCCGGAGAGCCCGACTGCCTCCATTTCCGGCTCGCTCAGAACCATTCGATCCCGGACCTGCCCGCTCCGGACTTCACCCTTCCCATCGACGAGAAGAGCATCGCAGGATACGCCGCAAGCACCGGGGAGCCGCTGGTGATCGGCGATGCGTACGAGCTTCCCGAAGGCGTTCCGTTCACCTTCAACCGCAGCAGCTTCGACGAGGTCTTCGGGTACCGGGCCAAGTCCATGCTGGCGGTCCCGATGAAGGATCATCGAGGCCGGACGGTGGGGGTGCTCCAGCTCATCAACCGGAAGCGAGATGCGGAGGCGCGCGTGCGGACGGAGGAGGACGCCAGGCGGGTTGTCCTCCCCTACGATGAGAGAGACGTCGAGGTCGTGCAGTCCCTCGCCGGGCAGGCCGCCGTCTCGATCGAGAACGGTCGGCTCTATCGGGACATCGAGAACCTCTTCGAGGGGTTCATCAAGGCTGCCGTCACCGCCATCGATCAGCGGGACCCGACGACGTCGGGGCACTCCGTGCGGGTGGCCACTCTGACCTGCGACCTGGCCGAAATGGTGGATCGGGCGGACGCTGGGCCGTACAAGGACATCCGGTTCTCCCGGGAGCAGATGAAGGAGCTCCGGTACGCGGGGCTCCTCCACGACTTCGGGAAGGTTGGCGTCCGCGAGCACGTACTGGTCAAGTCGAAGAAGCTCCCCCCGGTGATGATCGAGCGGATCGAGGCTCGTTTCGACCTCATTCGACGCACCCTCGAGGTGGGTTACCAGGAACGTCGGGCTATCCTCGTTACGACCCACGGCCCGGAGGGGGCGAAGCGTCTCGTCAAGCACATCAAGAAGGAGTACGAGGAGGGTCTCCAGCGGGTGGATCGCTACCAGCTGGCGGTGCGGGAGGCGAACGAGCCCCGAGTCCTTCCCGAAGAGGCTAGTGGGGTGCTGAGAGAGATCGCGGCCAGCCAATTTCCCGACGTTTCCGGTAACCTCGCGCATTACCTGACTCTCGACGAGCTCCACTTCCTCTCGATCCCCAAGGGGAGCTTGGATCCGGCGGAGCGACAACAGATCGAGTCGCACGTGTCCCTGACCTACCAGTTCCTCCGTCAGATCCCCTGGACCAAGGACCTTTCCCGGGTTGCCGAGATCGCGCACGGGCACCACGAAAAGCTCGACGGCACTGGATACCCCCGGGGGGTCGGAGACCTCGATATCCCGATCCAGACTCGCCTGATGACGGTCTCCGACATCTTCGACGCCCTCACGGCGTCGGACCGTCCCTACAAGAAGGCGCTCCCCTCCGAGCGGGCAATCTCGATTCTCGAGATGGAGTCGAAGGGTGGACAGCTGGATGCGGATGTCGTGCAGCTCCTGATCGACTCCGAGGTCTACCAGCGGATCCTCAGAGAAGACTGGCGGAGCTTCTGACGCCGGCCCCCCCGTTCCGCCTGGCCGTGAACACGGGCGGCGGCGACGCGCCGGGGCTGAACGCGGTGATCCGATCCGTCGTGCTCTCGGCCATCAACCAGGGCTGGGAGGTCTTCGGAATCGAGCGCGGGTACGACGGGCTCCTCGCCGGGGATGGGGTTGTGCGTCTCGACCGGAGCTCGGTGGAGGGGATCACCCATCTGGGCGGGACGATCCTTGGGACTACCAACCGGGGGAACCCCCTCGCATGGCCGAGGCCTCTCCCAGACGGCTCGGTGGAGGTGGCGGACCGCTCGGACGAGGTGCTCGCTGCGTTCCGCGATCGGGGGCTGAATGCCCTCGTCGCCATCGGGGGCGACGGGTCCCTCCATATCGCCTCCCAGCTCTCGGATCGCGGGCTCCCGGTCGTGGGCGTGCCCAAGACGATCGACAACGATCTCGCCGCTACCCAAGTCACGTTCGGCTTCCACACGGCCGTGCAGACTGCGACGGACGCCATCGACAAGCTGCACTCCACGGCGCGCTCCCACGAACGCATCATGGTGGTCGAGCTCATGGGGCGTCACACGGGCTGGATCGCGCTCTTCGCGGGAATCTCCGGCTCGGCGGACGTCATCCTCATCCCGGAGATCCCCTTCCGGTGGGATTCGCTCGCCGAGTCCATCCGTGCAAAGTATGAGAGGGGTCCCGCTTACGCCGTGGTCGTGGTCGCTGAGGGCGCCAGCCCGGAGGGGGAGGATGAGCCCGTGACCTCGTCCAGCCATCTGGGGAGGGGCGCGCGGTACCACGGCATGGGCGAGCGGGTTGCAGACGAGCTGTTCCGGCTCACCGGATTCGAGAGCCGTAACCTCGTACTTGGGCACCTCCAGAGGGGCGGTCAGCCCACGGCTTACGATCGACTCCTCGCCCTCCGGTTCGGGGCCGCGGCGGTGGATCTAGTGGCGCGCGGGAAGTTTGGCTGCATGGTCGCGCTCGCTCCTAGTGAGATCCTGGCGGTGCCGCTTAAGGAGGCCATTGCCACCCTGAAGGTGGTTCCGCGCGACGGCGACGTGGTGACCACGGCGCGCCAGCTTGGGATTTCATTTGGGGATTGAGACGTGTTGCCCGGCGATTGCCTCGCCGGCGACGCCTCACATCCAGAACGCGCGGCGAAACCGTTCGCCGAGAGTCTCCGGCGCCTGCCCCGAGCATCCCGCGGGGTCGAAGCTTACATCGTACTCGGGCGCGTTGTTGGCGACCGTCGGGAAGCGATCCCCAATCAGTTCCTCCACAGGCTCCGATCCGAACGAGATCAGAAGGCGGTCCCCTGGGCGGATGAGGCGGTCGTAGGCCGGGAAGACGTTCATCCCGCCCATGATGAAGGTGAGGTGAGCGCCGTCACCCGCTTTGAAGAGCTGAAACTGGTCCGTCAGGATCCAGTCGGGCCCGATTGCCCAGCCGAGGTTCTGTAGGAGGTGTCCCCACGTCACGCCATCATCGTGGACGTGGACCACGTCCGGGTTGTTCTCGTGGAGGTGGACCCGAGCGGGTCCGGTCATCTCCACGTCGGTGGCGCACGCGGACACTTCCTCCATGTATCGATCGGCGGAGAAGTCGACCCGCTCCCCGTTCAGCCAGACCGCCCAGTTCGCGTGGAAATGTACGTGCTCGACGGGGGGGAGTAGCGCGAAGCGAACGAGCCCGAACCCGAGGGCCCCGGCCACCACCCCCACAGCGCTAGCGAACAAAATCGATTTCTTGCTGAACACGAGCCCTCCCTCCGGCAGGTGCCGCAGGGATCTGCCAAGTTGGCCTTGGCTCCCTGCACTTCTTCTGACCCCCGGCGTGCGGAGGGATGGTCGCTGCTGGACTCGAACCAGCGACCCCCACGATGTGAACGTGGTGCTCTACCAGCTGAGCTAAGCGACCGACCTTCCGAATCCCTCCCAGCGAACGCCCCTGCCCACTAACCGAAGATCGAGCGCGGGAGCCCCTGGGAAGGCATACCCCCACGGGGAATCGAACCCCGGTTTCCTGGCTGAGAACCAGATGTCCTAGGCCACTAGACGATGGGGGCGCACGATGCCTTGGGAACCAAGGGAGGGTGGATTATAGGCGGACCTCGCTTCACGCGCTACGGGTTCCGAGGCGCTGACCCGAGTGGGATCGTCGAGTCGATAAGGGTGATCCACTTCGATCCGTATAGAAGGAAGAGGCGTACCTCATCGAAGGTCTCCGAATCATCCAGCAGGCCCCGGTGGGATGGGCAGCAGATCTCGATGTTGTAGGCATCCGGGAGCATGGCTGAGGACCCCGGAACCACCCGCATGTCCAGGGGCGTTCTCACGGAGAGCATTTCGACGTCGCTCCTAGGCCGGCCCTCGTTCAGCTGCGCAAGGAACTGGCTCCCGGGAAATAGCTCGCGGCCCCCGTCGCCCCACGCGATAGCTGCGGTGACCGTGCCCCGGTGGGGGGTGGCGAGGAACACTACCCGACGCACACGGACGTCCCCGGGGTTGGTCAGGAGGTAGCTCCTTACGGCGAGCCCTCCCATGGAATGCGCCACGATATCCACCTGGGGCGACGCGGTAACATGTCCCAGCGCCTCCACGGCGCGTCCGACCTCATCGGCATGCACCCCGTTGCTCCCTACGGAGTTCTCGAAGCTGAGCGCGGAAACAGAGTATGGGGTCCACCCGGCCTCGACGAGCCGGGCGCGCAGGGCGGCCAGATCGTCCGCGTCGTCTCCCCAGCCCGGAACGAGCAGGACGGGAATCTGCGCAGAAGAAGGCATCGGGGATTGGGTCGCTGGGAGCTGGGCGTGGAGCGCCGGAGCGAGCGCGAATACCACGATCGGCAGACCGGATCGGAGGAGAGCGGAGATGTGGCGTCCTCGTCTCATGGGTCTCTCTTGCCGCTCCCGGCCTCTGGATCCCGAGAGGTGCGATGCACGGTGGACGCCGCAACCTCCGGCGCGGCGGTTTCCCCCTGCTCGAGGGCCTTCTATCTTCTCCCGGTCTGCCGGCTCTCGAACCCATCCGCGGTCGACGATTTCTGGCGGCGGGGCGTCCGAGAGAGCCATCCCGATGAGTAGGTATACTTGGGGGAGATGATGGAGGGTTCCGCATGACCCCGTCCGCCACAGGCGGTCGCTGGGCACTCGTACTCGGCGCCTCGAGCGGCTTCGGGGAGGCGTGCGCGAGAGCGCTCGCTAAGGCTGGTTACCACGTCTTCGGCGTGCATCTCGACCGTCGGGCGGGCCTGAAGAGGGTGGAGGAGCTCGTGGAGGAGCTCCGCGCGTCCGGCCGGAAAGCTCACTTCTTCAATATCAACGCTGCCGACCCGGAACGGATGGAGGCCACGCTGGACGAAATGGTCCCCCTCATGGAGAAGGGGGAGGACATCGGGGTGCTCATGCACTCCCTTGCCTTCGGCACCCTCCGACCGTACGTCGGCGAGGACGCGGTCACGCCTGCGCAAATGGACATGACGCTGCGCGTGATGGCTCACTCGCTCGTCGATTGGACCCGGGCGATTCTGGCCCGCGATCTCATGAGGAAGGACGGCCGGATCTTCGCGATGACGTCCTCGGGCTCGAACCGGGTCATCCCTTCGTACGGACCCGTGTCGGGTGCGAAGGCGGCGCTCGAATCGCATTGCCGCCAGCTGGCGTATGAGCTGGCTCCCCGAGGAATCACGGTGAACGCGCTACGGGGTGGCGTGACGGATACCCCGGCGCTCAGGAAGATCCCGGGGAACGAGACGTTGCTCGCAGGGGCCCTGGCAAGGAATCCTTCCGGGCGCCTCACGACCCCCGATGACGTTGCCGCCGCGACCGTCGCTCTCTGCTCTCCCCTCACCCATTGGGTCACGGGGAACGTGATCAACGTGGACGGTGGAGAGGAGATCACGGCTTAACAGGTAAGCGTTCGAACAAGCGCTCCTACTGCCCATTCGAGCTGCGCCCGCGCGATCGTGAGCGGAGGAGCGAGCTCGACTACGTTCGACTGCTCCCCGGCGGGGAGAACGATAAGTCCCTCTCGGAGTGCACGGACCGCGGCGCCAGCGCCGGCTCCGTCGGACGCGAGGACGATGCCGGCCAGGAGCCCTCTCCCGCGGACCTCCCGCACGTCTGGAAGACCTCGAAGCGCCTCGCGGAGCCTGCCGCAGAGCCAAGCCCCTTCCTTTCTTGCCCGCTCCACCAGCCCCTCGGATTCGAGCACGTCGAGGAGGGCGAGGCTCGCCGAGCACGCGAGGGGGTGGCCCAAGAAGGTGGAGGTGTGAAGGGCCTCTCCCCTGGAGGTGGGCCACGCGTCCATCACCTCACGGGACGCGAAGCACGCGCTCAAGGGAAGCCCGCCTCCAAGTCCTTTTCCGAGACACAGGACGTCCGGCACGACCCCTTCTTCCTGGAAGGCGAAGAGGGACCCCGTTCGTCCTAGGCCGGTGAAGATCTCATCCAAGACGAGCAGGGCTCCTCCGCGCCGGGTCCTTCGCGCGACGTCGGCGAGGAAGCCAGGAGGGGGGATCCGGACCCCGCCCCTTCCCTGAATGGGCTCCACGATCACGCAGCCCGCTGGGCTCCCCTCCGCCTCGAGCTTGCCGATCGCATCGTCCAGCGCTCGGAGGGACCGGGGCGCCGCCTCGGCTCCGTCGCGAAGGGGGTCAGGGAAGGGGACGAAGCGCACCTTCTGGAAGAGCCGGTCGGCGAACGGTGCGCGGAAGTCCTTCCGTGAAGTCACCGAAAGCGCCCCCACAGTGAGCCCGTGGTAACCGCCGCCGAACGCGACGATCCCACTCCGACCCGTGGCCAGTAGTGCGGCCTTGAGCGCGATCTCGACGGCCTCCGAGCCCGACGAGGCGAGGATCCCTCGGGCCTCCTTCCACGGCATCAGCGACGAGAGGCGCTCGAGGAGCTCGAGCTTCCGCACCGGGGGATGGACGTCTCCCATTCCGTGCGCCAGCACCGCAGCCTGTCGCTGGATGGCTTCTACGATCCGCGGATGACCATGGCCGGCGAGCACGACGCCAAACGCCCCGGTCAGATCGAGAAAGATGTTCCCGTCGGCGTCCTCGACGGTGGCCCCCTCCCCGCGTGACCAGAAGACGGGAAAGTCGTCGGCGAGGTAGGTGACGTTCCGCGACTCTACCCGCGCCAGGCGGGCCGCCATTGCCCGTGAGGCGGGGCCCGGAGGAGGAACGGTGATGCGTGGGAGCAATGGCACATTCACGATCGGATTCAAAGCCCGATGCCTGCGTCGGCAAGCATCGCGAGGAATTCTTGCTCGCTGAGGATCGTCACACCCAGCTTCCGGGCCGCCTCGAGTTTGGAGCCCCTTCCCGCTCCTGCTACGAGGAAGTGGGTTTCCCCGCTCACGCTGGATACGGCGCGCCCCCCGGCGTCCTCGACCAGCTCCTTGGCACGGGAGCGGGACATGGACTCGAGGGTTCCGGTGAAGACGAAGCGCCGACCGTGGAAGGGACCCCCAGGCGACTCGCCGGTGGGCACGGTGAGGGCCTCCATGCGGTCGCGGAGCCGTGCAACGGCTGCGCGATTTGCCGGCTCTTGGAAGAAGCCACGGATCTGCTCCGCCATCCGGGGGCCGACACCGCCCACGTCCTGGATATCCTCCTCCCCCGCATCCCAGAGCCGCTCGAGCGTCCCGAAATGGGAGGCCAGGTCTCCGGCGACGGCTGAGCCGACCTCGGGGATCCCCACCGCGTACAGGAATCGTCTGAGCTCGGTCGTGCGGCGCGATCGGATCGCTGCGGTGAGGTTTCGGGCCGACTTCTCCGCAAACCCCGGGAGAGGGAGCAGGTCCTGCTCCTCGAGATCGAAGACGTCGGCGAGCTCTGTCACGAGCCCTCGCTCCACGAGGAGGGATGCCGTCTCCGAGCCCAGCCCTTCAATGTCGAGTCCTTCTCGCGAAGCAAAGTGGCTGAGTCTCCCCTTGAGCTGTGCGGGACACGCGAGACGATTCGGACAAACGGTGAACGGCCCCTTCGTCTGCACGGGTGTCCGGCACTCCGGACAACGATCGGGCATCGAGAAGGGAGCCGCGCGCGTCCGCCCCTCTTCGGCAATGACCTCCACGACCTGCGGAATCACATCACCCGCCCGCTGCACCCGCACGAGATCCTCCTCCCGGATGTCGCGGCGCTCCAGCTCCTCCCGGTTATGGAGGGAGGCTCGTGATACGGTCACTCCCCCGACTTCAACCGGGAGGAGGAGGGCCACAGGGGTGAGCACACCCGTGCGACCGACCTGGATCACGATGCGCTCGATCCTGGTGATCTCCTTCCGGGGCTCGAACTTGAACGCAATCGCCCATCGGGGATGGTGGGCTGTGGCCCCCAGGTCGGTGCGCTCGCGCAGTCCGTTCAGCTTCACGACGATCCCGTCGATCTCGTAGTCGAGCGAGTCGCGGTCGCGCTCGAAGGCGGCGTGGTACTCGAGGATCTCGTCAACGCTCCGAACCGTGCGGACCCGCTCCGGGATCGGAAACCCCCACTCCCGGAGCGCGCCCACGACTTCTTCGTCGGAGCGGAAGGTCGGTCCACGAACCTCGAGCACATCGTAGGCGAGACATTGCAGGGGTCGCCGTGCCGTGATGGACGCGTCCAGCTGACGGAGGGCACCGGACGCCGAATTCCTGGGGTTCGAGTATGGCTCGACGCCTGCCTTGACGAGCTCCTCGTTCAAAGCCTCGAAGGCCGAAAGCGACATCAGAACCTCTCCTCGGACGGACAGGAATTCAGGCGTGCCCCGATCCGCTTCGCGGAGCCGGAGTGGCACCGAGGGGATCGTCCGAACGTTGTCGATCACCCCTTCGCCCTCCCGGCCATTGCCTCGCGTCACCGCGCGCGCCAGCACCCCCCGCTCGTATACGAGCTCGAGCGACACGCCATCCAGCTTGGGTTCGAGCAGATACTCGATCTCATCGCTCCCCAGCGCCTTCCGCATCCGGTCGAGGAACCGGCGCACCTCTTCCGGATCCTGCGTCGAGTCGAGGGAGAGCATCGGTGCTGCGTGGGGGAGCGTCGGGAGTTCGCCTCGGGGCTCCCCGGCCACCCTCTGAGTCGGGGAGGTGTCGCTTTGGAGATGGGGAAATCTCTTCTCGACCTCCTGCAATCGCTGGAAGAGGCGATCGTACCTCGCGTCCGAGATCTCGGGGTGTCCATCCACGTGGTAGAGGCGGTCGTGACGTGCGATCTCCGCACGGATCGTCGCGACGAGCTCGCGGGCGTCATCCGGCGGGAGCTCCTCGGCGGGCGTGTCTAGGTCCAGCGCTTCATCTGGCATAGGCCCTTATCTTCGGATCGAGCCGCTTCCGGCGGAAGGGTGCTCGAGGCGCCCTCACCCGCTGGCTTCCTCGCACGGCACCAAGGTATGTTCCCGGCATGCCCCAATGGCCACGGCTGGTCGTCGGCTGCTCGATCGCCCTCGTTCTCGCCGGGGCAACGGGTTGCGCGACAGGCATGCGCGCGAGCTCCCGCAGCATCCCCCTCCCCCAGCGCCTCGACGCCCTCCTGGCGGAGCCGCCGTTCGACGGAGTTCAGTGGGGTGTGCTGGTGGCCGACGCGGGAAGCGGGCGGACCCTCTATGAGCGGAACCCCGCGGTCCGTTTCGTTCCGGCGTCCAACCAGAAGCTTCTCGTGACTGCGGCTGCGATGGGGCTCCTCGGGTCCGAATACCGCTGGAAAACGCCCTTTCTAGCCCGGACCCTTCCGGAGAACGGAGTGCTGGAGGGGGACCTGATCCTCGTAGGATCGGGGGATCCATCCCTGGGCGAGCCATTCTTCGAGTCGGCGGACGATGCGCTGGGCGCTTTCGTGTCCGTGCTCCGGGAGGCCGGCGTCCAGCGCATTGCGGGTGCCCTGGTTCTCGACGCTTCCGCGTGGGACTCGACCTCGGCGCCGGGCTCGTGGATGGTCGAGGACCTGGTTGCCACGGCCGGGGCGACGGGGGGGCCGTTCGCTCTCTCTCGCGGGGAGCTCGAAATCCGGGTGATCGGCGGCTTGGCGGACGGGGATCCGGCGCGAGTGGGATGGTCTCCGATGGGCGCCTCCACTTTCGTGGAGGCAGGCGTGCTGACCGAGTCCCAGGGACTGGGCCCGAGCCTCGTTGTGGACTACCTGCCGGAGCGTCGTCGTTGGAGGGTCACCGGCACGATCCCAGTGGGGCAGGAGAGTACACGTATTGTACCCGCACGGGACCCGGTCCGGCTTGCGGTCGAGGCGCTCGAGCGGGCGATGGAGAAAGGGGGAATCGTGATCGAGGGCGGGGTTCGGATCCACTGGGACCGTGACGTGCCTATTTCCGGCTCCTGTCTTTCCGGTGCCCTCCGAGCGTGCCCGGAGCTGGTATTGATCGCTGAGCGATGGTCACCGCCACTCCCAGAAGTCACGGCCGCGATCCTTGGACCAAGCCAGAACTGGATGACGGAGCAGCTCGTGCGCACTCTCGGCGCCGAGGTTGGATCGGCGGGAAGTTGGCCAGAGGGGCTCCGAGCCGTCCGCGGCCATCTCACCTCCGCTGTAGGGGTCGATTCGTTTGACCTCCGCATGGAGGACGGATCCGGGCTTTCGACCAAGAACCTGATCTCCCCGCGTGCCGTTGTGGCGATCCTGTCCTATGTGCGCAGCCAGCCCTGGTTCCGCACGTACCTAGCAGGGATGGCATACCCCGGGGGGCTCGATACCACCCTCGAGGGCCGGCTCTCCGGGCTCGAGGGGAGAGTGTTCGCAAAGACCGGAACGCTCAGTAACGTCAACTCACTCTCTGGATACCTCCTCAGAGACGACGGACGTGAGGTGGTCTTCAGCATCCTCTCGAACGGGTCCAATCTGCCGTCGGCCGCGATGGGAAACCGGATCGACGCAGTCGTCAGAGAGCTGGCCCGGGTCGAGGACTGACGGGAGCTCCTCCGAGCACGCGTTCGGCCGCGTCCCGACCCATCTCCAGGATTTCCTCCGTGTGGTCGAAGTCCAGCGTCCCGAAGCGCTCTACGTCCGGGCGGATGTAGAGGAGTGGGGGACCCTCCCACTGCTGGACGCTCCTACGGCGACGGTTCCCCGACATGATCCCGAAGACGCGCTCGTGGATCGCGAGCATCCCCTGCGACACGATCGCCCGCGGGTCGGCCCGCTCGGCGCCCCCGACGTCGATCGCGATGATCACCGACGCTCCCAGCTCGGCCGCCCTTCCGATCGGAAGCGCGTCCTCCGAGCCTCCGTCGACGTACATGCCACCGGGGAGGGAAATAGGCGGGTAGAAGAGCGGAAGAGCGGCGGATGCATAGACCGCGTCCACCATAGAAACGTCGGTGCGAGCGCCGATCCCGAACCACTCGGTCCTCCCTGTCCCGAGCTCGAGAGCGTTCGTCTGGAACCGGATCACGAGCTTCCCCCAGTCCCCATCCGGGAGTACCCGGCTCAGGTGCCGCTTGAGAGTCTCGGCCCTGAAGAGCGCGGGAGCCCGGATCCCCTTCATCCAGACTGCGCGGCGCTGGAGCTTCGCGATATCCTCCCGGCGGAGGTTCCGGGCGTCGGCCTCCATCTCCTCGAGCGGCCGATCGGCGGCGATGCACGCGCCGATCAGTCCTCCGATGCTTGTTCCGATGATCCCCGCGGGCCTGAGGCCAGCGGCGCTCAGGACACGCCACGCGCCTATGTGCGCAAGCCCTCGCAGGCCTCCTCCACCGAGCACCAGCCAGGGCCGGTTGCCAAGGGAGACCCCCCCCAGCTCCAGCCCGGCAGCGCCGCTGCCTCCGTCCTGCCTCCGCAGCCTCAGCATGGCCTCTCCCGAATGCCTAGTGCTCCCAGTCCCACCTGGCTGCAGCAGCCCCTTCTGAAAGTGCCCGAACATTAAGAAACTACGCCGCGATTCCTCTTGACGCTCCATACCGCCACGGTCTACGTTTCGATAATCGGAATCATTCTTAATAACGTGTGGAGCTCTCCGCACCTCATCCTGGAGACCTCCCGAGGATGGCCGACTCCCCCATTCTCTCCATCCGCGATCTCCGCGCCAAGGTTGCCGGACAGGACATTGAGATCCTGCACGGCGTAAACCTCGAAATACTGCATGGAGAGATCCACGCCATCATGGGCCCGAACGGCTCCGGCAAAAGCACGCTCGCCAAGGTCCTCGCAGGTCACCCAGGGTACGAGGTAACGGGGGGGGAGGCCCGCTTCCTCGGGGAGGACGTGCTCGGGCTCGGTCCCGACGAGAGGGCACGGAGGGGAATGTTCCTCGCCTTCCAGTATCCCGTGGAGATCCCAGGCGTCTCGATCGCCAACTTCCTGCGCACCGCGCTTCAGGCGAGGCTGGGGACGGACGAGGAGCTGGACCTCTTCGACTTCCAGGAGGAGCTGCTTCAGCGGATGGAGCTCCTAGAGGTAGAACCCTCCTTCGCCGAACGGCCGGTGAACGATGGGTTCTCTGGCGGGGAAAAGAAGCGGAGCGAGATCCTTCAGATGGCGGTGCTTCGTCCCACGCTCGCCCTCATGGACGAAACGGACTCGGGGCTCGACATCGACGCGCTCCAGGTGGTCGCGAAGGGGGTAAAGGCCCTTCACGAGGAGGACGCGGGGATGTCCGTCCTCATCATCACGCACTATCAGCGCCTCTTGAGCTACATACGTCCCGACCGGGTGCACGTTCTGGTGGGAGGGAGGATCGTCCGGTCGGGCGGCCCGGAGTTGGCTGAGGAGCTTGAAGCCAAGGGCTACGAGGAATTCAGACCCGCAGTGGAGAGATAATATATGCCAGTGAATCAGGGGGTTCAGGACATCGGGATCGACCAGAACAAGTACCACTTCATCACCCAGGACGAGCCGGTCTTCCGGTCGGGGCGCGGCCTGAACGAGAACGTGGTGCGGGAGATCTCCGCGCAGAAGAACGAGCCGGAGTGGATGCTCGCGCTCCGTCTCAAGGCGCTCAAGGTCTACAACTCGAAGCCGATGCCCACCTGGGGCGGCGACCTCGCCAAGCTGAACGACGTTCTGGATCAGATCTACTTCTACGTGCGGCCGCAGGAGAAGATGGAGCGCTCGTGGGACGACGTGCCGACGAACATCAAAGAGACCTTTGAGCGGCTCGGGATCCCCGAGGCCGAGCGGAAGATCCTGGCTGGAGTAGGCGCGCAGTACGAGTCCGAGATGATCTACCACTCCCTGAAGGAGGAGTGGGACAAGAAGGGGGTCATCTTCGACTCGATCGAGGACGGGTTGAAGAACCACCCGGAGCTCTTCCGGGAGTATTTTGGAACCGTCATCCCTGCGGCGGACAACAAGTTCTCGGCCATGAACTCGGCCGTATGGTCAGGCGGATCGTTCGTCTACATCCCGAAGGGGATCGAGCTGGACACGCCGCTCCAGGCCTATTTCCGCGTGAACCAGGAGCAGATGGGGCAGTTCGAGCGAACCCTCATCATCGCGGACGAGGGGTCGAAGGCGCACTATATCGAGGGGTGCACGGCACCGGTCTACTCGACCGACTCGTTCCACTCGGGGGTCATCGAGATCATCGTGAGGCCGGGCGCGCACTTCCGGTACACGACGATTCAGAACTGGTCGAACAACATGTACAACCTCGTCACGCAGCGGGCGCTCGTGCACGAGAACGCGACTATGGAGTGGCTGGACGGCAATTTGGGCTCGAAGCTGACGATGAAGTACCCGAGCTGCTACCTGGTCGGGGAAGGGGCGCACGGATCCATCCTTTCGATCGCCTACGCGGGCGACGGGCAGCACCAGGACACCGGCGGGAAAGTGATCCACGCCGCGCCCAATACCACCTCCCAGATCCTCTCCAAGTCCATCTCGAAGGGGACCGGGCGTGCCACGTACCGCGGGCTACTCAAGGTCCATGAGGGCTCCGTGAATGCCCGCTCCAACGTGGTGTGCGACGCTCTCCTCATCAACGAGACTTCCAGGACGGACACCTACCCGTATATCGAGATCGAGGAGAACCAGTCCAACGTCGGTCACGAGGCCTCGGTCTCGAAGATCGGAGACGAACAACTCTTCTATCTGATGAGCCGAGGGATGTCCAAGGAAGAGGCGATGGCCATGATCGTGCGTGGCTTCATCGAACCTATCGCAAAGCTCCTCCCCCTCGAGTATGCAGTTGAGCTGAACCGGCTGATCGAGTTCGAGATGGAGGGGTCCGTTGGCTGAAGCGGCGGAAGCCACCGGCGTCACATGGGTGGCGTCGGGGGCGGCTGGGGCCGCGAGCGAGGCCGGATCGGGCGGGTCTGCCGGCGCGCTGCCGGCGGTGGAGGGGATCACGGCGGCCATTCACCGAGGGGCCGTCGAGGCCCTGGCTGCGGATGAACCCACCTGGCTCCGCGATCGGCGGCTCGAGGCCTGGAGCGTGTATGAGCGGACGCCCATGCCCACGACTCGCCTGGAGGAGTGGCGCTACACCGACCTCAGGCGGAAGCTCAAGCTCGATCGGCTGAAGCTGCTCCCCTGGCAGAGCCGCAAATTCGAGGCGAGTCGGGCTCCGGTGGCGCTCGTCGCCGCGATGGCGGCGGATGAGGCCGCATCCGGACACGTCATCGAGATCGACGGTGCGGTTGCTCAGGTGGATTTGCTGGACGAACTCCGCTCGAAGGGCGTCATTCTTGGATCGCTCAGGGGGTCCGTGCGTGCGTACCCCGATCTCCTCGAGCCCCTTCTCGCCACCGAGGCCGTTCCCGCGACGCTGGGAAAGTTTCAGGCGCTGAACGCGGCGCTTTGGACGGACGGGACTTTCCTGTTCGTGCCGAGTGGAGTTCGGCTCGACCTGCCGGTGCGGGTGAGCCGCTGGTTTGCGCAGCCCGGCCGGGCCGTGTTCTCCAGAACGCTCATTGTGGCCGAGGCAGGGAGCCAGGTGTCCTTCGTGGACGAGGCGCTCTCCTCGGATTTCGCCGAGCAGACGTTCGTATCGTCGGCGGTAGAGGTCTTCGCGCGGGACGGCGCTCAGATTCAGTACGTGTCGCTGCAGCGTATGGGGTGGGGCGCCTTCCATCTCTCGCAGCAGCGCACCATCGCGCAGCGGGATGCCACGCTCGATACCCTGAACGTGAGCCTGGGTGGCTCCGTCAGCCGGGTGGACTTGAGCGCGGAGCTGCGAGGGCCGGGCGCGAACTCGGACATGCTGGGCGTCTACTTTGGAGAGCGCGACCAGCACTTCGATCACAACACGCGGCAGGACCACATCGCGCCGAACGCGAAGAGCGACCTCCTCTACAAGGGAGCGCTCGACGGAAAGTCGCGAGGGGTCTTCCGGGGGATCATCAAGGTCCACAAGGGTGCTCAGCGAACGGACGCCTATCAGACGAATCGGAACCTGCTCCTTTCAAAGCATGCGCGTGCCGAGTCGCTCCCAAGGCTCGAGATCGAGGCGGACGACGTGCGCTGCTCGCACGGAGCGACGGTGGGACAGCTCGAGGAAGAGCACGTCTTCTACCTCATGAGCCGGGGTCTTACGCGTCCGCAGGCCGAGCGTCTCGTCGTCACGGGATTTCTGGAGGAAGTCCTCTCCCGCCTTCCCCTGGGGGGAGTCGTCGAGAAGGTGACCGGCATCATCGAGGAACGACTGCGTGGCTGAGTGGGTCCGCGTCGCCGATGTCGCGGATTGCGCGGAGGATGGGTGCCTGCGGGCGGTCAGGGGAAATGGGGAGGCAATCGTCCTTGCACGGTGGGAGGGGGAGTTCTTCGCGCTCGAGGACTGCTGCTCGCACCAGGACTTCCCGCTCTCAGATGGGGAGCTGGAGAACGGCAGAATCGAGTGCGTCTTCCACGGCGCGAAGTTCGACGTCCGGACCGGGAAAGCGGTGCAGCTCCCCGCGTTGAAGCCCGTACGCACCTTCCCGGTCGAGATCCGGGGAGACGGAGTGTTCGTCCAGATCGAGTGAGGGGATGCCCTCGGCAATGGATGCGCCGCCACCGGTGAAGACCAGCGCACAGACCCGTCCGCGTTCGTTGAGCTCGAAGCTCGACGTCGAGCGCCTCCGGCGCGATTTCCCCGCGCTTGCCCAAATGGTGAACGGCCGGCCTCTGGCGTATCTGGATAACGCCGCGACGTCCCAGAAACCTCTTCGCGTCCTGGATGCTCTCCGGAACTACTACGAGCACGACAACGCGAACGTGCATCGGGGCCTCCACGAGCTGAGCCGGAGGGCGACCGACGCGTATGAGGGGGCCCGGGCGAGAGTGGCCACATGGATCGGGGCGTCCTCGCCGGCCGAGGTCATCTGGACCCGGGGGACGACCGAGTCCATCAACCTAGTAGCGGCGAGCTGGGGTTCCGCGAATCTCAAGGAAGGCGACGAAATCCTGGTCTCTGACATGGAGCACCATTCGAACCTGGTCCCTTGGCAACTCATTGCGGCAAGGACGGGGGCCAAGCTTCGATTCCTCGAGTTGGATGATGAGGGGCGCCTTATCCTGGATGCGCTTCCCGAAATCCTGGACGGCGGTCGGGTCCGGATCGCCGCGCTCTCGCACGTGTCCAATGCGCTGGGCACGATCAATCCGATCGCCGAGATCTCGAAGCTGCTGCACGAAGCCGGGGTCCTCTTCCTGGTGGACGGTGCTCAGGGAGCCGCGCACCACGGGGTGAACGTGCGCGAGCTCGGGGTGGATTTCTACGCCTGCTCGGGCCACAAGATGTGTGGCCCGACGGGGATCGGGGTCCTCTGGGGGCGGAGGGAGCTTCTCGAGGGGATGCCCCCGTACCAGGGTGGTGGGGAGATGATCGATCGCGTGGAGCGGGACTACTCCACGTGGGCGGCGCTCCCTCACAAGTTCGAGGCGGGGACCCCAAACATCGCCGGGACGGTCGGCCTTCACGCGGCGGTGGACTACCTAGACGAGATCGGAGCCGACGCGATCCTGGCTCACGAGCAGGCACTCGTGGCGTATGCGCTCGACCGCCTGCGGGAGGTTCCGAGGGTTCGGCTCTTCGGGCCGTCCGACCCCGGCGAAAGGGCGGGGGTGGTGTCCTTCACGGTCCCGGAGGCTCATCCGCACGATGTCTCCACCATACTGGACAGCGAGGGGATCGCGATCCGCGCCGGACATCACTGCGCTCAGCTCGTGATGCGTCGATTTGGCGTGCCAGCCACTGCGCGGGCGTCGTTCTACTTCTACAACACTCGCGACGAAGTGGACCGGCTTGTTCAAGGCCTGGAGACGGTCCGCTCCGTCTTCGGGGACTGACCGATCGCCGCATGTCCTCAATCCCTGAACCGCAGCTCTCCTCGCTCTACCAAGAGCTCATCCTCGAGCACTACAAGCGTCCCCGAAACCGCGGCGAGTTGGAGGGCGGCACGGTCGAGGTGCACATGCGGAACCCGTCGTGCGGAGACGAGATCCGGCTGCAGCTGCGGGTGGAGGGTGACGCAATTATGGACCTTCGGTTCGTCGGGGAGGGGTGCGCCATCTCCCAGGCCTCTGTCTCCATGATGACCACGGTGGTGAAGGGCGGCCGGCTCGATGATGCCATGGGGCTCGCGAAGAGGTTCACCGAGATGATGCGGGGGGATCCCGAGGCGGCGAGAGATCGGAGCCTGAAGGACCTCCGGGCGTTCCAGGGCGTGTCCAAGTTTCCAGTAAGGGTGAAGTGCGCGCTCCTCGGGTTCGATGCTCTCCAGGAAGCCGTCAAGCGAGCGCGCGGGACAGAGGGCTCGCCAGCGGTACCGGGGGCGACGCCATAGCTCCGAGGTTAACGGGGGGTCGACAGCCTTCCGGGCCGAGGTGACTCCTTACCCGGCCGCGAAACTCGCCTCGTCCGGTGTCAGAACGACCTTCACGTCTCCGCTCCTGTCACGGTTTGCGGCTGCCGAGAGCGCGTGCCTGTACTGCTCGAGCGGGAAGACGTGGGTCACAAGACGCTCGACGGGTGCGCGGGTCTCCAGCAGGAGTCGCTGGGTGACCTCGAAAGTGTGGAGTTCCTCCCCCCGCCACTTCTCGAGCCCGTATCCCACGAATCCTCGTAACTCGAGCTCTCGGGCCCAGAGGAGCGTCAGGTCTGTGCGCCGGAGCTCTCCGGCGCATCCGAGCATGACGACTCGACCGCGGGGCGCTGCGAACCGCAACGCCTGGGCAAACGACGACGCCGACCCAACGCAATCGAAAACGTGCGGGAACCCTCCACCCGAAAAGACCTCGTCTCCGAGGATGGGTAGATAGGCGCGAGCGCCCGTGCGGACGAGTGCTTCGCGCGCGGTCGGACCGGGGCTCACGACCTCCGTCGCTCCCAGCGTGAGGGCCAGCTCTGCCTCGGCGGCACGTTTCGTCTGAGCGACGATCGTGCCCCGGAAGCCGACCGCACGCAGGGCCCAGACCGTCCCAAGCGCGATGGGACCGCTCCCGATCACCAGGACATCCTCATCCGGTCCCGGCGTAGCGTTCAGGGCTGCGTGCATGCCCACGGACAGCGGCTCGAGAAGCACACCCGCCCGGTTGGTAATCCCCGAGTCCAGCGCGAAGAGCTGCGACTCGTGGGCGAGGATCCGCTCGCCCCACCCCCCGGGGAGGTCGCGATGATACCCGATGACGAGCCCGGCCCCGAGAGGTTGGTCTCCGAAGACGTGTCCCCCGTCTTCTCCCGCCATCTCGCAGGTGCTTGGGAGTCCGAGCCGGCAGGACGGGCAGACGTCCCCATCGGGCACACCGCGGATCCGGCAGGAGATCATCGGGTCTACGGCGACCCGTTGGCCCGGCGCGAGGTTCCGAACCCCGCGCCCCACGCTCTCGACTCTGGCGAGGATCTCGTGGCCGAGTACTGCCGGAAAGGACGCGAAGGGCTCGAGGATCGGGCTCGCCGAGTACTCGAGGTTCGCCAGGTCGCTGCCACAGATCCCGCACCCGAGGACCTCCAGCCGGGCCCAGCCGGGAGGTGGAGATGGAGGGTCCCGTACCTCTCCCAGGCGCACTCCGCCGAGGGGCCCGAACCGGAACGCCTCGGCCACCCTCCCCAGCGATCGTGCGACGACGAACCCCGGGACGGTCACATGGAAGCGAATCGCTCGCATAACCCCCATCCTCGCGCCGCGCGGCGGACCCTCGAACGCGGCCTTGTGAATCTCAGAAGACGTCCAAGAGCCGGAAGTCCGTGAGCCCCTGGGCGGGCCTCCAGTCGCGGAATCGCTCCGCCTGCCCGGGAAGTCTGCCGGCGACGAAGAGCTCGGTCACCTGGCCGATTGAGCGGACGCCCCGTTCCTCCTCCTCCCCCTCATCGTCACATCGCTTCGGCCCCTCGGCAGTACCGACCCAGCGGCCCGAGTTCTCGGGAAGCTGTGCGTCCGAGACCGACAAGGTGTCGCCCTCCGCGAGCCTTACGATTTCCAGCACCTGTTGGAGGTCCAGGATCCGCAGCATCGGCCCGCGCAGGAGCGTGGCTGACGGGAACCATAGCCCCCGCGCGGAAGGGCGTCCGGGGAGCCTCGGGTGCGGGAGAAGGAGGTGGAACTGCTCGCCCGGAAGGGCGTCGTATCGAATCTGACGCCACTGGTCGCGCTGGACCGAGAGCCACCCGACCAGCGCCTGGTACGCTCTCTCGTCCGCGGCGAGGAGCTCGCGCACCCACAGGGTGGCCCGATCGGGGATCCTTCCCCGCTCCCCCCGCGCGATGAAATAGCCGCGGAGCTCGCCCCCCTCGGGGGACACGCCGTAGATCGGATCGTCCTGCTCGAAAACACTCCGCCACATCTCCGGCGTGCGCTCCACCAGCCCGTGGGTCTCGGGGAGGAGGGACTCATACAGTCCCGGAAGGAGGCGAGCCGCCTCCTTCCGCCCCAAGCGGTGGACGCGATCGGACCCAGGCAGCTCCGGTAGGTCCGCCGCCCGGAATTGGTACCGATGGAGCTCGCCGACGAGAGCGTAGCCCATGCGCTCATAGAAGGCGGCCCGGAAGGGATAGAGCGCGCTCAGTGCCGCGCCACCCTGCAGTCCGATTTGGATCGCCCGTTCGCACATCCAGAGACCGATGCCCTGCCGTCGGGCGGCCGGAACGACAGCGACCGACGCGATCCCCTGCACACGAAAGGCGTGCCCCCACAGGTGCATGCGCAGCGGATAGAAGCGAAGGCCTCCCACGATCGCCCTCCCCTGCTCGGCCACCCAGCACGTCTCGAGGCCCCCATATGGTCCGGTCCCCTCGAGGAGGGCCTGCAGGCGGACTTCCGCCCGTGGCTCCCCGGGAAACGCGTCGGCCCATAGCTCAGAAAGGGAGCGAGCGTCCCGCTCCTCCGCCGGGCGCAGTCGAGTCAGGTCGGATGGCATCTGCGAAGCGTACCAGCCGCCGGAAGGGCGAGCCAGGGGCACGGGGCTCGTATCGACGGGGTACGAGGCCCCAATGAAGACCGCCCTCATCGCCGGCTGCCGGACCCCCTTCGCGAAGGCTGGGACGTCTTTGAGGGAGCTCACGGCGATCGATCTCGGGAAGATCGCCGTCCGGGAAGCGCTCGCTCGCGCCGACATCCCTGGCGAGGCAGTGGACCAGTTGATCTTCGGGACCGTGGTCCACAATCCGACCGCACCGAACATCGCACGCGAGGTCGGGCTGGCTGTGCTCCCGAAGCAAGTGCCCGCTTCGACGGTCTCCCGAGCGTGCTCCTCCGCGAACCAGGCGATTGCAGACGGGGTGAACCTCATCGAGCTTGGCCTTGCCGACGTAGTTGTGGCCGGGGGGGCGGAGTCCCTCTCCCACATCCCGATCACGGTCTCGCCCTGGATGGCGACTGCGCTTGTGGAGTCTGCGAAGGCGCGTACGTTGAGCGGAAGGCTCGCAGCTTTTTCCGGCTTCAGGCTGCGACATCTCGCGCCCCAGCGCCCCGAAATTGCCGAGCCCACCACGGGAGAGACCATGGGGGAGGCCGCGGAGCGGATGGCGAAGGAGAATGGGATCTCCCGCGCCGCGCAGGACGAGTGGGCTCACCGCTCCCACGTCCTGGCGAGCCGCGGCTTCGCGGATGGACGGTTGGCCGCGGAGATTGCCCCCGTCTACCTTCCACCTTTGTACGAGACCGTGGTGGATCGCGACAACGGGGTCCGCTCGGACTCGAGCCTGGAGGCACTGGCACGGCTCCGCCCGGTGTTCGACCGGAAGTACGGATCGGTTACGGCGGGAAGCGCGTCCCCGCTGACCGATGGCGGGGGAGCCGTGGTTCTCATGTCGAAGCGGTCGGCCCAGGCCCACGGGGTCGAGCCCATTGCCTGGATCCGGAGCTACGCGGTAACCGCACTCGACCCGGGCGCGCAGCTCCTTCAGGGCCCCGCCTACGCCGCACCGATCGCGCTCGAGCGGGCCGGGATCTCGATGTCGGAGGTGGACCTGATGGAAATGCACGAGGCTTTTGCTGCGCAGGTGCTCTCGAACCTCCAGGCACTCGGGTCCGACGACTTCGCGAAGCGGGAGCTCGGCCGGGATCGGGCGGTGGGACACCCGGATCCAGAGCGCATCAATGTCATGGGCGGCTCGATCGCACTCGGTCACCCCTTCGGGGCCACGGGGGCCCGTCTCACCATGACGCTGGCGCACGAGCTCAGGCGCGTGGATGGCCAGTTTGGCCTCATCACCGTCTGTGCGGCCGGAGGAATGGGTTTTGCGATGGTCCTCGAGCGGGCGTAGGCATCATGCTTCCTGAAACGCACATGCACCGTACATCACGGGGCACCGGCATTCTCGTCGGTCTCGCCCTTCTCCTCGCGGTGCTTCCTTCCACGGCGGAAGCTCGACAGGCGGTCCGAGAGAACCAGATTGCGTTGGCTCCGAACGAGGGAGTCGTGGAGATCGGCTCCGAGCTTCGTAACCGGCTGGACCTCTTCCCCGAGACGCAGGGATTCCTCGCCGTCCGCCTCTTCTCGCGGGATGACGGCGCGACGGTCCTCGAGGTGGAATCCATGAGGGAGGGCCGACTCGAGCGAGAGCGGCGGGTACTCCTTCCGGGAGAGCTGGAGGACCTTCGGAGGCTTGTGGCGGTGCGCATGGCCGATACAGGCGAGGCGATCATCGTCGACCGCGAAGGACGGGGGCGGCTGGTCTTGGGCCAGACCTTCCTCGGGCTCGCTTATTACGGTTGGGCGGTCCCCGCCACCCTGGACATCAATTCGGCGCAGGGCGCCGTTGCCACGTACCTGCTCACTGCTGGAGTCAGCTTCTACCTCCCGTACCGGCTGACGCGTGAGAGAACGGTATCTGACGCTCACCGGGCCCTCTCCATGTACGGCGGCACTCGGGGGATTCTTGTCGGGGTTCTCCTTGGGGACGCGGTGTCGGATCCCGATGGTGCGCATCCCGAGAGGCCCCGCCTCGGCACTGGGGTAGCCGCGAGCCTGGGAGGCTCTCTCCTCGGCTTCCGCGCCGCCGATCACTACCGGTTAGACAGCGGGCGTGCGGCGCTCTGGAAGTGGATGGGAGACTTCGGTCTCATGGCGGGTGCCGCCAGCGCATACGCCGCCGGGCCTTATGTCTCCCGTGAGATCACGCGGCAAGATGGAGGTTATGTGTACGTGGAACACCCCCTGCGGAACCGGTTGCTCGGACATGCGATGACGCTCCTCGGGGGCGCGGGCGGGCTCGTCGCTGGTCGCTGGCTCGGGGAGCGGGAAGCCTACACCGATGGGA
>SHZS01000030.1 GCA_009692105.1 Gemmatimonadota bacterium | reverse complement strand
GATGTGCCACGAATGCAACGGCGGCTGCTGGGCAGCCTGACTGGCGGCCTCTGCTTGGCCGACCGAGCTGCTGTATCCAACCAGCAGGACGACTGCCGCAATACCAAGTAGAGCTATGACCTTCGAGCGATCGGCGAGCGACATGTTCAGCCTCCGTGCAAAAGGACAAGTGACGTGATGCCAAGATCAAGAAACGGTGCTCGAGTACCGTTAGGCAATAGAATTCACCATCCCCGGATACAGGGGAAAGCGCTGGCCAAGTGTCAGGTGATTACCGTCCGTGGGAATTCCGATGCACCGAATTCCAAATGCACCCGTCATGCCGACTAATTCGCACACGATCTCGAGCATTTGCAGTCTTGACAAGGAGGACAGTGTAGTCGCTTCCTCTCCGGTAGTAAAGGAGCATTCGCGGCACCGTACTGGCCGCCCGTGACATAGATCACCGAGGGATCCGTGCCGAGCTCCCCGAGCAGGTGCCCGGCGCGATCGCTCGTGGCAAGCTGCGCCACTCGTCTGATCTGCGTCGCCTCGATTGACGGGCCCCACGGATCCTACATATGTTCTCGCGTTTATTAATATACAGGCCGGTTGGGCCCTACCACTACTGGCTGGCCAGAGGGGCTCCCGCCAGGGAGCCCCGCGATTCGTTTGCGGGCGTAGCTCAGTTGGTAGAGCATCAGCTTCCCAAGCTGAGGGTCGCCGGTTCGAATCCGGTCGCCCGCTTGAACGAGAAAAGCGAAGCCCCCCGAGGAGTTGCGTCCCTGGGTGGCTTCGTCTTTTCAGGGTGCGATGGCTCTCCGGTGACAAACGGGGGTCAGGCGTTCGGCTCCTTCACAACCCACGCCTGGCATCGTCCAGCAGTT
Source organism: Gemmatimonadota bacterium (assembly GCA_009692105.1). GTDB lineage: Bacteria > Gemmatimonadota > Gemmatimonadetes > Longimicrobiales > Gaopeijiaceae > SHZS01. Next base: position 21,652 of record SHZS01000030.1, on the reverse strand, counting down.
CCTGGAGTTCGGCATCGGTGACCCAACCCGCCTACCCGAAAAGCTGTGCCCTTGTTAGGGTATCTCCGCAGGGCTGCAGCAAGGGCGCCCGTAGCTCAACTGGATAGAGCATCAGACTTCGGATCTGAGGGTTGGGGGTTCGAATCCCTCCGGGCGCATCCTATTTGACGCTGAGGGAGAGCCAGCCCCGGACTCCCTCGTCCTCCCCTGCGACCCAGATCCAGGACCCCGAGCGCCCCAGCACGGATACGGATTCGCCTTCGTCGATCCCGCCGACCCTACGCCCCGTCCAAGGGTGCGCTCCTCCTTACCAGCCGTGCCAGGACCGTCTCCCGGCCGAGGGGGGCTCATCGATCGGCTCGAGCACGTCGGCGGCCGCGTACCCCTCCTCACCGGTCGGAAGGCGCACTCGGAACCATTTCCCGGTCCCGCCCAGAACACGCACTGGAAGCTGCCCCGGTAATTCGGCCAGACGAGTCGAGGCCGCGGCGGTCCTTGCCCGGAGCACGCTCCCGCGGCGTCGTTCCCCGGAAGGGCTCGAGGATCACTTCCTCCACCCCGCAGGCGGGAAGGAAGACAAGGAGCGCGAGGAGGCTCCGTTGAGCCGCCTTCTTCACCCGGCTAAGTTTCTTGGCTACCTGCGTACCCTCCGAGGAGGCCCCCTCCGTGGTCCGTATCACCGAGATCGAATCCGGCAGCATTGCCGAGGAGCTCGAGCTCCGCGTCGGCACCCGGATCATCCGGATCAACGGAGAACGGGTCCGGGACGGCATCGACCTCACTTTCATGTTGGCGGATACGGAGCTCCAGATCGAGGCCGTGGACCCCGATGGAGAGCACTCGATCATCGAGATCGAGCGGGATCCCGGTGAGCCCGTGGGGATCGTTCCCGCTCCCGACAAGATCCGTGAGTGCTCGAATGAGTGCGTGTTCTGCTTCATCGACGGAAATCCCCCGGGGGTACGGGACTCCCTCTGGGTCCGGGACGACGATTTCCGCCTCTCCTTCACCTACGGCAGTTACGTTACCCTGACCAATCTGGGTCCGAAAGGCCTGGAGCGTCTCGTGGAGCAGCGGCTCTCGCCCCTCTACGTGAGCGTCCACGCGACGGAGCCGGACGTGCGCATCCGCCTTCTCAAGAACGAGCGGGCGGGGCACATCATGGACCACCTGCGATATCTCACGGACCACGGCCTCGAGGTCCACACCCAGGTGGTGCTGTGCCCCGGCTGGAATGACGGGCCCCATCTGGATCGGACGATCGAGGACCTCTGGAGTCTCGCGGAGGGGGTTCGAACCCTCTCGGTCGTCCCCGTGGGCCTCACCCGGTACAACCTGAACCGCCCAGTGCGGCTTCTCTTGCCGCAGGAAGCGGCGATGGCTGTAGACCAAGTGGACGCGGCCCGGAGGCGCGCTTCACTCGAACGGGGATACGGTTGGTGCTACGCAGCCGACGAGCTCTTCCTCGCGGGAGGGCGGGAGCTTCCGGGCGCCGACTACTACGACGACCATTCGCTCACCGAGAACGGCGTGGGCGCGGTTCGTCGCTTCATGGACGAGTTCGAGGAGGGGCTCCCGAACGTCCCGGAGCTCCCGGGGTCCCGGATACGGATCCTGACGAGCGTATCCATGCGTCCCTTTCTGGAGGCCCGCCGGGAGCGGCTCTCGGAGGCCACCCGGGCGGAGGTGGAGGTCCGCGCGGTCGAGAACCAGTTCTACGGCCAGTCGATCACGGTCGCGGGCCTCCTGGCCGGCGCGGATCTGCTTGCGGCGGTCCCCGATTCTAGGGAGGGAGATTTGATCCTCGTCCCCCGGGAGGCCCTGAACCAGGACGACCTCTTCGTGGACTCCTTCCCCTTGGATCGCCTCCGGGCCGAACTCGCCCCGGCACGGGTCGTGACCGGGCTCGAGGTCACCGCGGCGCTTCGCTCCCTGTGAGCGGGCAGCTCCCGGTCGTGGCCGTGGTCGGACGCCCCAACGTGGGGAAGTCCACCTTTTTCAACCGGGTCCTCGGCCGTCGGGACGCAATCGTGGACGAGCACCCGGGGGTCACCCGGGACCGTCACTTCGCGCTCGCCGACTGGGCGGGGCGAAGCTTCTTCATCGTGGACACCGGCGGAGTGATCGAAGGAAGCGATGAGCCCCTCGACCGCCTGATCCGATCGCAGGCGCTCGCCGCCGTCGAAGAAGCGGACGTGATCGTCTTCCTCGTGGACGGGAGGGACGGGGTCCACCCACAGGACGAGCGCATCGCGGATATCCTCCGTGGGACGGGACGGCCCCTCCTTCTGGTCGTGAACAAGCTCGACAACCTGCCAGCGGACGCAGCGCGCCACGACTTCTGGCGCCTCGGGCTCGGGGATCCTCTGCCGGTAAGTGCGATCTCCGGCAAGGGATCGGGGGACATTCTGGACCGGATCTTGGCCGCTCTCCCGGAGCGGACGGAAGCTCCGCCCCCGGAGGATCTCCGTATCGCCGTCGTAGGGAAACCGAATGTGGGGAAGTCCTCCTTCGTGAACCGGCTTTTCGGGGAGGAGCGTGTGATCGTGAGCCCGGTCCCCGGAACCACGCGCGACCCGGTAGACTCGACCTTCGTGTACGAGGGGAAGCGACTCACCTTCATCGATACGGCCGGACTCCGTAGACACTCCCAGATCAACGAGTCCATCGAGTACTATTCGTCGCTTCGAGCCCACCGGGTGATTCGTGAGGCGGACGTTTGCCTGGTCCTCGTGGATGCCACGGAGGGGGTTACCCACCAGGATATGAAGATCATGGAAGCCGCCTGGGAAGCGGGGTGCGGTCTCGTCATGGGCGTGAACAAGTGGGACCTGGTCGAGAAGGACCACAAGACCGCCCCGGACTTCGAGAAGGCGTTTCAGGCCCGCGCTCCCTTTCTGGCCGAGGTGCCCATCTTCTTCTTGTCCGCCCTCACGGGCCTGCGAGTGCGGAAGGCGCTGGACCTCCTCCTGGCCGTCGCCGAGCAACGCCGCCGGCGGATCCCCACCCACGAGGTGAACGAAACGCTCGAGGAGCTGACGCGCCACCAACCCGCTCCCCACTCCCGAGGGCGCCCCGTGCGGCTCCGATATGGCTCGCAGGTGGATACGGAGCCACCGACCTTCGTCGTCTTCTCGAACCTCCCCGAGGAGATTCCCCAGAACTACGTCCGCTACCTCCAGAACGGCTTTCGAGCGGCGTGGGGCTTCGCCGGGGTGCCACTCCGGATCCGAATCCGCGGCTCCTCGCAAGGAAGGAGGGCCCCCTCGTGACGGTGCCCTTCGCCTTGACGGTTCTGGCGTACGCCCTGGGGACGATTCCCTCGTCCTACTGGGTGGGAAAGTTCGTTTTCGGAGTCGACCTCCGGACCGTTGGAAGCGGAAACCTCGGCGCGACAAATGCCTTCCGCATCCTGGGGGCCCGGGCTGCCGTCCCCGTGACGGCACTGGACGTCCTCAAGGGGTGGGTGCCCGCCGCGATCTTTCCCCTCCTCATCCCGGGGGCCCCGTACGGATGGACGCTCGCCTTCGGGGGAGCTGCGATCCTCGGCCACGTATTTTCGTTCTGGGTGGGATTCAGGGGAGGGAAGGGGGTCGCCACGAGCACTGGGGTGTTCCTCGCCCTCGCCCCTGGGGCGCTCTTCGTGGCCGTCGCGGTCTGGAGCGCGGCGGTGCTCGCGACCGGGTATGTGTCCGTCGGTTCGATCCTGGCAGCCGTGATCCTACCCGCGGCGATCGCCCTCACCCGACCCCCCGGGGGAGCCGCCCTCCTGGGTTTCGCGTCGGGGCTCGGAGCGTTCGTGGTCTGGGCGCACCGCTCGAATATCGGGCGGCTCATGCGGGGCGAGGAGCCGCGCTTCCGTCGCCACGAGCCGCACGAAGGAGCCGCTAAGTGACCCGGCCCGCCCACCCCATCCGCTTCGCGGTCGTCGGCGCCGGAAGCTGGGGCACCGCCCTTGCCCAGCTGCTCGCGCGGAACGGCCACACCGTACGGCTCTGGAGCTACGAGGAGGATGTCGTCCGCTCCATCCAGGAGACGGGGGAGAACCAAAAATACCTTCCCGGGATCCAGCTCTCACCGGACCTTCTCGTATCGAGCCGTATGGAGGACGTGATCCCCGGAGCCCGGATCGTGCTTTCGGTGAGCCCATCGCAGCACGTGCGCCAGGTCATGCGCGACGCGGTACGGCTGATGGATGCGGATGCCATCGTCGTGAGCGCGTCCAAGGGCATCGAGGTGGGCACCCTCGAACGGATGGACCAAGTATTGCTCTCTCTCCTGCCCCCGGGAGGAGAAGACCGGCTCGTCGTTCTCTCCGGCCCGTCGTTCGCTGCGGAGGTCGCGCGCATGATGCCGACCGCCGTGGTAGCCGCGGGGACGTCCGTCCAGGCATGCAACGAGGTGCAGCTCGTTTTCAATACTCCCACCTTCCGCGTCTACACGATCCGCGACGTCGTCGGGGTCGAGCTGGGCGGGGCGCTCAAGAACGTGGTAGCCCTCGCGGCGGGGGTCGTGGCCGGGCTCGAGTTCGGGCACAACGCGCTTGCCGCCCTGATCACACGGGGACTCGCCGAAATGACGCGCCTCGGCGTGGCCATGGGGGCCGAGGCGGCTACGTTCTACGGGCTGGCGGGGCTGGGGGACCTGGTCCTTACATGCACGGGCGACCTGTCCCGAAACCGCACCGTCGGCGCGCGGCTCGCTCGGGGCGAGACGCTCGAAGCGATCTTGGCCGACATGCAGGCGGTAGCAGAAGGGGTGCGCACGACGCCCGCGGTTCACGCGCTGGCGAGGAAGTACGGCGTCGAGATGCCGATCGTGGACCAGGTGTACGCAATCCTCGAGGAGGGGAAGGCGCCGCTGGATGCGTTCCAGGAGCTCATGCTCCGGGAGCCGCGACAGGAATCCTGAACCCGGGCCGGAGGCGGTCGTGGAAGAGCCCATCACCAAGAAAGCCTACTACTCCATCGGGGAGGTCTGTGCGGTCACAGGCCTCCGGCAACACGTGCTGCGGTACTGGGAGACCCAGTTGCAAGCTCTCCACCCGACCAAGAACCGGGCAGGGAATCGGGTCTATCGACCCGAAGAGGTGGAGCTGATTCTGCTCGTGAAGCGGCTCCTCTACGAGGAGAAGTACACGATCGAGGGCGCTGACCGGAAGATCCGAGAGATGCGGAACGCCGGCGAGCTGAAGGGCGAGCGGAGGGACGCCGTCGAGCCCGAGCTCCTCTCCGCGATCCGAGAGGAGCTCCTCGGGCTCAGGGAGATTCTGACCCTTCCATCCGCCGCCGGCCCGCACGACGGGCCCCCGAACAGATGACCATGCGGATCCTGTGCACGAACGACGACGGGTTCATGGCGACGGGCCTCCGGGTGCTCGCTTCGGCGGCTCTCCGGATCGGGCAGGTGACGGTGGTCGCTCCCGACCGGGAGCAGAGCGCCACCAGCCACTCCCTTACGCTCCACCATCCGCTCCGGAGCCGCCGAACTTCCGATGGCACGCTGGTCGTGGACGGAACCCCCACGGACTGCGTGATCCTCGCGGTGAACGCGCTCATGGAGGACCGCCCTCAGTTCTGTCTTTCGGGAGTAAACCACGGCCAGAACCTCGGGGACGACGTGCTCTACTCGGGAACCGTGGCCGCCGCGATGGAGGCCGTCGTGCTCGGCATCCCCTCGGTCGCGATCTCGTACGCCGGGCCTGACTTCGAATCGATCGAGGGGTGGGAGCCCAAGCTCTCCGACCTCCTGGTCCAGCTCCTCACCGGGCGCCCGGACTTTCCCGCGTCTACGCTCCTGAACGTGAACCTTCCCCCCCTGCCACCGGACGAGGTCCACGGCGTCCGGATTACCTCTCTCGGGGAACGGAGGTACTCGGACTCACTTACGCGCGCGAAGGACCCCTCCGGACGTGAGTACTTTTGGATCGGGGGGGGCGCAACGCATTGGAAGGGACGTCCGGACTCCGATTTCAGGGCCGTGGATGAAGGATACATCTCCGTGACCCCATTGCACTTGGACCTCACGAACTACGACCTGATCGAAGAGCTCCAGGGGTGGAAGCTCGAGCTGTGAACGACTCGCCTTGAACGAGTTTGGCTATGTGGCCTACCGTCGTCGCCTGATCGAGGACATCCGGGCGAAGGGCGTCGAGGACCTGGCCATCCTACAACTCTTCGACCGCGTCCCCCGGCACCTCTTTATTCCCGAGGGGACGCGACATCGGGCCTATGAGGACGCGCCGATCCCCATCGGGTACGGGCAGACCGCCTCCCAGCCATCCCTCCAAGCCCTGTACCTCCAAGTCCTGGATCCTCAGCCCAGCGACAAGGTGCTCGAGGTCGGTACCGGGAGCGGGTTCCTGACGGCGCTCCTGGCCCTCTCCGCGGACCGGGTCTACTCGGTCGAGCGGGTCCGGGAGCTGTCCATGAGGGCTCGTGTGGCGCTCGACGGCCTGGCTCTGAACAACGTCGCGCTCCTGGTGGGAGACGGGTCGATCGGCTGGCGAAAGTACGCGCCCTTTCAGGTGATCATCGTGTCCGCCGCGTCCCCCTCGGTCCCCCCGGCGCTCGCAGCCCAGCTCGCGGAAGGGGGACGGATGGTCATCCCCGTCGGGGAGCGGGAGGTCCAGGACCTGCTGCTGGTCCGCCGTATCGGGGGCGAAATCGAGACCGAGTCGCTCAGGCAGCGATGCACCTTCGTTCCCCTCCTGGGGCTCCACGGATGGGACGAGCTGGACCCGGAACCTGCCATCTGAGCCTGCAGGCCGGTGCGAGCCCTGAGGCCTCGCCCCATATTTTTGCTGACCTGTCTCCACTTGGAGTGAGCTATGTCCGACAAACACGACCGTCTTCCTCCGCCGGCCTTCCCGCCGGGCTCGCGGCGCGCGGCTGTAGCGCGACCCCGAGGCATTGACTGACCGGCGTCACCGCCCCGCGGTCGTAACAGTGGCCACCACGGGGACCCCCAGATGGGGACACGGCGCAGCATCGTCGAGTACTTTTTTATTCAAAGCGATGGTACGTGCGGCGTGCAAGGAGAGGCTCAGCGCGCGGGGTGGGAGCCCCGCAGGGCGTCCAAGGCGATCTCGACAGCCCGCACGAGCCTGCCGATCCGGGGCCCCACGGGCCACCCGAGGTGGGGAACGTGCAAGAACCCCACGGCTGTCCCGGGTGGGGCATTCCGAAGGGTGAGGAAGAGGGCAGCATTGCAGGCAAATGTGCCCGCATGGTGGGATGCTTTGGCCCCGATCCCCTCCGCCAAGATGCAGCGGGCGACAGTACTGGCGTTCCAGGACGCTTCGAGCGCGAGGGGCCCATCAGGCACGAGGGGATCCCTCTCCGGCCTCCTCCCCGCATTATCGGGCAGCCTCGAGGTCACGCCTCGCCGCGCTCACGTAGGGTCATGACACGGCAATGTAGCCTCGGGAGCCGCGACTTTGCTAAGATTGGTGTCGTTACGTCTCGTCCCTGAAGAACCTGATCTCGAGGAGAGGAACCAAATGGCGATGGAGCGGCTGGGGAGGTCCTTTGCGATGATGGCGGCCGTGTTGCTCACGACCGCTGGTTGCGGTGGGGACGCGGGGGAGGGGACTGCGGCGGCGCCTGACAGCGTGGCAGCGCAGGCCGCAGCGGCCCCGGAGAACGCGCTCCTTTCTCCACGCGCGCTCGAGATGACTCGGACGGCGCCCGAGACATTCCGGGTCCGCTTCGAGACTAGCGCTGGCGCATTCGTCGTGGAGGTGCAGCGGGCGTGGTCACCCAACGGAGCCGACCGCTTCTACAACCTCGTGTCGAACGGCTTCTACGACGGCGTTCGATTCTTCCGCGTGATCGACGGCTTCATGGCGCAGTTCGGGATCCACGGGGACCCGTCCGTGAGCGCACGGTGGCGCATGGCAGCGATCCAGGATGATCCCGTGGTCGGAAGCAACACTCGCGGAATGCTCACCTTCGCCATGTCGAGTCAGCCGAACTCACGGACCACCCAGGTCTTCATCAACCTGGTCGACAACCCCAGCCTGGATGGCATGGGGTTCGCCCCGTTCGGCCACGTCATCGAAGGGATGGACGTCGTGGACGAGCTCTACGCCGGATATGGGGAAGGGGCGCCGGGCGGGAGCGGCCCATCGCAGGGGCGCATCCAGGGCGAGGGAGAGAGCTATCTATCCACGACCTTCCCCCAGCTCGACCAGGTAGTGCACGCGACCATCGTCCCCTAGTGAGCGAAGGGGGCGCGGCTCGCACGGCCGCGCCCCCATTCACGGTCCCGGGCTTCCATCGCAGGCTCGGTCCTGCCGAGCGAATCCCTATTCAATGCGCCCTACTCAATGCGAAAGATCTCTCGGCACCCTCCAGTCGTGAGCTCCAAATAGGCCCTCATGACTCCGCTTAGCTTCGGGTTCTTGCTCACGGGCCCATCCGGTCCGGCCTCTTCCTGCGAGCCCGACTCCAGGACCGGCTGAGCGCCAAGGGTTGCACCACCAGGCCGGCGCGCCACACTTCTCAATGTCCCCGGCGCGAGTCGAACGCGCGACCTGCTGCTTAGGAGGCAGCCGCTCTATCCACTGAGCTACGAGGACAACCCTGTTGGCTCACCACCGGGAAGCAACAGATCCATTGAGTCCCCCCTCAAGAGTACCCCATCCACGAGCCCAAAGCGATGAGCGGCCGTGGCTCCCTTGCGGTGAGTCCCATCCGTTATACCTTCGGTTGGCAATACGCCTCTCCGTCCCTAATTCGATCACTCCATTCCTGGCGTCCGTTTCTCATGGTGCATTTCTCAGCAGAAGGGGGTCGAGGAACGTGCGTAGGCCATGTCATGAATAGACGGAACGAATGCATGACCCGAATGCGGTTCCTGCTGGCCGCGGCGCTCTCGACCGTCGCTCTTGCCGGGCCTGCGAGCGCGCAGGAAGAGGCTGCGGCGCTCACTACGCGGTTGGCCATCTTTCCTTCGCAGGCTGTGTCGGCCGGGGCTCTGGAGTTCCAAGCCGGGATGCTCTTAGTGAATACGGAGAAGGGAAACGTCTTGCGCACTGGGCGAGCGATTCTCCGCTACGGCCTGGGGCCGATCGAGCTTCGAGCCAGCCCCCCGTCGTACGTGGCCAAGTGGGGAGAGGAAGATTACCGCGGCCTCGACGACTTCACCTTCGGCGTCAAGGCCCCCCAGGTGCAGGCCGCGGGCGGACGCGTCCTTCTGGGTGCCCAGGGCATGTTGAGCCTTCCTACCGGGATCGAAGAGCTCACCGCCGATGATCCCGCCCTAATGGTATCGACGATGGCGGACTTCCTGATCACGGGAGACCTGTTCCTTTCGGCGGTCGTGGACTGGCATACGCCTTACTTCACACGCGACGAAAGCTGGAGCGTCACGCTCTTCCCTGGGGTGTTGATTCCAGCCATCTCGGGCGGCGCGGGCCTCGGTTGGACCGGACACGCCGACGACGGGTCGCTCAACTCCATCGTTACCGGGACCCTCTTCCTACTGTTCGGCGAGGAAACCGCCCTCGATGTGAGTGCAGGAGCGAATCTCGACAAGAGAGAACCGTTCGTGGGATTCAGGATCTCCCGACTCTTGAGCGGCTGACCCCGCACGCGCTTCGCGTCATCCTCGCGTGCTCTCATCTCGATCGGGGGCCAGTCAGCCGAGTCCGTCGTGCTTGCTCCGTGCTAGGTGAGGAGCTTCTCGACAACGGGAGCGCGCAACCACGGCCACGACGCTTGAGTCCGCACCGTAACGGGCAACATCGACAGCGAGCGTAGGGGAGTAGCCTGGCTTCGCCGCCCAGAGCGGGGACATCGGATGATCGGGGTCATCGGCACCCGGTGGGCGGTACCGGAACGCGGCGTCGGCCAGCTCCCCGGACTCGTGGCGGGCGAAGGCTGCGAGGAGCGAGGACCGCCTGAGCAAGCCCTCAACGCTCTCGTCGGGCCATTCACTGAGCACCCGGGCGCGGTAAATGCTCGACGCCTCGCCGTACTCCTCCTAGCGGCCCCTGTTAAGCCGTTCCTGCCCTTCGATGCTAGCTGAAGCCCGACAGTTTGTGTGAGTCACTTCATTGTGCCGCGCCCCGACCTCGACCCTCGTAAAGAACGACCTTCAAACTATTTTCCAGGTCCGTCTGCTGGTAGATGAGTCCCTAGGCTTGGCAGCAGACCGTTGGGTAATAGTAGGGGCGCCCCCACCATTTGGGCACCACTCATAGGAGGCTAACCCACGTATAGCTACAACGTCCCTGGCGGGTCGAGGACATCCTGGCCAAGATGGACAATGTCTTTCCACGATCGACTGGCTGATGGGGCCATCCGAGACGACAACACCCCGGGTGAGTTCCGAGGGATGGCGCAGAAGCACGCCAACGCGTTCTGGGCTTACGCTGTTCTTGGACCGGGCGTGTGGTACTTCTTCGGGCTGTGGTGGTCGTTCATTCCGCTCGGGATGGCTCTCCTGGCCGCAACGCAAAGCATCAGTGCTACTCGGGTGGCGCAAATATTGGAGCAGCGATCCTCGGACGGCCCCTAAGAACTACAGGGCTCGTGACTACGGGTGAGGCGTTTCCTTCGGGGGGCCCTCGCGCGCCGGCCTGTGGGCTTCGAGCCAGGCCCGTTGCTCCGCGGTCAGCACCCCCTGGATCGCCTGGTGCAGCGCATTCACGGCAGGGCGAAGGCTCTCCACAAGTGGCCGGGCCTCAATCCTGATGGCGCGGACCTCCTCGCGGGGCTGCCCTGCTTCTCGCGCTGCCCTGGCCCTCTCCATCACAGCCTTGAGCTTTCCTAGCGTCGACGCATTGGCGTCCCGGAAAGCCTCGCGGAGAGCCGTGATCTGCGCCTTCTGATCGCTCGTCAGCGCCAACTCCGCCGGAAGACGAGCGGGGCCACCGGAACGGCCGTCGAAGGGCTGAGGTCCCTGAGGCCCCAACGTGGCTTCCAGAGCGGGCCCTGCGTCCCCAAAGAGGGCCAGCGCGTAGTCCGCTGGCATGGCGGTGGTGGACTCAGTAGGGCTCGAGTCGCAGGCCGCGACTCCCAGGGCGAGGGCTGCAACCAGGGCAAGTTTACTCATGGAACGATTCCTCCAAGCTACTGAGGTGGCTCGACATTCCTACGCTCGACATTCCTACGGTAGTAATGAGACTACCTGCCCCTGTAAAACGTTAGGTCCCCGTGATGGATTGGGACCCACCCCTCCATTCAACCTTGTACGACTCCCCGGTGCAGACACCCCCGTGGTGCGACCAAATCGGAGTGCCCATCCACTTCCACTCCTCGGTCATCTCGGGAGCGGCTTCCAGGATCAGCTCCAGCATGCGTGCCAGCGTCGAACCGCGCCATCCCCCCAGGTCGCGGATCCGTTGGTCGATGAGCCGCGAAGCGGGTTTCCCGGTCGCTCGCTCACGGGACTTGGTGGCCGACTTGCGTGGCTTGCTTGCGCGCGGCCTATGTCACTTGTTTACCACTTATAACTCTATGCGTAACAACAGATTGTTACTACGTACATGACGCGGTGCATCAGTACCGGAACAGGTACTGGAATTTGACGAAGAAGAGGCGATTCGTCGGCTGACGGGACTCGTTGTCGGCGTTGAACACGGGGTGGCCCCCCGATGTGATGAGATTCGCCTGTTGGTAGCGGTCGTCGTAGCCGGCGTAGGCGACGGTACCGGCGTTGATCCGGTACGTGAAGAGCCAGTTAAAGACGAAGGCCTTCCCGGAGCCCGCGATCCTGGAGGTGTTGTACTCGGTGATATTCCGCACCGCGAGCCGATCGGTGACCTGGAGGGTGCCGGACCCCCGAAGGATCTTGATGTCGAACACCTCGGCATCGTTGTTCCGCGGATCCGTGAATCGGCTGGAGCTGATGCCCAGGCTGTACGCCAGCCGGGGGATGGGCTTCAACGCCGCGCTGAGGCCCCAGTTGTGCTGTTCACCCAGGAAGGGCGAGCTGACGCGCCGGATCTCGTCGCCCGTGGAGAAGTTTCCACTGATGCGGATCCTGCCACCACTGCCCACGTCCCCGCTGGCGTTCACGGAAAAGGTGCTCTTGTCGAAGTCCTGCGCGCTGCTCGCCGGATCCTTGGGGAATCGGTACCGCTCCATCGCCTGAGTGACGCTCCCGCTCAGGTTGATGAGGCGACTGAACTCGAAGGCCACATTGCCGGAGACCGAATTGTCTTGGTGCACGTCGTCGAAGTTCCAGCTGCTCGAGTAGGCGACTCGGGGGCCCCAGTTGAGGATCCAGCTCTCCGGGTAGAAGGTGTACCTCAAGTCGCTGGAGATCACCCGCTGGTCCCTACGGCTCACGAACCCGACCTTGGTATCGAAGTCGGGCGAGATCTGATAGAGGTCCAAGGTGGCGCCGACCCTCCGGCCATTCCGACCGATCCGCGCCTGCTCCATGTGTCCGTCCACCGTGTTGCCCGCGTTGTCCTGATTCCGCGAGCGGACCTCGCGGAAGCTCGTCGACACGGAGCTGCTGAGCCGGAAGTTGGCGTCGATGGCCCCGAGTCGGCTGTAGCCGTCGAGGAACTCGCGGTCCGTGACCACCCCCCCGAGAGTCGACTGGGCGTACAGATCGTACCTGGCCCGGGCGATGAGCGTCCTCGCACTCTGGTCGAACGCCGGGTCCAAGGGGTCATCCACCTTACCGGGAGCACGATCGTTCGCGGCCACGATCCCGATCGCGAAGGGCCCAACCTTGCCGGACAGCTTCGTGCCGAACATCGGGTCGACGATGGTACGGGTGTGCACGAAGGTCACCGGCCCCGAGATGTTGAAGATCTCCGCGCCCTCCACGAAGAAGGGCCGGAGCTCGGCGAACAGAATAGGATCGCGCCGGTTGATCTCGATCACTGGCGAGTCCGTCTCGACCTGTGAGAAATCCGGGTGCACGGTGAAGTCAGCGGTCAGGTTGGAGGTGAGACCATACTTCACGTTGAGCCCTACCTGCGGGTCCGAATTCTCACTGGCCATCTCGGCCTGCGTGGGGTCGATCGAGCCCACCCGGAGCGCCGTGAGCTGCGGCATGACCTCGAGGTTCCGATTCGTCCCCAGGTCCGTCATCCCCTCGAAGAAGCCCATCTGAACGAAGAAGTTCGCCTCGGACCGGCTCATGGGAGCCCAAACGAGCTGCTCGTTGTTCTTTCCCTTGATCTCGCGGACGAGCTGGAAGCCCCAGCGATGGGGCTCGCCCGGCGCCCGGGCCGGATAGCGCATGCTCTTGAAGGGAATCGCTATCTCGGCCGTAAAGCCGCCCGCGAGCATCTCCGTCTTCGAATACCAAATCGCGTCCCAGGTCCGGTCGGCCCGCGGGATGGCGGCCGAGCCTCCCCCGGGGCTGTTCACGCCGAGGACCCCGTCACCCTGGACGTTGTAGCCGTTCAGGTCGAAGTCGTAGACCCTCTGCCCGTCCATGAAGGTGTCGAAGTAGACGGTCATGAGGTCGTCCTGCGAGGCTCGGTCCCGATCCACGCGGCTATGCCGCATGACGGACGAATCCGAGTAACGTACGTCGAATGCGAAATAGATGTTGTCGCCGTCGTACGCGACCTTGATGATCGTTTCTTCCGTAGCCGGAGCCCCATCGAGGGGCCGTTGCTGCGAGAGCCCGGTGATCTGGGCCGCCGTCTGCCAGATGGGGTCGTCGAGCCGCCCGTCGACGATCGGGGCCACATCGGCGCGGGTGGGCCGCACGGTCGGCCGCGGGTCGTTGACGGCCGCAGTTGGCTGAGGGCCCTGCCCCTCTATCTGTCCCTGTAGCGGGCTGGGGGAGGCGGCCCCACCGAGCATCGTAAGGACGCACATCAGTGCTACGGCGGGTAAGGCGGGCAAGACGGAGAGGGATCTCCGTCCAATCCGGGCACAGCGATCTGCAGTCACCAAGGAGCACCTCCTGTGGCCATGGCCGCACCGGGAGAAAATGAGCCCGCGGCACGGCCGACAGACTAGCCGTCCGCGCGAGCTGAAGTCAAACAAAAACACTCAAGAGGGTCGCGGCTGGCGGGACTCAGCCTGGAGCTTGCGGAAGTCCATCGGTAAACGTCAGTTTCCGTAGGGGTTCTTGGTAGGGGGACCACGGAGGAACGGGGGGGAGCCATGGGGAGGACCATGGGCAGGCACGGGTTCACCCTCATCGAACTCAGGGTGGTGGTCGTCATCATCGGGATCCTCGCCATGATTGCGATCCCAAAGTTCGGGGCAGCGCGCCAACCTGGCAGCCGTCCAATCGGACGTCGGCCAGCTGCGCACCGCGATGGAGCTCTACTACTACAACAACTCCACCTACGTGGGAGCGACGGTTCAGGACGTCGTCACCCTCACGACGGGGGTCCTGGTCCTCACGGAGATGGCCGCCACCGCAATGGCGTGGTCGGCCACCCTAGGGCACAGCGGCTACCCGGGCGCCTCCTGTAGATACGACTCCAACGGCGGGATGGCCTGCATTACCCCCTGAAGCAACGCCCGGACCAGATCCTCACCGCATCCGGACGAGGTGAGCGATCAGGAGCGCCCATCCGGCGAGGAGCGAGAGCCCCCCGATCGGAGTGATCGCACCCAATCCCCGGATCCCCGTCCCAACGAGCAGATACAGCGATCCTGAGAAGACGAGCGTCCCCAGGACGAAGGCCCATCCCGCCCAGCTCCCGAGCGCGCCCGGCTGCCGTCCGACCACGGCAGCGACGAAGAGGATGGCGAGAGCGTGGTACATCTGGTACCGGGCCGCAGTCTCGAAGATCTCCAGGTCGGCGGGGGCCAACCGCTCCCGCAGGGCATGCGCCCCAAAGGCCCCGAGCAGGACCGCCAGGAACCCAAAGCTGCTCCCTATGATCGCGAGTATTCGTTCCATCCGTTGACCCTCCTCCGTCACGCTCCTAGGTTTTCAGGCTTGCACATTCACCGATCGATCCCGCGCGGGGAAGCCCGCGTTTCCGCCTGTGCTCCGGCTCCCAGCCCTCGAACTTAAACCCCATGGCCCAGCGCAGACGCACGACGACGCCCACCACTGCCTCGACGAGCCCCCTCGACACCTTCGCGGCCGGGATTCTCCGATTCGTTGGGTGGGCCCGCGAGCGGGCCCAGGTCGTGGTCGCCGCGGGCGTGGTGGCCGTCCTGCTGGTCGCCGCCCTCGTATACTACGCACTTCAGCGGTCGCGGCAGCTGGACCTCGCGGCCGCCGAGCTCGAGACCGTCCAGGTTGCGGCCCTGACCCCGGGTCCCCAGGCCCAGGACGAGATCCGGGCATACATCGACCGCTTCAGCGGCACCCCGTACGCCATCGAGGCTTACCTCCTCCTCGGCGACATCTACCTCCGCCAGGACCAGGCGGAGGCGGCCATCGCGGCCCTCCAGGAAATCGCGCCGTCCTACGCTTCACCCCTCCATGTTCAGGTCACCTTCCTGCTCGCGGTGGCCTACGAGCAGGCGGAGCGCTGGGATGACGCCGCGACGCTCTATCAGGAGCTCCTGGACCGCGCGGAGTTCCCATTCGAGAAGCGGGAGGCCGGGGAAGGGCTGGCCCGCGCCGAGCTGGGTCGGGGGAACCCAACCGGGGCCATTGCCGCGTACGAGGACATTCTTGCCGCACTCGATCCCGACGATCCCGAGCGGGGAGCTTTCGAGATGCACCTCTCCGAGGTCAGGGCCCAGAACCCCTAGGCCCCCAAGAACCACCAGGGCCCCAAACCCCTGAGTCGCCGCCTGACGCTTGTCTCATGGCCTGGCCACCACCCCCAAGGGGCGCCGGGGAGCATGGTCAGGCATAACTCCATACTGTAAAATAGTTTACGCCATACTCTATGTTCTGAATGTATGTCGTATAATGTATATTATGTAAAGTAACAGGAACGGGGGTTACAGGGTCACAATCAGCCAGAACGCCCACCATTGGAACGGACGCCGACCACCCCCACCCTCCTCCGCAGAACCGGCACGAACCCCTGGCTCCACCGCTCGACCGTCCTCAAGAACGGAAGGTGGGATGGGACGTATTCGGCCACCTCGATCGTGAACCCCACCTCGCGGAGCTCCCGAATCACCCGATTGAGCGTCTTGTAGTCCACATGGGTCGGGTCCGGGCGCAGGATGTGGAGCGCCCGGAGCCTCTCCAGGAGATGCCCCGGGTTCGGGGTCCACACCACGAGCCGGCCCCCAGGACGAAGAAGCCGTCGGGCTTCCTCGTAAACGCGCCGTGTATCGTTCGGATACAGGTGCTCGACCAGATCGGCGGCCACCACCAGGTCCCAGCTCCCCCCCCGTAGACCCGTATTCCCCGCATCCGCCTGGATGAAGTCGGGACGTGGGCCGATGTTTGGGCCGAGGCCCGTGCCAAGGCTTCGGACGGGCCCTGCGGCGAGGCGCCTTCGGCAGAACTCGAGCGCGGCCGCCGCGAAGTCGACCCCGACCACCCGGGCAGCCGTCCGGGCCAGCACGAACGCGAGAGTGCCCCAGCCGCACCCCAAATCAACGACCCGATCGCCCGAATGGGGCCCGCAGAGCCTCAATACCTCCCGAATCCGATAGCGCTGGAAGGTGCTTTCCGGATCGAGGAGGTGCCTGCCTCCTCCCTCGAAGTATCCGGTAGTCTCGTAATACAGCCGGTCGATAGGACCGGGGGGATCCCCGATGGTCACCCGAGGAGGTTCCGGGCGGCTGTCGATGGGCCGGTCATCTCGAGGCCTCTCCCGTTCGAGACCCGCTCAGCCTCTCGAGAGACTTCCCCCGAGAGCTTACGGAGAACCGACCGGAGCAGCTCCTCCGCCTCGGGCAGCGCCGCTTCCCTCTCCGCCCGGGTCCGATGCACACCAAGATCCAGGGGAGCGCCGAACCGGAGGTACATGGCGTAACCTCTCCTTGGACGGGAAGCCCAGCGGGGCAAGACGTCGTACGTCCCCTCGATCCCGACCGGGATCACCGGGACCCCGTCATGAAGGAGGACCCGCACTGCCCCCTTCCGAAGAGGCTGCAGGACTCCGTCCCAACTCCGCTCACCCTCCGGATACAGGCACACGGCCTCCCCTTCTCCCAAAAGCCGAAGGAGGATGCGTACGGACTGGGGGTCCACTCGGTATCGGCGGGTCGGAAAGGTACGCGTCCATCCGAGAAAGACCCGGAAGAACGGTGACGCGAACTGCGTGCTCTTCGTCATCGTGTACACCGTCCGGGGACAGCTCGACTGCAGCAGGACGGGATCGAGCGCACTCTGGTGGTTCGCGACGAGGATGCAGGGCCCGGAGGCCGGAACGTTCTGAAGACCCTCGACGTGGACGCCCGCCAAGCGCCGAAGGCACCAGGCGGAGACGATCTGTATGAGGCGGTAGATGAAGGGTACCCGCACGCTATCGGCTCCGGATGCGGGGTTGGAACTCGGTGATCTCTCCCCTTCCCTCGTCCCGCCAGACAGCGCGGAGCTGCTCCTTCAGGAGCTCGTCCCACCTTCGGGGCGAATCGTCGTGCAGCCGGAAGCTCACGACCCCTCCGGTCACAGGTGAGATCCCGACCGAAGACGCGGAGACCTGAAGGGAGCGGATGTCCACGAGCGGCCACTCGTGCACTCTCCCCCCTCGCTCAAGAAAGGTCAGCCGACGACCGTCCATCCGGAGGGTCCCCACTCTTCGAGGCCCTGGCAGCTCGCGATACCCGACGAGAGTGCCCCGGGCCCGGACTGGTACCTCCCGGGTGGCTACCCGCATGGAGGCGGCCGCCTCGAAGTGGGAGCCCCCCTCCTGCCCGACGACCCGTTCCGAGAGCATCCGGGAAAGCACCTCTTCGGTAGCTCCTCCCAAGTCCGTCACTGCGATCCGCGTCGCGCCGTTACCGGGCTCGAACTCCCTGCCACAACCGGAACAGCGCGCGCTCACACCGCGACCCTCGACCGGGTCCTGCCCGCAGTACGGGCACCGAAATAGCATGTGTCGGAGTGGCACCCCTTCTCCTCCCGTCAGGCTCCTCAGAGACGTCCCGTCAGATCCAGGAGCCTCAGCTGCCAGACCTTCCAGACCGCCTCGAGCACGATCCTCTTCGACATCTTGGATTCTCCCTGGCTACGCTCCGTGAAGATGATGGGCACCTCCACGAATCGAAAACCCCGTCGCCACGCCCGGAGCTTGAGCTCGATCTGGAAGGTGTAGCCCGTGGAATGGATGCGATCCAGCTCGAGCGCGTCCAGGATCCTGCGGTGGAAGAGGTTGAACCCCCCGGTCGCATCCGTGGCGGGAAGGCGCGTGATCACGCGGGCGTACAGGTTCCCGAAGATGGACACGAGCAGGCGCGTCACGGGCCAGTTCACGACCGTCACGTTCCCCCCGACGTACCGGGACCCGATCACGAAGTCCACCCCTGGCTCCTCCGAACGCCGGAGAAAGGTTGGGAGGGCGGTCGCCGGGTGGGAGAGGTCCGCATCCATCTGGCAGACCCGCCCGTACCCGCGCTCCAGGGCCCATCGGAACCCGGCTATGTACGCGGGGCCGAGCCCCCCCTTCCCTTCCCGATGCAGCACGAAGACCCGCCCCGACGAACGAGCCGCGAGGCCGTCCCCCACCTCTCCCGTCCCGTCCGGGGACGAGTCGTCGACCACGAGTACATCGAGGCTTGGATCCTGCTCGAGAATCACGGGGACGAGGCGAGGGAGGTTCTCCCGCTCCTGGAAGGTCGGGACCACCACAAGCGTCCGATCCTGGTGCCTCTCGCTCATCCCCCTCCCCTCCGCGCGTCTACCCGTCCTTCGCCCGTCCCTCCCTCTCTCGTCCTGCCCACTTTCGTCCCGCCTAGTGCGCCACCCTCGAGGCGCGAACGCTCCCGAAACAGCTCCCACACGGCCATGCCCCCCGCGGGAAGAAGCTCGACTGCACTCATCCAGAGGCGCGCGAGGATCGCCACGCCTACCGCGGCCCCTCCGAGCTCAGGACGGAGGAAGGCGATCAGGAATCCCTCCCTGACCCCGATCCCGGCGGGCGCGAAGAACGCCACGTACCCGAGAAGGTAGGCGGCGGCAAAGGGCGGGACGACAGACGAGGGTTCAACCTCGAACCCGAGGGATCGCATGAAGAGGAAGAACGCCGCACCGTACACGCCCCAGTTGCCGAGGTACCAAATGGTCCAGCGCGGCCCGAAGAGCCGCCGGGTCCGCGGAACGGTTTCCGAGGGCATCCGCGCCGCCCGAAAGACCGCCCGGAGTAACCCTCGGAGCAACCTCGGGACACTCGTAGCGACGATCACCCCCAGGGCGAGGAGAGCGACCGCGACCCATGCTCCCCTCCCCAGCGTTCCCGCCTGGATGAGGATCGGCAGCGAAAGGAGAGCTGCGGCCGTCAGAGAAAACGTCTGACCGAGGACTCCAGCCGTGGCGGCGATCGTACCCGAGATGCCGATACGCCGGGAGAGGACCGCTAGCCCCACCACCGGCCACAGCTTCCCCGGGAGATACCGTCCCAGGTTCGCGGACAGGAAGATGCGGGAGGAGGCCACGAATCCTGGATCGAGGGCGCCGAGCTCGGCCGTCATCATTCCCCACAAGCGGGCTCCCAGGAGGAACCCACCGAGAAGGACGAGCACCGCGAGGGCGATCCCGAGGATGGAGGGATCCGGAAGCGCCCCTCTCACGGAGAGCCCGTCTTCGAGGGACACTCCGACCCGGCTGATGATCCACCAGGTGACGGCAACGGTCAGAACGATCCGGACGGTCCACCGGAGGCCCCGAATCACGCCCTTGGTCACGCCTGTGTTCACACGCTCCGCCTCACGCCACGGCCCCCTCGCGCCGACGGGCTCCGCGAAGGGCCACCCCCGCCGAGATCCCGAGAAGAATAAGGCAGGCCGCACTCACCCATGCGCTCGCCTCGAGGAGGGACGACTCGTACCACATCTCCACGCGATGACTCCCCTCCGGCACCGCCACGGCCCTCAGGGTGTAGTCCGCCCGGAGGACTCCCGCCGGGACGCCGTCTACAGCCGCGCGCCATGCAGGGAACCAGTTCTCCGACAGGACGAGGAGGGCGGGCCCCGACGCATCTACATCGAGAACGAGCCGGTTCGGGGTTCGCTCGATCCACGTCGCGCTCCCCGTCACGCCGGGTCCGCCGAGCTCGATCGGCGGCGGCTCCGTGAGGACGGTCTCGATCTCCGGATCGTAGTTCCGCCCTTCGTCTCCCAGGACCACGGCGAGGCTCTCGCCTTCGGGCACCACGAGCGCGTCCCCCACGATCCGCGCGCGCGCGAGCCCCGGGTAACCGTACACGGATTCGAACGGCTCTCCTTCCTGGCTCACCGTCCTGCTGAGCGGCTCGATCCCCTCCAGGACGCCGAACTGAGCGTCCGGCCAGAGCAGGTAGCGCACATTCAGGATCCGCATCACGTTCGGGTGGAAGCGGGCCAGATGCTCGGGGATCCCGCTCCCCTCCATCCCGATCAGCTCCCGGTACCGTCCCAGATCGTTCGGGTGATGCCCTGCGGCCAGATCGAGTCCGTACATGCCCGGCGTTACGTCCTGGCCTCCCTGGACCATAGAGAACACCCGGAAGGGCGGCTCCGCTTCCGCTCGGTTCATGAGAAAGCGGATGTTCGGGTTCGGCGCGAGGAACGCTCCCGCGTCGACGGTCCGTATGAAGGCGTGGTCGACCCGAAGCTCGTCTGCCGCCACGAGGAAGCCGAGGAAGATCACGACGGCCGCCCCGTTCAGAATCCCGCGGCCCCGAGCCCACCAGAGGCCAAGCGTCGTCACGGCCAGAAGAGTCGCCAGGAAGAAGCCACGCGTGATGAATGGGGCCGCGCGGCCGAGCGCGTCCAGCTTCGTGGCGTCGATATCTCGATAGACAATCGATGTCCACGCACTCAGGAGTACGCCCGACGCCGCGAGGATCGTCCCCAGCGCGAGCACACCGCATGACATTGCAAGCACGCGAAGCACGCGCGCGGTCTCTCCCCGGGAGAAGAGATCCAGCGCCCGCTCGACTCCCATCCCGGCCAGAGTCGCGACCCCGAAGGCCGTGAGGAAGACGGCCATTCCAGGGGCGCGGAAAAGCGAGATCCCGGGAAGGATCTCGTAGGCGATCCTCCAAAGCGGTGTGTGGGCCCCGAGACCGAAGAGGAACGCGGTCCCGCTCATGGCCACGAGGAACCACCGGATCCCCCGCTCCCGAGCACCCATGAACGAGAGGGCCGCGAGAAGGAGGGCAACGACCCCGAGGTATTCATGGTTCAGCTTGATGGCGTTCCGGCCCCAATAGGTGCCCGAGGCCCAGTCCGCATCAGCCGCCGTGTTCCCCACGAATTCCGGGACGAGGAGCGCGACGGCCTCCTCGGGATGGAGGGACCAGGACGACGAATACTCCACCCCCGTCTCCTCCTCGGCCGAGACCGTCGTCATCGTCCGACGGGAGTGCTCGACGACGTATGGGAAGGCCGGAATGAACTGGACTCCGGCCGCGCCGGCCCCGATCACCGAGAAGAGCACGAAGAGCGCGAGGCGCTCCAGAGCCGCTCCCCCCCGGGCGGCTCCCTCCCGCACCGCGCGGAAGATCGCATACGCTCCGGCCGCACCGAACAGGAAGTAGGCCATCTGGAACTGGGTGGTGAGGATCACGAGCGCCACCACCGCTCCAGCGGTCGCCAGGGGGAGAAGGTCCCGGCGACGAAAGATCCATTCGACGGCCCAGAAGAGGAGG
>SHZS01000029.1 GCA_009692105.1 Gemmatimonadota bacterium | reverse complement strand
CAAGTGCCCAGGCTTCGTCATCGAGCCCGCCATCGACCTGGATCGTGCCCTCCGGCACCCGCACCGCGACCGCCAACTTCGCGCCGTCAACAGGGTCACCGCCCGGGTCACGGCCTTCGTCCTGGGCCGCCAAGGCCGGCACCGCCACGAAGAACATGGCCACGAGCCACGCACTGCTTCGAAGCATCAGGTCCGCCCTCTCGGAGCCATGGTAAGTTCCCTACCAAGCGAATCGGGGAGTATGCCAAACCTGGGAGGATCGCGTCAACGGTGGGCGATTCGGGTCCAGAATCAAGTCATACGCGGAGACCACATCCGTAACGCGGAAAACTATCTCGGACCGCGCTGCCTGCCCGCTCCACCTGGCCCGCACTCCTTGACTAGAAGCGCAAGAGCCGTGTCGCCTTAATAACGAACGTCTGGTTCAACGTGTCGGGAAGCCCGGTGCCCAGCGTGTCCCGCCCGTCGGTGTACGCCACGAACAGCTCGCTGCCCGGGGTATACTCCCACTTCAGCCGCAGGCTCGAGCTGAGCGTGTGCCGGCTCTGGTTGAACTGGATGAAGGTGGTCAGTAACATCCGCGGGGATGGCGTCACGACGAAGCGGCCCGTGATGAGCCGCTGCGTGAAATTGCCGTAGGGCAGATCGACCCAATTCAATGAGAACCCAGGTTCTATTGAAAACCGACCCGGCGTGACGACAAGCCGCCCACTGCTGTATGCCAGAGTATCCTTCGTTCCGCCATACAGCGTCCCGGATGTAACCGACACAATGCCCGCCAACCTGCGCTGGTTGCCGAACGCATACGATACGCTGCTGGCGCTGTAGCGGTATGGGCCCGCTGGTACGACCACCCCGGTCGCGATCCGGAAGTCCTCCGGAAGCAGCTCGTAATCGCGGGTGTGGTCTAGGGTGAAGATGTCGCTGTTCTGGAAATCGACGATGAAGGTGCCCTGGGCTCGTCTTTCTTGGACGACGTTCCGGTGCGAGTCACTGAGTTGCGTCGCTGCGCCCTGCAACGTCAGCCTCCGAACGACGGCGCTTGCTTGGGGCCGTCGGGCCAAACGGCCAAACACATAGCTCTTGGTGATATCAGGGCGCTGCGCGTAGCCGACTTCAGGAGTGAAATGCGCTCCGACCATGAGGCGCTCGGCGGCGAGCCCGTACTGTTCGGTGATGTAGTCGAAGCGCACGCGATAACTGGACGTGCCGTCGGTTACACCGGGCAGCTTGCTTGTCTGGGCAAGGTACGCAGTGGCGCTGGTGGTTCTGGAGAAGTTGACCGCGGCATCGGCACCCAGCGTCGCGGTCGCGCCGCCGCCGCCCGCGCCGGGGCTCCGGCGGGTACCGATCACGCCGAGGTAGCTGCTCTCGAGAATCTCGCGTTTGACTCGAAGCGCCGTGAAGTTGGTCGCCACCGCGCCGGCGGACCCCTTGTCACCGGTCTCGATGTTCAGCGCGCCGATGGTGAACCGGCCTGCCTTGCCTGTCACGCGGCCGCCGGCCAGAACGGGCACAGCCTGGTCCTGACTCAACCCGATCCGCCGGCTGTAGAACATCAGCGGCACGTCGCCCTGGGCGGCGTTACCCCCAACGCCGCCAAAGTCGAAGATCCCCTGCCCTTCAAGAAAGAAGCCCCGCTTCTCGGGGAAAAACAAACTGAACCGTGTCAGGTTGACCTGCTGCATATCTTCCTCAACCTGCGCAAAATCGGGGTTGACCGTGACGTCCGCGGTCAAGCCACGCGTCAAGCCGTACTTGAGGTCAATCCCCGCGTCCGCCCTGAGGTCGTTCGTGAACGGCACGGTCGCCATGTGATCCGTCGTCAGCGACGACACGGCAAACGGCTTCAGCTCCAAATTCATCGATTCCGCCGGCGTTTCTATCCCGACAAGCGTCGCGGCCGATCTCATGCGGCTCACGCCTCCCCCCCCGAACACCGCCGGCACCAGCGACAGATAAACAACTTCATTTTTCCACTTTACGATCCGGCGGACGTTGAAGCCCCATTCCTGCAGGCCGCCACCGCGGTAGCGGAGCGTCTTGAAAGGAATCACGAACTCGGCGGTCCACCCCTCATCGGATGTTGCCGTCTTCACATCCCACACCCCGTTCCAACTGTCCTGCTGCCGGTCGTCGGCGATCGCCAGGTCGCGCATGCCGCCGACCTTG
Source organism: Gemmatimonadota bacterium (assembly GCA_009692105.1). Taxonomy (GTDB): domain Bacteria; phylum Gemmatimonadota; class Gemmatimonadetes; order Longimicrobiales; family Gaopeijiaceae; genus SHZS01. The sequence continues at coordinate 20,558 of SHZS01000029.1, read as the reverse complement.
TTGGTCTGAATCATGTATCCGTTGCGGCGATCGTGAAACGTGTCCAGGATGAGAACGATGTTCTCGTTCTGGGTATAGTTGGCACCGTCGCGTTGCATCTCGTTGGCAATGTCAAGCTCGGGGTGGCTATCCCAGAGGCGAGCGGCGATGTAGAGATTCGTGTCGTCGAACAGCACCCACACGTCGGTCCGCTCGGTCGCCGGCATGCCCTCTAGCGGCTCCTGTTGAACGAAGTCGTGAATCGGCTCGACGAGGCTGAATACATCCTCGTCGAGGCGCCCATCGAAGTTCAGCGGTGTGTTGAGTCGATTGGCGCGGACGGTCACCACGTCGGGTCCATCACGGCTCACCAGTTGCGCCGCGGCTACGTCGGTCGTGCCCAGTAACGCGAGGACAAGAACAACACACACTCGGCATACTCGCCTAGCCATCGATTCCATACGGGCAGCATTCCAATATGAAGGGCCATGTCCAGCAGGTCGCAGCGTCTCCTGGGCCTGTCCAAGCGGCCGACTCAGCAGGGAAGTCTGGAGTTTTTTCGGTTGCGCGGGAAGGCCCCATTGGACGAGAGGGGGCGCGGCAGGGGCGATGCCTGGATTTGGACTGCCGTGCGCTGACTCGAAGCTCGTCCCCTGCTGTACCACTACCGGCGGCGCCATCAGTTGCCCCGGAGGTCTGCGGGGGGGTAAGTTGAACCGCTTTCGCGGCCTCCGGGGTTGCCCTCCGATCCGTCCTACGAACCCAACACGACAGTGGCCAGGATGAACGAATACCGGTACGCCCGGATCCCTGAAACCGGCGAGCGGATTACGCACGGAGAGGGGGTCATCCAGGTTCCCGATCGCCCCATCATCCCGTTCGTCGAGGGAGACGGAATAGGTCCAGACATCTGGAAGGCGACGAAGCACGTCGTGGACTCCGCAGTGCGTGAGGCGTACGGCGGGAAGCGCTCGCTCGCGTGGATGGAGGTGTACGCGGGGCAGAAGGCGCACGAGAAGACGGGAGAGTGGCTTCCCGAAGAGACCTTTCATGCCATGCGCGAGTTCAAGGTTGGCCTGAAGGGTCCGCTCACGACCCCCATCGGGGGCGGGATCCGCTCCCTGAACGTCACGATCCGGAAGATCCTGGACCTCTATTCTTGCATCCGGCCCGTCCGGTGGATCGAGGGGGTCCCGTCCCCCATGAAGGACCCCGGACGCCTGGACGTCGTGATCTTCCGAGAGAACACCGAGGACGTGTACGCCGGGATCGAATGGGCGTCGGGTACACCAGAGGCCGAGAAGGTCCGGCGGTTTCTTGTGGACGAGATGGGCGCTCAGATCCGGGAGGGGAGCGGGATCGGCATCAAGCCGATGTCGCCCTTCGGCACGAAGCGGCACGTCGCGGCCGCTATCCAGTATGCGTTGGACCGGGGGCTCTCCAAGCTCACCCTGGTTCACAAGGGAAACATCATGAAGTTCACGGAGGGGGCGTTCGCCGACTGGGGATACGAGGTCGCGCGGGAGCGATTCCCCGATCAGACGATCCCGGAATCCCGCGTGTGGGAGGGAGAGGACCCGGCGGGCCGGGTAGTGATCGGAGACCGCATCGCCGACGCGATGTTCCAGCAGGTTCTCCTCCGTCCGGATGAGTACGAGTTGTTGGTCACTCCGAACTTGAACGGGGACTACCTCTCCGACGCCTGTGCGGCCCAAGTGGGAGGTCTGGGGATGGCTCCCGGAGCCAACATCGGGGACGAGGTAGCCGTCTTCGAGGCCACGCACGGCACCGCTCCCAAGTACGCTGGCCAGGACAAGGTGAACCCCGGCTCCCTGATCCTTTCCGCGGGGATGCTCCTCGAGCATATCGGTTGGGGGGAAGCTGCCCGGCTGATCGACAAGGGGCTCGAAGGGGCCGTCCGGGCGAGGACCGTGACCTACGACCTCGAGCGTCAGATGGAGGGAGCCACCACGGTCGGGACCTTCCGTTTTGGGGAAGAAATCGTCCGAAATATGTGAGGAGGATCACCCGATGCAAGTTCGACTCTACCGGAAGGATCCACTCACCTGCGACACCCCGCTCCTGGCGGTGGCCGTTTTCCAGGACGGGGAGTCCCTCTCGCCGGTTGTGCAGGGTGCCGCCGAGCGCGTCGGGGGCGCGTTCTCCCGCGCGCGATCGGCCGGTGACTTTCGTGGAAGGGAGGACGAGCAGGCCCTCTTCTACCTTCCAGAAGGTGGGGGGCCGGGACCGCGCCGAGTCCTCTTCGTCGGCGCGGGTCGTCGGGGCGAAGCGGACGCGGAGGCCCTGAGGAGGTTCGCCGCACGGGCTGTCCGCCGAGCCGAGTCGCTGTCTGTCACGGAGGTAGCCCTCCACGTGCCCGAGGGGTGGCCGGGAGGAGTGGAGCGCTCCATCCAGTCGGCGGCCGAGGGGGCGATACTCGCCGCCTGGGATTTCCGTGAGCTTCGGACCCGCGGATCCTCTTCCGGGGCCACCGCTGAGGACGAGCCCAGGCCTCTCGTGGAGGAGGTCCTACTCTGCATCGCGGGGAACGGGGCCGACGCCGAGCAGGGGCTTCGCATCGGAGTCGCCTTCGCAGAGGCAGAGAACCTCGCCCGTGTCCTCCAGTGGAGGCCCGGGAACGTAGCTACTCCCTCCCATCTTGCGGCCGTGGCGCTCGAGCTCGCCGAGGAGCATGGGTTCAAGTCGACGGTCCTGGGCCCCGTGGAGCTCCGAGCGGAGGGGATGGGCGCGCTCCTCGCCGTGTCCGCAGGCTCGGCGGAAGAGCCGCGACTCATCGTGCTCGAGCACCACGGGAGCGGCGCCGCGGATCCTCCGATCGTGTTGGTGGGGAAGGGGCTCACCTTCGACTCTGGGGGCATCTCCATCAAGCCGGCGGAGGGGATGGAGGACATGAAGTACGACATGTCGGGGGGTGCGGCCGTCCTCGGAGCCATGAAGGCGATTGGGACGCTCGACCTCCCGTTGAACGTAGTGGGGATCGTGCCCTCCTCCGAGAATCTCCTGTCGGGCAGGGCCACGAAGCCGGGCGATGTGATCCGCACGCGGGCGGGGAAGACCGTCGAGGTGATCAATACGGACGCTGAGGGACGCCTGATCCTCGCGGACGCCCTGTCCTATGCGGTTGACCACTACTCGCCGAAGGCGCTGGTGGACTGCGCTACCCTGACCGGCGCATGCGTGGTGGCCCTTGGGCACCACGCCGCGGCGGTCCTCGGGAACGACGAGGAGCTCATCTCCGAGCTGCGTGAGGCGGGGGACCGTGCCGGTGAGCGCTGCTGGCCCCTCCCGCTGTGGAAGGAGTATCGGAAGCAGATCGAGAGTCCGATCGCGGACCTGAAGAACGTGGGTGGGAAGCCCGCGGGCACGATCACCGCGGCGTGCTTCCTCTCCGAGTTCGTTGGGAAGACCCGGTGGGCCCACCTCGACATTGCGGGCACCGCGTACGGCGAGCCGCGCGCCCCGTACCAGAGGAAGGGCGGGTTCGGGTTCCCGACGCGTCTCCTCCTGGAATGGGTCAGGGGCCGCGCGGAGTGAGCTGGGCGCCCTATGGTCGCGGCGTTCGACTGACCGCGGCTGTCCTGTTCCTCGCTCCGCCTATGATCCTCGCCCAGACGCCGCCCGCGGACTCGCTCGGTGGCAGGGCGCCTTCGGGAGTCGGCGCTGATACACTAGACGCGGCGCTTCCTCCCGATTCTCTGGTGGTGCCCGATTCGCTCGTGGTGGAGGAGCGGGAGGTACGGAACCTCGATGAGCACCCGCGCCCCGTTCCGGTGGGGTTCGCCACCGGAGTCTGGGAGTGGGACGAGGAGGCTCTCCTCTCCACGCCGGCCCTCACACTCCTCGAGCTTCTCGAAGAGATCCCCGGCGTCGTGGCTCTCCGTGGGGGAGACTACGGCCAGCCCGTGTCCGCGACCGTGTTCGGGCTCGGCGCCGGGCGCGTCCGCGTTTTCCTGGACGGGGTCGAGATGCCGGCATTGGACGGGGGGGTGGTCGATCTTTCACTGGTGGGGCTCGGGGGGATCGGGCTGGTACGGGTGGAGCGCCGCGCGGGCGAGCTCCGGATCGAGCTGGTGCCCCTTCGGCTGACCGACCCCCGACCGGAGACTCTGCTCGAGGTGGCTACGGGGGACCTGGACACGGACCTCTTCCGCGGGACCTTCGCGCATCCGTTCGTGTTCGGGGGCACGCTGAGCGTCTCGCTCGACCGGGTCGACACGGAGGGGCCCTACCGAGAGGAGCCCGGCGTATCGTACGGGGCCCACATCCGTCATACCCTCTTCGTAGGCGAGCGCGCTGGCCTCGCCTGGGAGCTCCGGCGAAGGACGTCGCGTCGCCCCTCCGAGCTCTGGAACCCGCCGCGCGTGGGCAGGACCGATCTGGCGGTCCGCGGGCGTCTCGAGTTGACCCCCTCGGTCCTCGCGGGCGCGTTTCTCCAGAGGTCCTCTCTCGAGACCGAGAGCGAGGGAAGCATCGGAACCGTCGACGCGCTCCCTGTGGACGGCGGACCACGCACGGGTGCGGGGGTGGTGGTCTCGGGGTCGTGGCGGAGCCTTTGGGCCCAGGTGGAGCTGCGGAAGGGGTGGGGGAGGGGGCTGGCTTCCTCGGCACAGAGTGCCAGTGCGGGAGGAGCCTGGCCGGAGCTCGGTGGATTCTCGCTCTCCCTGGACCGGGAGCGTTGGAAGGGGAAGACCCTCACGAACGTCAATGGGCGGGCGTGGACGGTGCCGCGCTTTGGGATATCCCTCTTCGGCGAGGTGGGGCGGGGCCGCCGAGGAGTCCCGATCCCATTTGTCCATTCCGATGCCCCGAATGCGCCGGATCCCGAGCTGCCATCGGAGATTCCCTCCGTCACGGACCGTTCCGGATACCGTGTGGGGGCTGAGCTCCGCACGGGGGAGTGGGTCCTGGCCGTGGCGGGGCTCCGGCTAGAGGCCGATTCGCTCCATCCGCACTCCCTTCCCATGGAGCGGGAGGGAGTGGTAACCGTCGGCGGCGATCGAATGGGCACGGAGGTGGTGGCCCGGATCCCGCTTACCCGTCTGCTCAGCGGTCTCGATCTCCAGGGGAGTGCCCAGTTCTGGGATTCGAAGGAGTCATGGCGGTACCTCCCCCGGCGACTCTACCAGGGTGCGTTTCAGTTTCACGATGTTTTCCGAGCGTCCGGGAATCTCGAGGTGTGGGCCGATCTGGGGGTGAGGGGGAGGGACCCCATGCAGGTGCCTTTGCTGGCCCAGGAGCTTCCACCGACGCTCGAGTCTGTACCCTTCCAGCAGAGCTGGTTCGGGCGCATCCAGATCCGCGTTGTCTCTGTGCGCGTCTTCGTCCTTTGGGAGAATTTCACACTCCGGGACCACAACCAGGATTACCCGGACCGCCTCCTTCCCCCGACTCGCGCGCTGTACGGGGTACGCTGGACGATGTGGAACTGAGCGACCCCACTCGGCGACCTAGGTTAGATTCCTCCCTCATGAACAAGGCGCCGCTCCGCAGCATGACCGGCTTCGGGGAGTCCGAGGTTGCGCTTCCGTCCGCCCGACTCCGGGTCGAGGTCCGGACGGTGAACCATCGGTTCCTGAACCTCCAGCTCCGCGTTCCGCCCGGCTTCGAGCGTCACGAGGTCGCGCTGGAGCGGAAGGTCCGGGAGTTCTTCACCCGGGGGCACGTGAAGGTGAGCGTTGCCTGGGAGCTTGGATCCACCGGGGAAGGGTCAGAGCTTCTGGCCGTGAATCTTGTGAAGGCCCGGGGCTACGTGGAGGCGCTGAAGGCGATACAGGTAGAGCTCGGGATCGGGGGCTCGATCGACATTGGAACGCTCGCCCGGTTCCGCGACCTCTTCCTGTCGCCCGAGCGCGACGCTCTCCCCGAGGTTCCGGAGGAAGTGCTCCTCGGGGTCACCGGTGAGGCCGCCGCGGCCGCCCTGCGCATGCGGGAGGAGGAAGGGTTTCGGATGGCGGCCGACCTCGTTGGCCGGATCCAGGCGATGGAACGGGAGGTTGGCGCGATTGAACGGAGAGCGCCCGACCGCCTGATCGCGGAGAGGGACAGGTTGCGGGAGGCGTTGCGGGAGCTCCTGGACGGAGCCATCTCCGTGGACGAAGAGCGCTTGGCCCGGGAGATTGCGCACCTTGCCGAGCGCTGGGATATCCACGAGGAAGTGGTACGTTTCCGCTCGCACCTCGCGATGTTTCATGATACGCTGGCGTCGGGAGATGCCGCGGGAGTGGGCAAGCGCCTCGGCTTCATCGCCCAGGAGCTGCTTCGTGAGGCCAACACCATGGGATCCAAGGCCAACGACGCAGAGATCGCGGCTCGGGTCATAACGCTGAAGGAGGAGATCGAGCGGCTCCGCGAGCAGTTGGAGAACATCGAGTGAAGACGGCGCTTCCTTCGCGCACGGCCCCGGTCGTGCTGGCGGCCCCGAGTGGCACGGGGAAGACCACGATCGCACATGCACTCGTGGACAGCTCCGACGATTTCGTCTTTTCGGTATCGGCTACCACCCGCCTCCCGCGCCCCGGGGAACGTCACGGCGAAGCGTACGAGTTCGTCTCGCGGGAGGAATTCCAGCGGATGATCGCGAAGGGGCACCTCGCCGAGTGGGCGGAGGTGCATGGGAACCTGTACGGAACTCCGGTCCGAAGCCTCGAGAGGGCTCGGGAGCTGGGGAAGTACGCGATCCTGGACATCGACGTCCAGGGCGCGCGCCAGATCCGCGAGCGGATCCCGGAGGCCGTGCTTATCTTTATCCTTCCTCCGTCGGCGGAGGCCCTCCGGGAACGGCTGTCGGTGAGGGGTACGGAGGCTCCTGAGCAGGTGCGCCACCGCCTGCTGACCGCTCATCGGGAGCTCGACGAGGCGCCGCGCTTCGACTACGTGGTCGTGAACGAGGACCTCGAGAGCGCGGTGGCTGGGGTCCGAACGCTGGTGGAGGCAGAGCGGCACAGGACGACCCGGGCTCTCGACGTGTCGGCGGAGGTGGGTCGGATTCAGCGAGAGATCGAGCGGGTTCTCGATCGGGCATGAGCCGCGCGGGGAAGCCCGCGATTCACGATGGCATAGGGAGGAGTAGCGAACATGCACGTGTTCACGCCGGACCAGATGGCGCAGCACACCGGAAGCAAGTACCTGGGGGTCCTCGTGGCCGCCAAGTACGCACGGGAGCTGAACTCGCTTCCACGCGACCTGAAGCCTCTTGGGCAGGAGGAGAAGCTGACGACCCGATCCCTCGGGGCTCTGACCTCAGGACAGATCGAGTTCCGCCTGGTGGGGCGGCGCCGGCCCGAAGCGACCCGGAACGAAGCCCCGTAATCCGATGACGGCCCGTCCCCTCGCCCCCCGGCCCCCCTGGGCCGGGAGGCGGGTCGTCCTGGGGGTGACCGCCGGAATCGCAGCGTACAAGGCGGTACAGCTTGCCAGGGACCTTGCGCGCCTGGGGGCTCGCGTGGACACGGTGCTCTCCAGTTCAGCTCGCCGGTTCGTGGGCCCTCTGAGCTTCGCGGGGGTGACGGGAGGAAGCGTCCACACCCGCATTCTCGCGACCGAGGGTGCGGCTCTCCACATCCGGCTCGGGACCGAGGCGGATCTGATCATTGTGGCGCCCGCGACGGCGGATTTCATCGCGAAGGCTGCGCAGGGCAGGGCCGACGGACTTCTCACCGCGATTCTTCTCTCGACGAGGGCCCCGGTGATCCTGGCGCCGGCTATGAACGACCGGATGTACTCGCACCCGCAGACCCAGAGAAACCTCGAGCACTGTCGCGACGTCCTGGGCTACCGCCTGGCGGGTCCAGGGAGTGGTGCTCTTGCCGTGGGGGAGGGGGAGGGGCCAGGGCGAATGCTTGAACCGGCCGATCTGGCGGACCACGCCGGGCGCGCGCTTGGCGAGGCCGAGCCATTCCTCGGGCGGACCGTCCTCGTAACCGCGGGCCCCACGCGGGAGCCCATGGATCCGGTGCGCTATCTCGGGAACCGTTCCTCCGGGAGGATGGGCTTCGCGATTGCCCGGGAAGCATGGCTCCGAGGTGCCGACGTGACTCTAGTCACCGGGCCATCCTCCCTTCCTGATCCTGTGGGTGTCCGGACCGTCAGGGTCGAGACCGCAAGCGACATGTTATCTGAGGTAAAGAAGTCTATCACCAAGGCGGATATAGTCGTATACGCAGCGGCGGTGGCCGACTTCCGCCCTGCGGAACGTCGTGATCGGAAGATAAAGAAGAGCTCAGGCGATGGCCGGACGATTGAGCTGACCGAGAACCCAGACATTGCCCTCGAGAGCTGGGCCGGACGGAGAAACGGGGTGGTGCGGGTGGGGTTCGCGCTCGAGACAGAAGAGCTCCTGGAAGGCGCCAGAAAGAAGCTGGAGGAGAAGGGGTTCGATCTCGTGCTCGCCAACGACCCGGGGGAACCGGGCGCGGGGTTCGATGTTCCCACGAACCGAGTCACCTTGCTGGATCGCGAGGGGAGGGTGGAAGAGCTCCCGCTCCTGGCGAAGGAAGAGCTGGCGGTCGTTGTCATGGACCGCGTGGCAGACCGGCTTCGCTCCGTCGCCAGGGGCGCATGAGGGATGGAAAAGGGCCAAGAGGCTGTCGCACGCTTCCTCCGGCAGAGGGTCGAGCTCGGAGCCTTCGATCTTCTTTTCGAAGAGAGGATGACTGGGGCGACCGCGGCCAAGAGCCCGCCGGGGAGCCTGCCGGCCGGGGCCGTTCCGGAGGGGTACGAGGAGCTTCGAGCGACCGCCCTGGCCTGCACGCGCTGTCCCCTCGCCGGCGGTCGGACCCAGGTCGTGTTCTCGGACGGAAACCCCCAGGCCCGCCTCGTAGTCGTGGGCGAGGCTCCGGGCGCGAACGAGGACCGGACGGGTCTACCCTTCGTGGGCGCTGCGGGGAAGCTTCTCGATCTCCTCCTCGCCTCGGTGGGCCTCTCCCGGGAAGTGTCCGTCTACATCTGTAACGTGATCAAGTGTCGGCCCCCCGGAAACCGGAACCCGCAGCCTATCGAGATTGAGGCGTGCTCTCCGTACCTTCGCCGACAGATCGAGTTCGTTCGGCCGGAGGCGATCTTGGCGGTGGGAACGTTCGCGGCCCGGCTCCTCGTGGGATCCGACCGACCGATCGGAGAGCTCCGGGGGAAGATCCATAGCTATGAGGGAACTCCACTCGTCGTGACATACCACCCGGCGGCCCTTCTCCGAAATCCGAGCTGGACCCGCGCGAGCTGGGACGACCTCCAGCTCCTCTGCGGGGTGTTGGACGCGGACAATCGGCCATGAACCGCCCTGCCCGCGAAGTAGATGTCGTGCCAACGGAGCTGCGTACGGACCGCGAGGCTCCCTACTCCCTCGAGGCCGAGGTCTCCGTGCTCGGGGGCCTCCTCATCGACTCGCAGTCCGTCCTCCGCATCGAAGACGCTCTCAGCGACTCGATGTTCTTCCGAGAGGCTCACCGGATCCTATTTCGGGCGATCCGCCAGCTGCACGAGCGGCGGACGGCCGTGGACGTCGTTACCGTCGGGGATCACCTACAGAGCACGGGGGAGCTCGACCGCGTCGGCGGGATGGAGTATCTGGCGGAGCTCCTGGACGCTGTCCCGACCGCAGCGAACATCCAGTATCACGCCCGAATCGTCCGCGAGAAGGCCCTGCTCCGGAGGCTGATCGAAGCGTCCACGCGGATCATCCAGGATGTCTATGCACCGGGCGGCCGCTCGATCGAAGAACTCGTCGACGAGGCCGAGCGACGGATCTTCCAGGTCGCGGAGAGCCATGATCGCGGAGGGTTCGTCTGGATCAAGGACCTCCTCTGGGAGGCCTTCGAGACCATCGAGCGGCTCCAGGCGAGCAAGGGCGGGCTGAGCGGTGTGCCGTCGGGGTTCCCCTCCCTGGACCGGATGACGACCGGCTTCCAAAAGGGGGACCTGGTGATCGTTGCGGCTCGACCCGCGATGGGGAAAACCTCCTGGGTCCTGAACGTGGCCCAGAACGCGTCGATCGATCATCAGGTGCCCGTGGCCATCTTCTCGCTCGAGATGTCGAAGGAGCAGCTGGTCCAGAGGCTCCTCTGTTCAGAGGCGCGGGTGGATGCCCAGCGGCTCCGCAGCGGCACGCTCTCGTCCTCCGATTACCAGCGGATCGGCACCGCGGGGGCCAAGCTGAACACCGCCCCGATCTGGGTGGACGACTCTCCGGGTTCCACCGTCCTGGAGATGCGGGCCAAGGCCCGCAGGCTCAAGGCCGAGGCGGGCGTCCGACTTCTCGTCATCGATTACCTCCAGCTCATGTCCTCGCACGACCGGGTCGAGAGCCGACAGCAGGAGGTGAGCCAGATCTCCAGGGAGCTCAAGTCTCTCGCCCGCGAGCTCGAGATTCCTGTGATTGCGATCTCGCAGCTCTCCCGCGGGCCCGAGCAGAGGACGGATCACCGGCCGCAGCTCTCGGACCTTCGTGATTCGGGCTCGATCGAACAGGATGCCGATCTCGTCATGTTCCTGTACCGGCCCGAGTACTACAGTTCGTCGGGTGTGGACGAGGATGGGAATTCGATCGAGGGGAAGACGGAGCTCATGGTTAGCAAGCAGCGGAACGGCCCGACGGGGCTCCTGAACCTGTACTTCCATAAGACCTATACGCGCTTCGACGAGATGGCCTCGGAGCCTCGAGACTCGCCCCCTCCGGGGGGCCGTGGGGGACGAGTAGAGGACATGCCCTTTTGATTCGGGAATCCGGAGAGCTGCGGGTGGGAGTGGCGATCCCGGCAGCGGGAAGTGGAAAGCGGCTCGGAGGACGGGACAAGGCGTTCCTCGAACTCGCTGGGGAGCCAGTGTTGCGGCACGCGCTCCGGCCCTTTCTCGAGCACCCTTCGGTCTCGTCGATCGCGGTGGCTCTCGCGCCCAGGTTCGCCTTTCCTCCGCCGGCATGGCTCGTTGGCCTCGACGCGAGGCTCTGCGTCGTGGCGGGCGCGAAGACCCGCACCGGCTCCGTCCTCGCGGCGCTCGACGCTCTCGATCCGAGCGTGGACGTGGTTGTGGTCCACGACGGCGCACGGCCGCTTGTGACACGGGAGATCATCGACCGGTGCATCGCGGGAGTGTCGGCTTTAGAAGGCGTGGTTTCGGGGTGGCCCATCGTCGACACGCTGAAGGAAACGGACTCGCGGGGCAGGGTGCTTCTGACCCGGGACCGAGCCAGCCTCTGGAGTGCCCAGACGCCGCAGGCGTTCCCCTACGGTCCCATCGTGGCGGCGTACCGGAGAGGGGTGGCAGAGGGGCTCCGCACTACGGACGATGCGCAGGTATTCACGCACTTCGGCGGGAGCGTGCGGATGGTCGAGGGCTCCCCGCGAAACCTGAAGATCACCTTCCCCGAGGATCTCGGGATCGCCGAGTACCTCCTGGTCGGGCAACGGGGGGCGGCGCCGGCTCGATGAGCGGTCCGGTGGTCCTGGACGGGAGGCCGGGAGACCGCGTCCTCTTGGACCGCATCGTCCTGCATCTCGACGATGGCGGCCTCCTTGCCTACCCTACCGAGACCGTCTATGGGCTGGGGGCGGCGGGGGACGAGGAGGGGGTCCGGAGCCTCGTGGCCCTAAAGGCTCGGTCGTCCGGGAAGCCGTTCCTCGTGCTTCTTCCCGGACCCTCTGGCAACGGGACGGACATGAGGGCGAACCTCCGGCGCTGGGGGCTCGAATGCCCGACGGAGGCTCGTGTGCTCGCTGAATCTCTCTGGCCGGGCCCGCTCACGCTCGTGCTGTCGGACCCGGAGGGCCGCTTTCCTCTCGGGGTACGGGGTCCGGATGGAGGGGTCGCGGTTCGCGTGAGCTCCCACCCCTTTGTGTATGCGTTGCTTGACCGCTGGAAGCGCCCTCTCCTTTCCACTAGTGCGAACCGTCCGGATCAGCCCCCCGCAGGAAGCGCGTTAGAGGTCGCCGAGCACGTCGCTGGCCGACTCGGGGTAGACCGCCTCTGGATCGTGGATGGAGGGACCCTGCCGGAGTCACTGCCTTCGACACTCGTCGACTGTACGGGGGCGCGGGTCCGGGTCGTGAGGGAGGGCGTCGTTCCACTGAACCGGATCCGAGAGCTCGTGCCGGGGGTCGAACTCGATGTTGAATAAGCACGGCGAGCCCTTCCGCATCCTATTCGTGTGCACCGGCAACACGTGCAGGAGCCCCCTGGCCGAATCCCTCGCGCGACGCGCAGTGGATCGGTTCGGGTGGGGTCACGTCGAGGTGCGCTCGGCCGGCGTGGCTGCGGTGGATGGGACCCCGGCCAGCCCGGGGTCGATCCGGGTCGCGGCACGGCACGGCCTCGACCTTTCGGTACACCGCGGCTCTAGGCTGACTGGCGACCTCGTGGAATGGGCCGACCTTGTCCTCATCATGTCGCCCCGTCAGATGCCCTACGCAGAGACCGCGGGTGGTGCGGGGAAGGTCTCGTTGATCACTGATTTCTCGGAGGGGCGGGAGTCCACCGAGGACTCCATGCTCGGAGGTGTGTTCGACCCGATGGGGGGCGACGACGAGGAGTACGAGCAGACGTACCTGCAGCTGGCCGAACTGATCGAACGGGTACTCGCGCGCCTCGAGCCTCTGGTGGCTCCATGATAGGGGGAGCGACCCGCCTGGTCGTGCTTCTCGGGGACCCCGTTTCCCACTCGCTCTCCCCGCGCATCCAGAATGCCGCGTTCGAGGCGGCGGGGGTGGATGGAGTCTACGCCGCGATGTGCTGCTCGGAGTCCGATCTCGCTGGTCTTCTCCGCGGGATCGCGCGGGGCGGAGGAGCGGGCAACGTCACGGTTCCGCACAAGCAAGCGGCGGCCAGGCTCGTAGACGAGCCGAGCGAGACGGTCCTCGCCACCGGGGCGTGCAACACCTTCTGGCTCGAGGGTGGCAGGATCCACGGCGAGAATACCGACGTGGCTGGGTTCCGGGGAGCGGTACTCGCGCTCCTAGGGCGATCAGCGGCCGGGCTCCGGGTCGTGCTCCACGGGGCGGGGGGCGCCGCCCGGGGAGCGCTCGTCGCGCTCGCGAGCGACGGGGCGGAAGAGGTGGTGGTCTGGAATCGCACCGTCGGGCGTGCCGAGCGCCTCGTGACGGAGGTGGGGTCCCGCGCCGTGCGGGCCGCTCGCTCTGCGAGCGAGCTCGAAGGGTCCACTTTCGATCTGGTTGTGAACGCGACTTCGCTTGGCCTGAAGGACGGGGATGCGCTGCCGTTCGATCCAGTGAAGCTCCATGACCCCGGAGCGATCCTCGACCTAGTGTACCGGCCGGACGAGACCGCGCTGGTGAGACGGGCGCGGGAGATGGGAATTGCGGCGGCGGATGGGGGCGAAATGCTCGTGCTCCAGGGCGCCGATGCGTTCCGGCTGTGGTGGGATCGGCCCGCTCCGGTTGTGGCGATGCGTGAGGCCCTGGAGCGGTCCAGGCGTGAGGCGTCCGGTGTCGCGCGGAAGTGAAGCCATCTCGGCTTCCATCGCGGGACAGCTCGCCGACTTCCTGCTGCCACCTGCGTGTGCGGGTTGCGGAGGCTATCTGCTCCCGCCCCGCCGAGTCGTGGCGCACGCTGTTGTGGCGCGCCCCGCCGTAGCGCGCCCTGGGCTCGCGCGGTCGGCGGAATCCAGGCCACGCATGTGCCCGGAATGCCGGACCCGACTCCGCGCGCCGGCACATCCACGGTGCCCCCGCTGCCACGCGCCGCGTGGAACGGGAGTGGGCTCGGACCGACCGTGCGCCGGATGTCATGAATGGCCCCCGGTGCTCCAGGCCGCTCGTTCTGCGGTTGTGCTGCGCCCTCCGGCCGACGCCATCGTCCATGCCCTCAAGTACGGAGGGTGGCCTGAGCTGGGAGCGGAGCTCGCGGAATGGATGGTCGGGCTCGTTCGAGCGGAGCCGAAGCTCCTCGGGGGGCGTCCCGTCGTGCCCGTCCCGAGCACCCAGAGACGACTTCGTGCGAGGGGCTACGATCAGGCACGGATGCTGGCTGATAAGCTGGCCCAGGAAACCGGCGGGACCCTCGTGGACGCCCTCGCTCGCCGGGAGGGAGGAGAGAGCCAAGTTGCCTTGCACCCGGGAGAGCGCCTGGCTAACGTCTGCGGGGCATTCTTTCTTTCTTCCCGCGAGTCTTCAGAGGCGATCCGGGGGCGGGACGTGCTCCTGGTGGACGACGTGCTCACGACGGGCGCAACGGCGGGGGCAGCCGCGGAAGCGCTCGGGCGCGGGGGCGCGAAGACCTGTGGTCATCCTGACGTTTGCCCTGGCCATTCCCGAATAGGCTGTAGTGCTTCCGATGAAAACGAAATCGACGAGCAAGGAGACGGCTGAATGGCGACTCGCGTTGCCATAAACGGATTCGGGAGGATCGGACGGCTCGTTCTCCGGTCGGCGAAGCAATCCGGTGTGCGAGACCTCGAGTTCGTGGCCGTGAATGACATCACCGACCCCAAGACGCTCGCCCATCTCCTCAAGTACGACTCCGTCCATCGCACCTTTCCGGGAACGGTCGAAGCGACCTCTGGAGGGCTGCGGGTGGACGGAGAAGAGATCCGGGTCGTCTCCGAGAAGGATCCGTCCCGCCTTCCCTGGGGGGAGCTGGGTGTGGACGTCGTGGTCGAAGCCACGGGCCGGTTCACCAAGCGTGAGGACGCGGCTAAACACCTGGCCGCAGGCGCGAAAAAGGTGATCATCTCGGCGCCGGCTAGCGGAGAGGACATCACGATCGTCCTGGGGGTGAACGAGGGTGCATACGACCCGTCGAAGCACGATGTCATCTCGAACGCCTCCTGCACGACCAACTGCGTAGCTCCAGTCGCGAAGGTGATCCTCGAGACGTTCGGGTTTGTCCGGGGACTCATGACGACGGTGCACGCGTACACCAACGACCAGGTGATCCTGGACTCCCCACACAAGGACCTCCGCCGGGCGAGAGCCGCTGCCCTCGCCATGATTCCGACCACGACGGGGGCCGCCCGCGCGACTGCGCTCGTACTGCCTCAGCTCAAGGGGAAGCTGGACGGGATCGCGATCCGTGTGCCGACTCCGGACGTCTCGCTTGTGGACCTGACCGTCGAGCTCGAGCGAGCGGCGTCGGTGGAGGAGGTGAACGCCGCCTACACGCAAGCGGCTGCGGGTGCCCTCAAGGGGATCCTCGAGGTCTGCGCCGAACCCCTCGTCTCCGTGGACTTCATGGGGAACGCCGCGTCAGCGGTCGTAGATCTCCAATGCACGGCTGTGATCCGAGAGCGTCTCGTGAAGGTTCTGGCGTGGTACGACAACGAGTGGGGGTACTCGTGCAGAGTCCGTGACCTGGTGCGGTACGTCGGGGAACGGCTTCCTTCAGTCGCGCGACGGTAGCCTCGGCGTGCAGCGGATCCGTACACTATCGGACCTGACCGCCTCGGATCTCCAGAACCGGCGTCTCCTCGTCCGGTTGGACTACAACGTCCCCCTCGACGGAAACGGTGAGGTCTCAGACCGGACCAGGATCGACGCAACGATCCCGTCCATCGAGCGGCTCCGTCGCGCGGGCGCACGGGTGCTCCTTGTGTCGCACCTGGGGAGGCCGGGAGGGCAGCGGGCCCCGTCCAGCTCCCTGAGGCCCATAGCCGCGGAGCTCTCGAGGACGCTCGGGACGCCGGTGCCCCTTCTCGAAGATCTCCCGGGCACGAAGGCGCTCGAGGCGGCGGTGGCCGCGCTCCGGCCGGGGGAGGTCGCACTTCTGGAGAACATCCGCTTCCATCCGGGGGAGACCCGGAACGATCCCGATCTCTGCCGATCCCTCGCGGATCTCGCTGACGCCTTCGTGGGAGATGCGTTCGGGGCGGCCCATCGGACGCACGCGTCGACGGTGGGCGCGGCCCGCGTGATCCGCGATCGAGGTGGGCCGGTCGTCGCCGGTGTGCTCATGGCGAGGGAGCTCCACTTTCTAGACAGAGCGCTCCGCACTCCAGGTCGGCCGTTCGTGGCGATAATGGGTGGCGCGAAGATCTCGGGGAAGATCGACGTGATCCGGGCGATCCTCCCACGGGTGGACCGGCTTCTCGTCGGGGGTGCGATGGCCAACACCTTTCTTCGCGCCCTTGGGTTCGAGACCGGGGCTTCCTTCGTCGAGGAGGATCGCGTTCCCATGGCGCGGGATCTCATGGAGGAGGCCGGTGACAAGCTCCTCCTGCCCGTTGATTGTGTGGTGGCCGACGAGCTTACGCCTGCGGATCGGACCCGCGACGTGGACCGCGCGGAGCTGCCGAGTGGGGTGAAGATCGGCGACATCGGCCCCCGCTCGCGAGAGATCTTCTCGAGGGAAGCCTCTCGAGCTGCGACCGTGCTCTGGAACGGACCCCTCGGGGTCTTCGAGATCGCGCCGTTCTCCCGGGGGACCTTCCACCTCGCGAGGTCGCTTGCCGAGGCGGCAGACCGCGGTGCGGTGGTCGTCGTAGGAGGGGGGGACTCGGCCGCCGCCGCCCAGCGCGCGGGGGTGGCTCACCGGATGACCCACATCTCGACCGGGGGAGGAGCGTCGTTGGATCTCCTGGCGGGGAAGGAACTCCCCGGCGTGGCCGTGCTGGACACCGTTGAAGCTCCGGATCACAGCGAGTTGTGGTCCGATGGAGTGATCGGGGGATGAGACGGTTCGTCGCGGGGAACTGGAAGATGAACCACGGACCGGTGGAAGCTGCCCACTTCATCGAGGCGCTTCCCCCACTGACCGATCTCCGATGCGTGACGGTGATCGTGTTCCCTCCGGCGATCTCCCTTCCGGCGGCGCGGGCCGCCCTCGGCTCGAGCTCCTCCATATCGCTCGGGGTCCAGGGTGTGCACGGGGAGGCGTCCGGGGCGTTCACCGGTGAGATTGCCGCGGGAATGGCAGCCGAAGCGGGGGCGACGTACGCTCTCGTCGGCCACTCCGAGCGGAGGACGCTCTTCCACGAGACCGACGAGGAGACAGGGGGCAAGGTCGCGGCCGCTCAGCTGGCGGGTCTCACCCCGGTGCTCTGCGTGGGGGAGCGGATCAATGAGCGGAAGGAGGGGAGGCTGGAGGAGGTCATCGTTCGACAGCTTGATGCCGTACTCGGCTCAGAGGTAGTTGGGGACCGGATCCGCGCGGGGGTGGCGTTCCTTCTGGCGTACGAGCCGGTGTGGGCCATCGGCACCGGGAAGGAAGCGACCCCTTCGGATGCATCGCAGGCCCATGCGATCCTGAGGAGGCGAGTGGGCCATTGGCTCGGCTCGGACCGGGCACGGGAGCTCCCGATCCTCTACGGGGGGTCTGTAACGCCGGCGAACGCGCGGGGGCTCCTTGCAGCAGAGGGGGTCGACGGAGTTCTCGTGGGAGGCGCGTCGCTCGACCCGGGCTCGTTCGCACGGATCGTGGAACTCGCTCGGGAGCTGTGTTGACACTACCCCCCCCTCCGACGACCTTTTCACGCTAGACCCTAACCCGCTGCCCATCGCGCATTTATGTACGGATTCCTCCTTGCTCTTCTCGTCCTCGACGGGGTCCTGCTGACCGTCGTCATCCTCCTTCAGGCTGGAAAGGGGGGAGGGTTGGCCGCGATGGGGGGTGGGGTGACTGCTGCCGAGGGAGTTTTGGGTGGTCGCCAAGCCGCGACGTTCCTGACACGGGCGACGTGGACCACGGCGGCGATCTTCATGTCCCTCTCGTTCGTGCTCGCGATCCTCTCGTCGCGCCAGCAGCAGCCCGGTTCCGTTCTCCAGGGTGCCCTACAAGCCCCCGCGGCACCGACGCCGGTCGTGCCTAATGCCCAGGCTCCGACCGAGGCTCCCGTAGTCCCGGCTCCGCCCGCACAGCCCTGACGACTCCGTCGCTTCCTGCGACCTGGGGAGTATCGAAACAGTGACCCGAATCGAAGTCGCGATGCCTCAGATGGGTGAGTCCATCGCGGAGGGGACCGTGTCGAAGTGGCTCAAGAAGGTCGGCGACTCCGTCGAGCGCGACGAGCCGATCCTCGAGATCTCCACGGACAAGGTGGACGCGGAGATTCCCGCTCCGCAGTCGGGGATCCTCGTTGAGGTTTCGGTGCAAGAGGGGGAGACCGTCGAGGTGGGAACCGTCGTCGCGTACATCGACACCAGCGCACGCGTTGCGGTGCCCGCGAAGGGAGAAGAAGCCTCTGCAGCGAAGCAGGAGCAGCCCCGTGCGGCGGCGCCTGCTGCTGCTCCACAGCCGCCTTCTGGCGACGGTGAGATGACCGAGGAGCAGCGCATCCGACAGCGCTCCACACCCGTGGTTCGCAGGATGGCGGAGGAGCACGGGGTGGACCTCGCCAGCCTGGAGGGGAAGGGCAGCGGGCACGCGGGTCGGGTGACGAAGCAGGATCTTCTGCAGTACCTGGGGCAGGAAGGAGAAGCATCGGTGGGGTCACCCCCACCGCCAGCCAAGGCCGCGCCGGGCGCTCCGTCGATCTCGAAGCCGGCGCCGTCGATCGTTCCTTCTTCCCCGGTAGCCGCACCGCGCGCGTCTCCAGCAGCGTCGCCCGCGCTTCCTCCCTCCGAGTTCTGGAAAACCTTCTACAGCCAGGTACAGAACCCGGAGTTTCCGGTTCGTGAGGGGGACGAGGTGGTGACGATGGACAAGATCCGTCGGCTCACCGCGGAGCACATGACGCTCGCGAAGCGAATCGCGCCCCATGTGCACACGTTCATCGAGATCGATTTTACCAAGGTGGACGGCCTGCGGAAGGCGAACGCGAAGAAGTGGCAGGAGCAGGGGGCTCGGGTCAGCTTCACGGCCTTCGTGGCCTGGGCTGTGTCGCGCCTTCTGAGGGAATTCCCGATCGTGAACGCGACGGTCTCGGGGAACAACGTCATCTACCGCGGGCACGTGAACATTGGGATTGCGGTGGATCTGGATCCCGGCTTAATCGTGCCGGTCATCCGGGACGCCGACGACCTCTCGCTCGTCGGGATTGGAAAGAAGGTGGTGGATCTGGCCGACCGTGCCCGGAAGCGGGCCCTGAGCCCGGAGGAGATCCAGGGGGCGACGTTCACGATCACGAACCCGGGGGTCCTGGGCACCCTGGTCGGGCTCCCGATCATCCCCAAGGGCACCGCAGCCATCCTCGGCACGGGTGCGATCGAAAAGCGGGTGGTCGTGGTGGAGGATCCGGCCACGGGACAAGACTCGATGGCCATCCGGAAGCGGACGATTTTCTCGCTGGGCTATGACCATCGAATCGTGGACGGTGCGGACGGCGCGCGCTTCCTCGCTCGCCTCAAGCAGCTCCTGGAGGAGTTCCCGGACGACGCGTAGGGACGCCATGGCCCATCCAACCGTGAGCGAGCCCTCTCCCGCTGGGGCGGCGCGCCGGGTTCTGGAGATTCGACGCCTGGGGATGCTCCCTTTCGCGCAGGCCCATCTCCTCCAGGAAGACCTCGTCACACGGCGTCGGGCGGGCGAGATCCCAGATCAGCTCCTCCTCCTCCAACATCCTCATGTGATCACCCTCGGCTCTGGGTCGCACGCGGAGCATGTTCTCGCGGATCCGGGGCAGAGGAACGCGCTCGGGATCGACCTCTTGGAGGCCGGGCGAGGGGGGGACGTCACCTACCACGGACCTGGGCAGCTGGTGGGGTATCCGATCCTGGACCTGAAGCCTGACCGGAGGGACGTGCACCGCTACCTCAGAGACCTGGAGGAGGTCTTGATCCGGGTGCTGGACGGCTACGGGATCGAGTCCCGGAGGGTGGAGGGGATGACGGGGGTCTGGACCGACTCAGGGAAGGTGGCTGCGATCGGGATCCGCGTGTCTTCGGGCTGGATCACCTCTCACGGATTTGCGCTGAACGTCGGGACCGACCTGAGCTTCTTCGAGACGATAGTTCCCTGCGGAATCGCCGGAAGCACCGTGACCTCTCTCGAGCATCTCGTCGGACGTCCTGTCCCCATCACGGAGGTGGCTGCCCGGACGGCGAGCGCCTTCGCGAACGTCTTCGATCGCTCGGTGAGTGAGGTCGGGGGCGAGCTCTAGCGGGAGTCGGATCGAGGGGGCGTGGACGCGTGGAAGTCGAGGTACCGTCCGGCCCGTTGGCGCTCGGCTTCCAGCCATTCCTCGAAGCGGGAGTCCACGAGTCCTTCCGACGAGTCCTGGCTCTTGGCTGCCTGCGTGGCTAGCTCGTTCGCGTACTCGTTCCGGGGGTGCCCTGCGTGACCGCGCACCCATTCCCAACGGACCGCGTGGGTCGCGGCGGCAATGTCGAGCTCCTTCCAGAGCTCCAGGTTCTCGATGGGCCCTCCCTTCCGCGTCCATCCCCGGGCCTTCCACCCGGGAAGCCACTCTCGCATCCCTTTTACGAGGTACTGGGAGTCGGAGACGACGCCGACCCGGCAGGGCCGCGTCAGGGCCGTCAGCCCTTCAATTGCGCTCCGGATCGCCATTCGGTTGTTCGTAGTGCCCGGCTCCGAGAGCCAATAGTCCCCGGGGATCCATCCGCGGCATCCTACGAGGTCCCCGACCGCATGAACCCCCAGCCGCCAGTGACGTCGGGTCCCGCTCCGGGGCCGGCCGTGTGGATCCACGTGGATGAGTCGTGCCTGGGGAACCAGTTCCAGGG
>SHZS01000028.1 GCA_009692105.1 Gemmatimonadota bacterium | reverse complement strand
GATGTGCTTCTGAAGCGGTTCACGAAGGGTGAGGTAGATCCGGCTCTCCTCCAGGCGACGATCTCGAGCCTCGAGGAAGAGAACGCCGAGCTCCGAAGGCGCCTCGGGGCGGGGCGCGAAGGGGTGGACCGGCTTCTTTTCCGCCTACGGTTCCTGGAAGAGAAGCGGTGACTCAAGGACCTAATGGAGGAGGGGCAGCATGAGCGAAACCCGTCGAAGCAGCGTCACGGTTCGGATCGCTGGCGAGGAGCACGTTCTACGATCCTCGGCGGAACCCGAATATACGCTCCGCTGTGCAGCCTTCCTGGACGAGCGAATCCGTGAGGGTCGGGCACACGCGGGGCTGGCAGAGACGCACCGAGCCGTCATTCTGGCAGCGCTTTCGATCACGGATCGGTACTTCCAGGCCCAGGAAGAGCTCGATCGGCTCCGTCGGGAGGTGCAGTCTCGATCTCAGAACCTGGTGAAGCGCATCGAGGCGGAGCTCGGAGGGCAGCCCTCCCCCGCCTGAGGATCCAGCGGCCGCCGCCGGCCGGCTAGCAGCCGGTCCCCGGCCCCGTCCCCCCCCGCGGCACAACGCCCCTTTGGGCCCGTCCCGACCTTACTCACTTGCGGGTGTTTGCGGGACCCTTCTATTCTACCGAGGATCGAACTGCGGGACGGCCCAGAACTTGTTGCCGGGCCGATTTGCTAGCCTTCCATAGGGTGCTCCTAGCGCCCGATCTCGGAGTGATACATGGAATCCCCTCAGGCCATCGCCTTGGCGGCGGCCCTCTTTGTCTTCGTCAGTGCCATCCTGGCCTTCCTGCTCGGAATAGGTCGCGAGCGTGCCCGGCAGCGTGTCGATCTGGAGCAGGGTCGGGATGAAGCTACCCGGATCCTCCAGCGAGCGGGGGAGGATGCCGAAGCCCTGACCAAGAAGGGGGAGCTTCGTGGGCGGGAGGAGGTGCTCGGCCTCCGGGAAGAGTGGGAGCGGGAGGAAACCCGTCGGAGGGGGGAGGTCGAGCGCACCGAGCGGAAACTCGGGGAGCGGTCGGAGGCCCTCGACCGGAAGTTCGACGTCCTGAACCAGCGGGAGTCGCAGCTGGAGGAGAAGACCGGGGAGCTCCGCCAGCTGGGGGAGAGCCTCGCGTCTCGGGATCGGGAGGTTCTGGAGACGCTCGACAAGGCTCGGCGGAGGCTCGAGAGCCTGGCCGGGGTCTCCGTCCAGGAGGCGAAGGATCAGCTCGTGGCCGAGCTCAAGGATGAGGCCAAGGCGGAAGCGGCCCAGATGATCCGCGACGTCCGGGAAGAGGCTCAGCGGACGGCCAACCGGGAGGCGAAAGATATCATCGTCTTTGCCATCCAGCGCATCGCCGCCGAGGAGACGGCCCTCACCACGGTATCCGTCGTCCATCTCCCCTCGGACGACATGAAGGGGCGGATCATCGGCCGAGAGGGAAGGAATATCCGGGCCTTCGAGCAGGCGACGGGGATTGACGTGATCATCGATGACACCCCGGAGGCTGTGGTGCTCTCGGGGTTTGATCCGGTGCGCCGCGAGGTGGCTCGGATCGCCCTCGAGAAGCTGATCGAGGACGGCCGCATCCATCCGGGCCGCATCGAGGAGATCGTCGAAAAGAGCCGGGCCGAGGTGGAGGCCGGGATGCAGGAGGCCGCTGAGCAGGCCATCTACGACCTGGGGATTCGCCAGATCCATCCCGAGATCGTGAAGGTGCTGGGGCGCCTCAAGTTCCGGACCTCCTATGGCCAGAACCAGCTCCGGCACTCGAAGGAGGTGGCGCGCCTTGCGGGATCCATGGCCGTTGAGATGGGGCTCGACGCCGCGATGGCAAAGCGGGCGGGGCTCCTCCACGATGTGGGGAAGGGGCTCACCCATGACCAGGAGGGAACGCACGTGGAGCTCGGGTACGAGCTCTGCAAGCGTCACAACGAGCCCCCGATCGTGCTGAACTCGATCCGCGCCCACCACGACGAGGAGCCGCACGCATCTCCTGAGGCGTTCCTGGTCACGGCGGCCGACGCAATCTCCGGGTCTCGGCCGGGGGCCCGCCGCGAGATGTTCGAGACCTACGTGAAGCGTCTGGAGAAGCTCGAGAAGATCGCGATGGAGTTCCCCGGCGTGGAGCGCTGTTTCGCGATCCAAGCCGGACGGGAAGTGAGGGTCATGGTCCAGCCCGAGAAGGTCTCCGACGAGGAGATGGCGCAGATCTCGGATCGGGTGGCACGGCGGTTCGAAGAGGAACTTCAATACCCTGGGCAGATCAAGGTGGTCGTGATCCGGGAGACCCGGGCGATCGACTTCGCACGGTGACCGCTTCCGGGCTGCGGGGGGGGACGGGCATGGCGGCGAAACTGATTTTGGGGACCGAGGTCGCTCGCCGGATCCGAGACGAGGTGGCGACCCGCGTGGGCGCCATGAAGGAGAAGGGTCGGATCCCCGGTCTCGCGACCGTTCTGGTGGGAACGGACCCGGCCAGCAAGGCCTACGTCGGAATGAAGAACCGCGCTGCGACCGAGGCGGGGATCCGTTCGCGGCAGATCGACCTTCCTGCCTCGATTCCGCACGCCGAGCTGCTTGGGTTGGTCTCGGGGCTGAACGCGGATCCGGAGGTGCACGGGATCCTCGTGCAACTCCCGCTCCCCTCACAGGTCCGGACGCAGGAGATTCTTGAGGGGATCCACCCTTCGAAGGACGTGGACTGCTTCCACCCCCTGAACGTCGGGCGCCTGAATACCGGGGATGCCCATGTCCTCGCCCCATGCACCCCCCTCGGGATCCTGGAGCTCCTCCTCCGAAGCGGCCACGACCCCCGGGGGCGCCATGTGGTCGTGGTCGGACGGTCGAACCTGGTTGGAAAGCCGATGGCCGCGCTCCTCCTTCGCAGAGGGCGGGGCGGGGACGCGACCGTGACCGTGGCCCATTCCCAAACGCCGGACCTCGCGGCCGTGACCCGGCTCGGCGAGATCCTGATCGTGGCGGTGGGACGGGCTGGCGTAGTCACTCGCGACATGGTCCGCCCGGGCGCCGTCGTAATCGACGTCGGTGTGAATCGAGTGGACGATCCCACTGCGGAAAGGGGGTACAGGCTCACGGGAGACGTGGACTTCGAGGGGGTGCGGGAGGTTGCGTCTGCGATCACTCCGGTGCCCGGCGGGGTCGGACCGATGACGATTGCCATGCTGCTTTCGAACACTGTGGAAGCTGCCTCGAGGAGCTGGGAGGAGGAGCGGTGAGCTCGGCAGAGCCGCGGGTGTGGAGCGTTTCCCAGGTGAACCGGGCGATCCGGCAGCTTCTCGAGGACACCATCCCCCCGATTTGGATCTCCGGGGAGGTCGGAAGCTGGACGCGGGCGCGGTCCGGTCACGCCTACTTCGCCCTGAAGGACGAGGAGGCCCAGCTCCGGTGCGTCATGTGGCGGAGCGATGCGGAGCGCCTTCCGGTCGATCCCGAGGTCGGAATGCGCGTGCGCGCGTTTGGGAACCTGACCCTCTATGAGGCGCGAGGGGAGTACCAGTTCGCCGTCCGTGCCCTGGAAGGGGAGGGGAAAGAGGGGCTCTGGAGGCTCGCCTTCGAGCGCCTGCGCGTGCAGCTCGAGGCCGAGGGGCTGCTCGCGGCCGAGCGCAAACGTCCCCTTCCGCGCTTCCCGACGGCCATCGGGGTTGTGACCTCTCTCACCGGGGCTGTGCTGCACGACATCCTGAGCGTGATCCGGAGGCGGGCTCCCTGGACGCGGGTCGTCCTCCGGGGCACGCGGGTCCAGGGAGAGGGTGCCGCAGCGGAGATTGCGGATGCGATTCGGGTGCTCGGGGGGAGCGGCGAGGTCGAGCTCCTGATTGTGGGGCGAGGAGGAGGTTCGGTCGAGGATCTCTGGGCCTTCAACGAGGAGCCGGTCGCGCGGGCGATCGCGGAGTGCCCGGTGCCGATCATCTCGGCCGTGGGGCATGAGGTGGACGTCACGATCGCGGACCTGGTCGCGGACATGCGGGCTCCGACCCCCTCAGCCGCTGCGGAGGCGGCCGTCGAGGACCGCGAGGTGGTATTTGGACTCCTGCGGAGCGTGCGGCCGCGCCTGGTCCGCGCACTACGAAATCGAATGGAGCGAAGCCGCGTTCAGGTGGTGGCGGCACGCCCCTGGCTGACCCGAGGCGTGAGGGAGATCCTCGAGCCCCGGCGCCGTGGAGTGGAGAGCCGGGGTGAACGGCTTGCCCGAGGCATTCGAGGGGTGCTGGATTCTCGACGGGAGCGACTTGGCGTGGCCGTCGGCAAGATCGAGGCACTCTCTCCGCTCTCGACCCTCCGCAGAGGGTACGCGGTGGCAATGGACGGCGAGGGGAGGGTCCTCCGGCGGACGGACCACTTCACCCCCGGAGACTCATTCGACCTGAGGGTCACGGATGGACGGGTCCGATGCGGGACTCTGGAAGTGGCGGCGGAGGTGGACCGGTGAGCCGAACGGGAAAGAAATGCGCGGACTCCGCGGGAGCTGCGGATCAGCCCGCGGACGGAGATCAGGAGCTGACCCTCGAGGTGAGACTCCGGCGGCTCGATGAGATCATCGCGGCTCTCGAAGGAGGGGGGGCAGACCTCGAGCGCGGGCTCGCTCTCTTCGAGGAGGGGGTTCGCCACATCCGCCAAGCGGAGGGGCTCCTGGCCCGCGCGGAGCTTCGGGTCCATGAACTCGTCGGAGATTCGGAGGCGCGTGAGCTCCGCCCGTTCGAGGACGGGGGCGAGTAGTGCGTGGGTATCCGGCCCTCGAACTCGAGAGCTTTCTCGAAGCCGAGCGGCACCGGGTGGGCCAGGCCCTGGACCGCGCCCTCCGCCGCATCTCCCCGCTCCTCGACCCGAGCCTGCGTGGTGCGGTGGAGCAGGGCGTTCGAGCGGGTGGAAAGCGGCTGCGCCCCATCTTCTGCGTGACCGCGTACCGGGCTTCGGGAGGCCGAGAGGAGTCGGACTCCGACCGTCGGGAGGCCCCGTACGATCTGGCGGCGTCCCTGGAACTCATCCATGCCTATTCGCTCATGCACGACGATCTGCCGTGCATGGATTACGCGGCTCTGCGGAGGGGGGAGCCGACCACCCATACCATCCACGGAGAACGGGCGACGGTCCTCGCGGGGGCAGCGTTGATCCCGGCGGCAGCCCTTCAGCTCTGGATTGCCTCGGGCGCGCTCGGGCTGAATGAGGGCACGAGGAGGGAGCTGGTGCGCATCCTGAGCCGCGCCGCTGGGGCGGCGGGGATGGTGGGGGGCCAGGCGCTGGACCTCCTCGGCGAGGGGGAGCGGCAGCTGTCCCGGGACGAGATGGATGCCCTCCATGGCCGGAAGACCGGGGCGCTGCTCTCCGCCTCCCTCCTCCTGGGCAGCACCGCTGCCGGCGCCTCCCGCAGGACCGGCGAGGCGCTCCAGCGGTACGGGGAGGAGGTCGGCCTCGCCTTCCAGATCGCGGACGATGTCCTGGATGCCACCGCGGACGCGGGGACGCTCGGAAAGCACCCCTCGGACTGGAACCTCGGGAAGTCCACCTACGTGGCCCTTCTCGGGATCGATGGGGCCCGACAGGAGGCGGGGCTCCGGGTCGAGCAGGCGCTCGCGGCTCTGGCAGAGGGCGGGATCGAATCCCCTCCGTTGGAGGCCTTGGCCCGCTACGTGGTTCATCGCGATCGGTAGTGGGGCGCCGCGCGTCGGTTTCCACTATTTTTCGGCCCCGTCGCTCGAAGCCGATCCTCGTTCCACCGGGAGGAAGAAGTTGTCGCTGCTGGAGCGGGTGAGGGACCCCTCGGACCTACGTACGCTTTCCCGCACCGAGCTCGAGATGCTCGTTGTCGAGCTCCGGGATCGGCACATCGACGTGGTCTCCCAAGTGGGCGGGCACTTCGGCGCGAGCCTAGGAGTTGCCGAGCTCACGGTTGCCCTCCATTACGTTTTCGACACGCCCCGGGACCGCCTGGTGTGGGACACAGGGCACCAGGCCTACCTCCACAAGATTCTGACCGGTCGGAACGACCGGTTCCCCACGATCCGACACGACGGTGGCCTTGCACCTTTTCTCAGCCGGGACGAGTCGGAGTACGACACGTTCGGGGCGGGGCACGCAGCCACCTCCATCTCGGCGGCTCTCGGGATGGCGACGGCACGAGACCTCCTGGGAAGGGACGAGAAGGTGGTGGCCATCATCGGGGACGGGGCCATGGGGTGCGGTCTCGCGTACGAGGCGCTGAACAACGCGGGACACACGGACACGAACCTGACCGTCGTGCTGAACGACAACGAGATGTCCATCGCGCCGAACGTGGGCGCCATGAGCAAGTACCTCACCACGATGATCACGAACCCGGTCTACAACCGGGTCCGTGACGAGGTGAAGGCGCTCATTCAGAGAGCTCCTCGAAGCTTGGGCGGGATCATCGAGTCTGTGGCCGTGAAGGTCGAGGAGAGCGTCAAGCACATGCTCGTCCCCGGGATGCTCTTCCAGGAGTTGGGCTTCCGGTACGTAGGGCCGGTGGATGGGCACAATCTCCCGGGCCTTCTGGACGCCTTCGAGGGAGTGCGACAGATGAAGGGGCCCATCCTCGTGCACGTCCTGACCCAGAAGGGAAGGGGGTACGGGCCGGCCGAGAAGGACCCGATGAAATGGCACGCTGCCTCGCCCTTCGAGAAGATCTCGGGCTCCGGGAAGTCGAAGGCCGGTGGGCTCCCGCGGTATCAGAAGGTGTTCGGGGTTGGGCTCACCGAGCTCGGCCGGCACGATCCGCGCATCGTCGTCATCACCGCGGGAATGCCCGACGGAACGAGCAGCGAGATCTTCGGAGCCGCGTTCCCCGAGCGGCACTTCGACGTCGGGATCGCGGAGGCTCACGGCACGACGTTCGCCGCGGGGCTCGCAACGCAGGGGATTCGCCCCGTGGTCGCGATCTACTCGACGTTCCTACAGCGGGCGTACGACTCCATCATTCACGATGTTGCTCTCCAGAGGCTTCCCGTCGTGTTCTGCATGGATCGGGCGGGCGTCGCAGGAGAGGACGGCCCGACGCACCACGGTGCCTTCGACATCAACTACATGCTTGCGGTTCCCGGAGTGACCGTGACCGCGCCGAAGGACGGCTCCGAGATGCTCGCCCTCCTTCGCCTCGCACTCGCCCTCGACGATGGGCCATTCTCGATCCGTTGGCCGCGCGCGGCGGTTCCCTCCGAGGTTCCCTCGATCTCGGAGATTCCCGAGCTGCCGTACGGGACGTGGGAGGTGCTGCGCGAGGGATCCCAGGTCGCGATCCTGGCCGTGGGCGCCATGGTCCAACCCGCTGTGGAAGCCGCCGCTCTTCTCGAGCGTAAGGGGGTGACCGCCACGGTCGTGAACTGCCGGTTCATGAGGCCCTATGACCGGGCGATCCTTTCGCGGGTTCTCGCGGATCACGATGCCGTCCTCACCGTCGAGGAGGGTGCACGGACCAACGGGTTCGGGGCATTTCTCGCGAGGGAGATCGCAGACGATCCGGACCTCCGGTTCCCGTCGCGCTTCGGGACCATGGGCCTTCCGGATCAGTTCATGGAACACGGTCCGCGGGAGATCCTCCTCTCGAGGGTCGGGCTCGACGCGGCTGGGATCGCGAAACGAGCTTCCGAGTTGGCCGGAGAGGGGATCCGGGTTTCGAGGGAGAGTGCGTGACTGCTCCGGGTGACGGCCGGCCGGCCCCGCTTCCCGGGGGGTTCACGAGGATCGGGGTCGTCGGACGAGACGGTACCGCCGAGCTTCCCGCGGTCGTCGAGCGAGTACTGCGATTCGCCGAGAAGCACGGGATCGAGGTCCTGCTCGAGGAGACGATCCGGAGTGGGGCCCTGAAGAAGCTTGGGTCCCTTCCCGAATCGGGCCGTGGGGTTGACCTGATTCTCACGCTTGGGGGAGACGGCACCCTGCTTCGCGGAGTGCGGATGGGTGCTCCCGACGGCATTCCCGTGCTCGGCGTGAACCTGGGGCGCCTCGGCTTCCTGACCTCCTCGAGCCTCGCAATGCTGGAGTCCGCCCTCGAGCAGGCGTTTGCGGGCGCCGCGCTCCTGGACCACCGCTTCACGCTCGAGGGAAAGATTGTCCACGCGGACGGGAGCGCTGGGCTCCGCCTCTGGGCGTTGAACGACCTCGTCCTGCATAAGGGCGGGGTGGCTCGGATCGTGCGGCTCAGTCTGTGGATCGGGAAGGGCGCGATGGAGGAGATCGGGAGCTTCTCCGGGGACGGGGTGATCGTATCGACGCCTACCGGCTCAACGGCCTATTCCCTGTCCGCAGGAGGACCCATCATCGTTCCGACCATGGATGGCCTGGTCGTGACGCCCATCTGCCCGCATACCATGGCCATGAGGCCCCTCGTCCTCGCTGACCATAGTGTCCTCACGATCCAGGCGGTGGATCGGAGCGAAGACCTGGTTGTGACGGCGGACGGGCAGATCGCGTGCCCGCTCCGCCCCGGTGACCGCATGGTCGTCGAGAAGGGACCGCACCGTGTTGCCCTCGTCCGCCTGCCGGGCCAGTCCTACTTCGACACCCTGCGACGGGCTCTGAACTGGGCCGTCTGACCCACGGGCGGCCATGCTGATCGAGCTCCGCATCCGGAACCTGGCCGTGATCGAGGATCTGTCCCTCGAGCTTGGACCGGGGCTGAACGCTCTCACGGGAGAGACTGGCGCCGGCAAGTCGATCATCGTCGGTGCCCTCTCCCTCCTGCTCGGAGAGCGTGCCTCCTCGGACTCCGTTCGCGCGGGCGCCGAAAGGGCGTCGGTCGAGGCGGTGTTCGACATCTCGGAGCATCCCGAACTCCATGCTCGACTCGAGGAGCTGGGGTTCGAGTCCGATGGGGACCTCCTCGTCCTGAGACGCGAGGTCCAGGCCGAGGGGCGGAATCGGGCCTGGATCAACGGCTCTCCGGCCACGGCTGGCGTCGTGGGCGAGTTCGGCCGGGCTCTGGTGGATCTGCATGGGCAGCACGAGCACCAGACTTTGCTCCGGGCCCCGGAGCAGAGGGCCATCCTGGATTCCTACGCGGGCGCGGAGGCGCTAGCTCGTACCGTGTCCGAGCTTCACCGTAGGGCCTCCGATCTTCGAGTTCAGCGCCAGGGGCGCGAGGCCCGCGGCCGGGAGATCGAGGATCGCTCCGCGTTCCTGCGGGCCCAGCGAGAGGAGATCCGTGACGCGCAGGTGGCCGCGGGGGAGGATACCCGGGTGCACGAGGAGCTCGAGCGCCTGGAGCACGCCGAGGAGCTCGCGCGGGAATCGGAAGCCGTGCACGGCGTGCTCTACTCGAGCGATGGATCGGTCTCCGATGGGCTCGCCGAGGCGCGCGATGCGCTCGATGGCCTGGCGCGCTTCGACCCGGAGCTCGTGGGGCTCAGGGATGAGGTGGACGAGCTGTACCACCGCGCCTCGGAGGCTGGCCGCGCGGCGGGAAGGTACTCGGCCCGGATCGACGTGTCTCCGGCGCGCGCGGAGGGGCTTCGAAGGCGGGCCGACCTCCTCTTCCGCCTCAAGCGGAAGTACGGGCCGGAGTTCTCGGACGTACTCGATACGCTCGCCCGTGCCGAGCGGGAGCTGGCGGAGCTGGATGAGACAGGTCTCGAGCTGGGCGAGCTGACCCGCCAGCTCGACGCGGCCGAGAAGGAGCTCCACGACCGCGCCGGTGAGCTCAGCCGCAAGCGGAAGAAGGCCGGAGAGCGGCTGGCCCGCGAGGCGGAGGGGGTGCTTTCTGAGCTCGGCATGCCCGGTGCGCGGTTCCGCGTGGAGTTGGAGCCCCTGGGAGAACCGGAGTCCGGTGGGGCGGAGCGGGTTCAGTTCCTGGCGTCGTTGAACCCGGGCTTCGAGGTTCGGCCGCTCGCGAAGATCGCGAGCGGCGGGGAACTATCGAGGGTGATGCTCGCGCTCAAGTCCATCCTGACGCGGGAGGACCCTGTTCCCACGTTGATCTTCGATGAGATCGATGCCGGAATCGGAGGGGCCGTTGCTGTGTCCGTTGCCTCGAAGCTCCAGAAGGTGGGCGAGCTCCACCAGGTCGTGGTCGTGACCCACCTCGCTCAGCTCGCGTCCCGAGGACAGCGCCATCTCCATGTCGAGAAGGTCGAGCGCGATGGGAAGGCGCTCGCGACGGTTCAGAGTCTCGACGGAGAGGGAAGGGTTAGAGAGCTCGCCAGGATGCTCGGGGGAGATCCGGACTCGAAGACGTCGCGGGACCACGCTCGCGAGCTGCTAGCGACCGAGAAGTAGGCTCACTCCACCCTCCACCTGGCGTTCCACGGGAGCCGCACTCCCGCTCCCTGCGATACTCTGGGACAGTCGGAAAAAGGTCTCGAATGGGAAGGGCGCGAGCTCGACCACCGGGCTGGTTCGCGCGACATAGCGCAGCTCCAGCGCGATGCTCTGCGCCGTTCGAGATCCCGCCGGCGACGAAGGGATGAGCCCGGTGGGAACCGTCGCCGCAAAGGTGTCAGCCTCCTGGTGGAAGAGGTGCCATCCGGCACCTAGGGAGAGCGCCGGCCCAAGGCGCAGGCGAGGGAGGATCCCCATGCGGAGGTGGCCCCCCGGGCTCCACCGCACACGTGCTCTAGTCTGGCCGGGCGTGAAGGGCTGCGAAGGGTCGGGAGAGAGCAGGTCCAACTCCCGATCTCCGTTCCATCCTCCCTCCACGAAGCCTCCGATAGACAAATGCTCCCGCAGGAGGGCCTCGGCCTCGATGCGAATGTCGACGCCCCAGACCCCTCGAACCGAGGTGCTTGGAGCGAGAGTCCGGAGGGAGTCGGCGGCACCGGTCGGAAACCGGAGGGTGCCCACGACGTCGCTTCGAAAGGAGAGGGAGGACGGAGATCCTGCGCGCGCGCCCACGTCGGACGCTTCGCGATCCATCAGGCGAGCGGCCGCATGGAGCTCGATGTCCCCGAGGTCCCAGAGTGGTTCCGGTGTGGTGAGTGGGAGGCCAGCGATGGGCCAGGCCGGGATGACCACGGACTCCCGAAAGAAGGCGTCAGTCACGGGTGTGGTGGCCAGCGGGAGATTTGCCGGAGGATGGGCGTTCCATGCCCCGAGACCCGAGGCCAGGATGCTCCATCGTCCCGTTATCGCCGCTCCAAGATCGGTTCCTGAGAGAGGGAAGGCCCGATCGTCCCGATACGACGTGCCGAGGAGCGCCAGGAACCCCTCGGCTTCCGCGATCAGGTTGCGGCCGCTCTGGCAGGTGGCGTTGCCCTCGCCGGAGCTGGTGCAGAATCTGTCGACGGCCCCCCGTGTGTGGACGAGCGCGCTCGACGCCTGAGCGAGAAAGTCGCTCACGGTCCCGGCCCAGATTCCCGGACTGAGCCCCACATTCGTGCCGTCCGGGGAATACCGGAGGATGGTATCCATTCGGCGTTTGATAAAGGGGACGGTCACTCCGGCCGCGACCCGATCTGAGAGCCCATAGCTCGCCCCCCAACGAACAACGGTCTCTTCCAACGAGAGGCGGCCGGTGGTCTTCCCCAGGCGGAGAGACGGTGCCCCGCCGCCTCCGGCCAGCTCACGGAACCGCGTCTCTGCAGCCGCCAGCGTGGGAGTCTGGACGCTGCCGAGCTCTCCGATGAAGAATTGGCTACCCAACGGAGTCTTCTCCCCTGTGCCCTTGGCGTAGAGGCCGTCCACGACCTGCAAGGAAGGTGTGAACTGGAGGAGAATCGTCCCACGGGGCACCACAGGGCCCCCCTCGAGCTGGGCGCGGACGGGGCACCCCACTCCAAGGAGAAGGATGAAGAGGAGCGTATCCCGGAGGGGGTGGGTCATCGAGCTCCCAGAGGTGCTTCGGAGGGTGAGCGCGGAGCCGAAATATAAGGGTACCGAGGTGGCGCTCCAACGCCCGCCGCGGCAAGTGTCAGAAGGGCCGTAAGACCTTGACGCTTCAAGGAGTTCGGCCTAGCTTTTCCTTCCCTGAAAGGGGCCTCTTTGGCGGTCGACGCGCCACCGTTGGTTCGCGGGAATAGCTCAGTTGGTAGAGCACCACCTTGCCAAGGTGGGGGTCGCCGGTTCGAGTCCGGTTTCCCGCTCTAGAAAATCCAAAACGCCGCAGGGTCCGTCGCCCTTGCGGCGTTTTCTCATGGAGGGGGCGTGTCGGGGATAAACGGCCGGGAGCCCGGCAGGCGCTCAGCTCCAGGCGAGTCCGACAGGGACCCTCAACCCTTGGGGGCGGAGTGTGGCCGCTCCCCCGGCCTTCTTCAGCGCCCCGATCGTCTCCTTGACGGTGTACAGGCGCGTGGTCTTGGCGGCACGCACATGTCCTGGCGCGATCGCCGCCATGATCACGGCCGTCGCGGTCTCGTCGTTGCGAGCTTCGATGACCGAGATCCCGTCGTACTCTCCCATGGTGTAGTGCAGGCTGATCAACTTGGCACCAAGCTTCGTCGCCAGCGCGGCCAGGGGCTTGGACCGATTCGCTGGCTTCCTGCTCAGCGCTGCCCAAGCGTCTGACGTATAGGAGAACTGCAACATGTACTGTGCCACGGTACCTCCCGGGAATGGGTAGCTGCGGAGGAAACATGAAGACTATCGGCAGCGCCAGCGGACGTAAAAAAGCACGCATCCTCTAGTCCCCGAGAACCGGCGAAACCCTAATGCCAACGGGGGTGTAGACCGGCGAACAAACGAGCCGGACTAGTGCGTTGGACTAGCAAGTCGGACCGGCCTGAGTATGCGGCTCTTCATACGGATTTCGGAGGCGGTGAGTAATGGGCAAGCGCCGGAGCACGCTCTCCAAGGAGACCCCTAATCAGATTGGTGCTCGTCATGAGGCAGCACACGCGGTCGTGAGCGTCCTGCTAGGGCTCCCGCTGGTCACGACCGACATTCGTAGACGCACCGCAGGCGGCGATGTCGCAGTGCCCGCAACGAGATCAAGGAATGGCGAAGTGGGGATTTCGATCGGCGCTACCGTCCTGGAAGAAGGTGCTGCTAGCGCCTGGCGGGATGCTCTGCCCAACCCGGCTGCGCGAGATTGTCTGGAGCGGTTAGGGGTGCAGATCGCGGCGGGAGTGGTGGCGGAATTGGAGCGTGGAGTGAAGATGGAGGCGCCGGAGCACCGCACCGATCTGTTCGATATGGTTCAAGTTGCGGGGGTGCTTGGGGTCGGACGGTCGAGCGACGACCCCGCAGTGCAGGAATGGATGTCTTCTCGCGTCATGCTTGCGGGTGAGATACTGTTCGCCGACGACGGAGCCGCCTGGGACCGAGTGGCGGCCGCTCTTCTTCGCAAGAAAGTACTGACCGGGGACCAGGTGCGTTCGTTGGTTGGTGAGGCTTCGTCGGACGCGTTACTTCAGGCGCCGTAGCCAAGTGGTAAGGCAGAGGACTGCAAATCCTCCATCCCCGGTTCGAATCCGGGCGGCGCCTCTTGGGTTTCAGGGGTTTTCCACAGCGGTTTGGACACGGATTTGGACACAAACTCTCTCGACCCACCCTGGACGAGAGCCCGCAGCTCCCGCTCTTCCCGATCCTCCACCAGTGAGAGGAGGTCTCGGTCTACGAGGTGCAGGTAGCCTTCAGTGACCCGGACAGTCGAGTGCCCCATCATCTTGGCCACCAGGGCGAGCGGGTGGCGCCTCGCCTCCTGCCGCGCCCAGCCTTACTGTGGTCCGAGATCCATCTCCGTGATCCGCACCTTTCCCTTGATGAATTCGCCGCGACCGTAACTGCCGACCCAGATGTCGTACCGCCCCGCGGAGGGGTTGTCGATCGCCACCAGCGGGCTCAGGGTGTCCGAGTTCGCGTCGTCGTTACAGGACCAGTCACCTCCAGGCGACCTCACGACGATCGTCGTATCGAGCTCGCCCTCCGCCTCAAAAAAGATGCGCAGCCGCGCGGAGCGGCCGCTCCAGCTGAGCTGAAGATCCGGAGCGGAGGCGGCGTAGCCTACGCAGCTGCCGCCCAGGTAGTCCACGTTCACGGTACCCCCCGCGGTGATCTCCGCCGAATAGGGATCGGGCCTGAATCCGGCGCGCAGCGAAGATGTTCCGAAGTAGGCGTCCTGAGACGGATCCAACTCGTCCGGGCCGACTGTGGTGGGCTCGAGGTCCCGCTCGGTGATGTAAAGGGTGCCGTCGATGAAATCGCCGGCGCTGTAGCTCGCCACCCAGATGTCATATTGGCCCGTAGCCGGGCCGTCCAGCGCGATCATGGGGTCGAGGACACCGGACGCCGCATCATCGTTGCAGACCCAGCTGCCGTCGGGACGGTTGATCAGAAGCGCGGTATCGCGCCCACCTTCTGCGGCGAAGAATATCCGGAGCTCAGAAGAACGTCCGCTCCAGCTCAGGCGGTAATCCGGGGCCACGGCCGCGTACCCCGTGCACCCCCCGCCAAGATAGTCGCCATTGACCTCTCCGCCGCTGGGCATCTTGACCGTGTGCGGGTCGGCGGAGAATCCGGCGGCGAGAGATACGGATCCGAAGGATGGCTCCTGGTTGAAGTCCAGGCGGCCGCCTTCGATCACTGGCGACGTTGTGCCTTCCGCGATCGACCCCCGGTCGGAATCGAGGCCGGATTCGATCGCTCCAACGACCGCGCTGATCGAGAGGATCGCACCGAGACGTCCCCCCGTTGTGTTCTCCGTTAGCACCTGGGTGGGAATACCCACCATCTCGCTGTTGGAGTTGACGGCCAGTCCTCCACTGGTTCCCGGGGAAATCTCGGCGTCTGTCTGGTACCAGACAGGCATGCGCTGATCGTTCACGGTTCCGTTCCGGATCGTTGTAACGGCGCCGTCCGTGAGGGCCAGATATCCTTCTCCGATTCCCGGGTAACCGAAGACGAAAACGCGGTCTCCGCGCTGAACATCCGGTTCGGAGACACTGAGGGACGGAAGGCTAAGCCCCTCCGCGTTGATGGCCCGACCATCTACGTCCCGATCAATCTGCAGGATCGCGAAATCCACATCGCTGGAATACCCAACCAGTCGCGCCAGGTACACAGGGACCGGCACGTCGTTCAGGTCATCCAGGATCTGGATCTCGTAGTCTTCGCCGCCCTCGACCACGTGGCGGTTCGTGTAGATCTGACCGGTGGGCTCGGTGAGGGTGCCGGACCCGGACGAAACGCGTTCGTCACCGTCGAGAGTCACGATGCGAACGACCGCTCGCGAGATGCGGTTGACTTCGTCCCGGCCGAGGCCCCCCTGCGCATTGACCGTCGCGGGCAGCGCGAGCACGGCGGCCAGGGCAACCCACGGAAAGCTCGAGGAAAGGGAGTTCATCGCTCGGTCAGGACTGAGGTGCCGGACCCTGGAGGCGGTCAGAACGGCTAAGAAAGCCAAGCGCCCCAGGGCCGTTCGAGGGCAAGGTAGAGCGGGCCTGAAGGGACAGCAAGAAGGGGGGGGACGAGCTTGCCTCCTCGCCCTATCGCATCCTTCGCGTCGGTCCCTCGGCGGATGCGATCACGAGAGCTGCGAGTTCAGTCCAACGCACGGGAGACGGGGTTAGCTCTTCCAGGATCTGGTCAGCGGTCCTGCCTCTAAACTGCCCCGCATGCCCTTTCTTCGCCTCGAGGTAGGCGGCGACAGCGCGACGGACGACGGGTTCCTCAGCGGGCGACAGGATCATGACCGGAAAGCTCATGATGGAAAGCTAACGGGCCTGGTCCACTGATGCTGGGAGTACCCCTCTTGAGCGATGGTGGCGCATGCCTTCCAAGGCGACTGTTCTGAGTGACGGGTTGCGTAGCGGTCGGGCTCAGCGCCCCAGAAAGCATCCTAGACTGACCGAAACACTCCGAACCTGGAGAATGCGAAAGGCTCTGTCTCCCCACGGGAAACGGGACCTTCCGCGTCAGCAGTTGAGCGCCTTTGGCTCCAGGCCTACCCAAGCACAACAGAAAGGCAACCTGAATGCGTAAACAAGAGGTCGAGGGATTGGCGGTCATGTCCGCGGCCAAGCCCGACACGGCCGCCCTGCAGACCGCGATTTTCAATAGCGCCAACTTCTCGAGCGGATGCTGGCGCAGTTGGAATGGCCGATTCATCTTCGAGAAGAAGGTCACGCACATCCTGGTCTTGAGCGACAGCCCGGGTCGGGATCACGAGGTCAATCGGCAGCTCGAGGCCGAGTTAAAGGAGATTGAGGCACGGTTCTTGATCACTGTATATGGCCGCTGAGGAAATTGCGCCCGCACCACATGAGGCACGACCCTCTGCAGCGATACTGGCGGCCGGATGACCCCGAGCGCACGCCTAACCCGCCTCCCATGGCATTCCGTCCAGGAGCAGGCATGACCAGGACAATCCGAACGGCTCTCTACGGTGCTATGGCGTTCGTGAGTCTCACTGCGGCAGTGGGATGCGCCATGAATCCGGTGACTGGCAGGATGGAGCTGGCGCTGGTTTCGGAGTCCCAAGAGATCGAGATGGGCCGTCAGGGCTCGGCCGATGTGATCGCGAGTATCGGCCTGCATCCGGATGCCGCCCTTCAGGCGTACGTGAATCGCATCGGGCAAGCGCTGGCAGCGGGAACCGAGCGACCGCAGCTCGCCTGGGAGTTCCACGTGGTTGATGATGCCGCGGTAAATGCCTTCGCACTGCCGGGTGGATTCATCTTCATAACTCGCGGCTTGTTGGCGCACATGACGAACGAGGCTGAGCTCGCGTCAGTGCTGGCTCACGAGAGCGGCCATGTAGCTGCACGGCACGGTGTGCAGCAGATGAGTCGCCAGCAGATCGCCTCGCTCGGCCTCGGGCTTGGGTCCGTGCTCTCTCCAGTCATCGCGCAGTACGGTCAGGCGGCGGGCGCCGGGCTCGGGGTGCTCTTCCTCAAGTACGGCCGAGATGACGAGATCCAGGCCGATCAACTCGGCTTTCGCTATGCACTCGCGAACGGTTTCGACACGCGTCAGATGATCAACCTCTTCGAGATGCTTCAGCGCGATTCAGAGCTGAGCGGCGGCGGTCGCCTACCCGAGTGGCAATCCACGCACCCTGATCCCGGCAACCGGATCACGAACGTGCAAGGCTTGGTGGCCGCTTCATCTCAGGACTTCAGCTCCAAGAGGATAGGGGGCGACGAGTTCCTGCAGTACATCGACGGGATGGTGTACGGAGAGGATCCCCGGGCAGGCTACTTCAAGGGCACGCTCTTCATCCATCCCGATCTTGAGTTTGTGCTTCAGTTACCCGATGGATGGCATACGCAAAACGCGACGGATACCGTGACCGGCATCAGCGACGCACAGGACGCCATGATCGAGCTCCGAGGCGCTGAGGGCACAAACGCTGGGGACGCAGCGAATCGCTTCTTCAGCCAGGACGGGCTACAAGGGGGCACCCTGTCACAGGGTACGATCCACGGCAATCGAGCGGTTGCAGGCGAGTTTGCCGCACAGGCCGACCAAGGGGGCTCCGTGCGTGGTGTCGCGACCTTCATCGAATACGGCGGCACTGTTTGGAGCATCACGGCCTATACCTCCGCTGAACAGTTTCCGTCGCATAGCCAGACGTTCCGACGTGCGATCGGCAGCTTCGAGCGCCTGACGGATCCGGTGGCACTGGCCGTGCAGCCGCTGCTTGTACGAATCGCCGACGTGCCGCGCGCGATGTCGCTGCAGCAGTTCAACGCCGAGCTGCCGTCGAGCGTTCCGCTTGCGGAGCTGGCCATTATCAATGGAGTGGATGAGGGCGCGCAGCTGCGTGCCGGGCTGTCGCTCAAGCGGGTGATCGGGGTGCCAATAGCTCGGTAGTACGCCGTGAGCAAGAAGAGGCAGGAGGCAGTTTCCGGATGTCTCGCTGGGCAGGGTGTCGGTGCAAGCCGGATGGGCACCTCGGGCCGGGGCGAGGCGGAACCGGTAGCGTCAAACGAGACGGATGCATGTCGCCAGGCGAACCGATGGATCGTCTTAGCGATCTTCGCCGCTACGCAGTGAGCAGCGTATCACGCACATTCTTGGAGGCACGCGCCATGTTCTCGCGTTCATTCCGTCCGTCTACACTTCTTGCCATGCTGTTCGTAAGCGTGGCTGTGCTGCCGTCATGACTTCGAGCTCAGCAGAGCGTGGCAGCAGCCCGCTCCGTTCAGTCAGCCACAGGATGGGGCCCGACTCGATTCCAACGTAGCGCTGATGGGCGTTGGTGCGGCGGGTATCGTCATTGGGTCGATCATGGGCGGTGACGGTGGGATGCTCACCGCTGTCACTGGAAGCGTCATCGGCCTCGTCGGGTTGTACCGGTACCTGCGATAGTCTGGCGGTAACCCTCCAGGGCCTCTCGGTGATGGCTGGTTTGGTCCGAGCATCCCAGTGGGCGTCATCTCGTCGGTGAAGGCCGACGAGCTCACCATGGGTGGGGCCGTAACCTTGTCGGCCGCCCAGTAGGCGGCCGTTCGGAAGGGAAGGGGCTGGGCTCGGAGGCGCTCTGCACGCCTCCGAGCCAGGCAACCCCCTACGCTGGCCGCTTAGGCTGGCTGCTCGACCAGCTCCTCAGGAACCTCGCCATCCAAGACCCTGGTCATCTGCGCAGAGTCCAGGGAATTGTCCCAGGCCGCGATCACGACCGTCCCGACTCCGTTGCCGATCAGGTTGGTGAGCGCCCGGGCCCGTGCCAGGAATGGATCGACCCCGAGGATGAGCGCCAACCCGGCGACCGGGATGGTGGGGATCGTAGCAAGCGTAGCTGCCAGGGTGATGAAACCTCCGCCCGCCACCGCCGCGGCGCCCTTCGAGGTGAGGAGCAGCACCAGGAGGATTCCCAACTGCTGAGAGAGCGAAAGGTCGATGTTCATCGCCTGGGCGATGAACACGGCCGCCATGGTCATATAGATCGAGGTGCCGTCCACTGACCGGGAGATTCGGTCCCTCCGCTCCGCGTTCGTTCCCTCGCGCTCCTCCTCACATCCGTTCGACTCCTGCCGCCATCGGGCCCGGGCTCACCCGCCTCGGGGCATGTCATGGACACTCCGCGCCATGGACACTCCCTGAGGCCCCGTCCTATCTTCGCCTTCGGGCCCGGAAAGGCGGTTGAATCTCCTATCCGCACCGCGCCGGGGAAGGCCGGTCGAACACGTTTGCGAGGTCCCGTCGTATGTTGGGCAAAACCGCTAAGCCTCTCTACACGCATCTGTACTTCCAGGTGCTGACCGGTATCGCCATCGGTGTCCTCGTGGGGTACGTCTGGCCCGGCGCCGGAGCCGCGATGAAGCCGCTCGGAGACGGATTCATCAAGCTGATCAGAATGATCATCGCCCCGATCATCTTCGGCACTGTCGTCGTCGGCATCGCCAAGATGGGCGACATGAAGAATGTCGGGCGGATCGGCATCAGAGCCCTGATTTACTTCGAAGTCGTCTCGACGATCGCCCTCATCATCGGCCTGATCGTCGTCAACGCACTCAGGCCGGGCGTGGGCATGAATGCCGATGCATCGACGCTCGACGCGAACGCGGTCGCCGCCTATACGACCGAAGCGCGTCACCTGAGTACGACCGATTTCCTGATGAACATCATTCCAGGCACGGTCGTCAACGCCTTCGCGGCCGGCGAAATTCTGCAGGTCCTGTTCTTCTCGGTGCTCTTTGGCCTGGCGCTGCTTCACTTCGGCGAAAAGGGCCGGGGCCTGGTAGGCATCATCGACGAGTTCACGCATGTTCTCTTCGGCGTGGTGTCCATCATCATGCGGG
Organism: Gemmatimonadota bacterium; assembly: GCA_009692105.1. Lineage (GTDB taxonomy): Bacteria > Gemmatimonadota > Gemmatimonadetes > Longimicrobiales > Gaopeijiaceae > SHZS01. The sequence goes on along the minus strand of SHZS01000028.1, from coordinate 3,247 downwards.
CGGCCCCAATCGGGGCCTTCGGCGCGATGGCGTTCACTATTGGCCAGTACGGCATCGGCACGCTGTTCTCGCTCGGAAAGCTGATGGCCAGCTTCTATTTCACCTGCTTGCTGTTCATCATCGCCGTGCTTGGGGGGATTGCCGCGTGGGCAGGATTCAGCCTGTTCAAGTTCATCAGGTACATCAAAGAGGAACTCCTGATCGTGCTTGGCACGTCATCCTCTGAAAGCGTTCTCCCGAGGATGATGACGAAGCTTGAGAACCTCGGCTGCGCCAAGTCCGTTGTGGGCCTGGTCATCCCGACGGGCTATTCGTTCAATCTCGATGGCACCTCGATCTATATGACGATGGCGGCGGTCTTTATCGCTCAGGCCACCAATACCGATCTGACCGTTGCTCAGCAGCTCGGGGTCCTCGCCGTCCTGCTGTTGACATCGAAAGGCGCGGCCGCCGTCACGGGTGGAGGATTCATCACGCTGGCCGCTACGCTGTCCACCATTCCCACCATCCCCGTCGCTGGATTGGCCCTCATTATCGGCGTCGACAGGTTCATGTCGGAGGCGCGGGCACTGACGAACCTCATCGGAAACGGCGTGGGAACAATTGTCGTTGCCAAGTGGGGTGGGGCCCTCGATTCTCGGCAACTGACGCGCGTCCTCAACGGCGAGGCGCCAGATGGCCTCACCGACGAGCCGGAGCGGGCCATAGTCGGAGCAGCTCACGGCAAACGTGAGGTGGCCAAGTTCGGAGCGAGACCACCGCGCACGTAGTCACAGCGACATTCAGTAAGTCTGTCAGCGCTTTCCGCCTGCCGCGCGTGTCCTCCTCGAGCTGCTGCAGCCGGCGGGCCTCGCTCACATCCATCCCGCCGTACTTGTTCCGCCACCGGTAGAACGTCTGCTCCGTGATCCCGTGCTGCCGGCTGAGTTCGCGGATCTCTGCCCCCGCATCCGCCTCCCTCAGGATCCCGATGATCTGCTCCTCCGTGAACCTGCTCTTCTTCATGGACTCCTCCGCTCTGGAGTCCCATCATACCTGGATCAGGTTCCGGGGGTTACCTCAACGGGTTCGCCTCGTTTGGATGCTCGTGTGAGGCGCTGTTTCAGTTCAGCGAAAGCGGCGGGAGCTCTTGGCGTGAGTTATCGAGGGGGCTTGTGAACGCAGCTCATTGCATATAGAGAGACTGGATGATCCTGAACTACATGGCTGCGCTCTCGGCAATCGAGGTGACGGGATTGTCCAATAGATCGCCCAGCAGTCCGTCGTGCAATCCATAGATCCATCCGTGAACGGCGAGGCGCTGTCCCTTCTTCCACGCGTTCTGAACGAATGTCGCATGGCAGACGTTGCGAACCTGTTCGGTGACGTTCAGCTCACACAGTTTTTGCGCGCGTGCATCATCCGTCGGCAGCGCGTCGAGCAATGCGGAGAACTTTTCCCTGACCCCGACCAGGTGACGGAGCCAGTTATCGATGAGCCCAAGCTCCATCTTGTGGAGGGCGGCGCTGACGCCTCCGCATCCATAGTGGCCGCACACGATGATGTGCTCGACCTTGAGGACTTCGACGCCATACTGGATGACCGAGAGGCAGTTGAGATCGGTATGGACAACTAGGTTTGCGACGTTTCGGTGTACAAAGAGCTCGCCTGGCAGAAGCCCGACGATCTCGTTCGCCGGCACGCGGCTGTCCGAGCAGCCGATCCACAGGTACTTGGGCGCCTGCTGCGCAGCGAGCCGCTGAAAGAAGGCGCCATCCTGCCGGGTCATCTGGGCTGACCAGGTGCGATTGTTCTCGAAGAGGTGATCTAGTCTCATGCGCGGCTAGAGAATAGCATCAGGTCGATGTCTCAGTTTCGGATGTCATCCACAATCACCGCCCCGGCGGATGACGACCTCCGTTTTGCCGACGTGCGCCGCCGCGTCAAGGCGATCTTCATCGGTTCCATCGGCAATCTGGTGGAGTGGTACGACTTCTATGCCTACGCGGCGTTCGCGCTCTATTTCGCCGGATCCTTCTTTCCTGGCAGCGATCCGGTCGTGCAGCAGCTCAACGCCGCGATCCTCTTTGCGTTCGGCTTCATCGCGCGCCCCATCGGCGGCTGGCTGTTCGGTCATCTCGCCGATGACGGGATCGCCGCACCCGTCATGCTCGGCGTGGCGCGTGCGATTCAGGGCCTGAGCCTGGGCGGCGAGTACGGCGCGAGCGCCACCTAATCTCAGCGAGGTGGCCGACGAGAGACATCGCGGTTTCTACTCCAGCTTTCAATACGTGACCCTCATCGGCGGCCAGCTGTGTGCCATTCTGGTCCTGCTCCTCCTGCAACAGGTGTTTCTCACGCCGGAACAATTGAGGGCCTGAGGCTGGCGCATTCCCTTCATTATCGGTGCTCTGCTGGCGATTGCCGCGCTCGTCATGCGGCGCAACCTGCATGAGACCGACGATTTCCTGGCCGCGAAGGAGACCGTCACACGCAGGACGAGTTCCCTCCGGGCTCTGCCGAAGTACCCACGCGAGGTGATGCTGGTCGTCGGGCTCACAATGGGCGGCACGACAGCCCTCTACACCTACACGACCTACATGCAGAAATTCCTCAAGCTGTCGGTCCGCCTCACGGACATCCAGACGACGCTGGTCACGGCTGGGTCGTTGATCTTCGCGCTCTGCCTGCAGCCGATCCATGGCGCACTGTCCGACTGGATCGGCCGCAAAGCGTTGTTGACGTGGTTTGGGGTCATGGGCACGATTTGCACGATTCCGCTGCTCGACACGCTCCAAGCGACCAAGAGCGGCCTGGTCGCCTTCCTGCTGGTCGAGCCAATCGCGCTCTGGTTCCAGTCAATCGGCCACCAGCGGTGGTTTTATTACTACCTCACAGTCGTGATCGCAACCTCTCTCGTCGTCTATATGACGATGCGCGATACCAAGAAATACTCCGCGATCGGAAGACACGCGTAACGACAACAGTGCGTATCAGCGCTCTCTAGAGCATTGCTCTGATCACGAGAGCCAGCGCGCCCAGCCCGAGCAGGCCGTACGCCGCCCGCTTGAAGTCCCGCTCCGACAGCTTGTGGTAGAGCCAGACTCCGGTCAGGGTTCCCGGGAGCACCACGGGAATGGTCAGCGCGAGCATGAGCCAGAAGCGCGCCCCGAAGTTCTGGGGGTTCTGGATCGAATTGTTGATGAGGTAGGCGATCTGCATGAAGATGATGAACGGCTGCACGAGTGCGCGGTTCGCCGCTTTCGAT